>CALGVD010000033.1 GCA_937920275.1 uncultured Pseudomonadota bacterium
CATCGACCGCCCGCGTGATGCTCGCTTCGCGCAGGAGGTGCAGGGTCGGATACGGTGAGCGATTGGTCGAATTGCCGATGTCATCCGGCGCGGCGTCGGCGAACCGGTACTGCGGATGGAAGCTCGCGATCTGGATCTCGCCCTCGAGCGCCATCATCCGAAGTGCTTCATCTGCGACCTCCAAGAAATCATTGAAGTCGTGGAAATCCTGCAGCACCTGCGGATGGATCAGCAAAGTCGTCTCCAGTTCCTCAGGCGGCGACCCGGCGAGGCGTTGCAACTCCGTCGCGAGATCCTCCAGCAAGGCTTCGGGCGTCTCGGCCTCGCTCATCGCGTAGCGGATCGTTCCCTTGAGCGCCGGTGCCGGCGCGAACGGACAGAGCTTGAGGCCGATGACCACCCGCTCGACCCACGCGCGTGTCTCGAGCATGAAACGGTCGTCACGGGGTGTTCGCATCGCGGCGCTCTCCCGGACGTCGTGCCGCCAGCAGCAGAAGCCCCGCGAAGATACCGAGGTTCTTGATGAAGTTCTGCAATTCGTGCTGCGCGTTGCCGCCGGCATAGTCGTTCCAGAAATCGTGCATGAAAAAGTTGATCAGCAGCGTCATCCCGGCGAGCAGAAACGCCGCAGTCCGAACGTGCCAGTTGGCGATCAGCGCCAGTCCGGCGCCGACCTGCAAGGGGATGGTTAGCAGCAGCAGCGGCATGGCGAGCGGCACGCCGTGGAGTTCCATGTAAGCCAATGTGTCCGCGAACCCAGATACTTTGAGCAGACCGGGGATCACGAAGTAAAGCCCCAAGAGCACACGACCCGCGACATCCATCGGTCGGCTGAGGGTGTCGAGCAAGGGGTTCAGCGGATTGTTCATGGTGGGTCCTGGGTGGGTTCGGATGTGGCATTCTGAACGAGCTGCGCCAGATCATCGATCTGCTAAAGCATCTGCGTTGTTGAGGATGATCCCATGCCGTTGACCGATCCCCACGCCAAGACCGCAGAGACCTGCCTGAACGCTCTGGGGGCGAGCCCAGATGGCCTGACAGCCGCCGAGGCCGCGCGGCGGCTCTCCAAATATGGACCGAACCGCCTGCCGGAACAACGGACACGAGGGCCATTGGTCCGTTTCTTGAGGCAGTTCCACAATGTACTGATCTATGTGTTGATCGCAGCTGCGGTGGTGACGGGTGCCCTGCAGCACTGGGTCGATACCGGCGTGATCCTAGCCGTGGTGCTGGCGAACGCTGTCATCGGTTTCATCCAGGAAGGTAAGGCCGAAGCAGCCATGTCCGCGATCCGTACCCTGCTGGCGCCGAAGGCCGCCGTGTTGCGCGACGGGCACCGGATGACGCTGGACGGCGCTGACATCACGCGAGGGGACATCATTCTTTTGGAGGCGGGCGACAAGGTGCCCGCCGACCTGCGCGTGCTCGAGGCGCGAGGTCTGGCGGTACAGGAGGCGATCCTGACCGGGGAGTCGGTGCCGGTGGAGAAGGGCCAGACGCCGGTCGCCGTCGATGCTGCCCTGGGCGACCGCCGGTCGATGCTGTGGTCGGGCACGCTCGTAACGCAGGGCACTGCGCGGGGGTTGGTGGTGGCAACCGGTGCGGATACCGAGATCGGCCGCATCGGCGGGCTGCTGGATCGGGTCGAGCAACTGACGACCCCCCCTTGTCGCGCAGATCGATCACTTCACGCGCTGGCTGTCCTTCCTGATTCTGCTGGTGGCGGCTCTGCTGTTGGTCTGGGGCTATTTTGTGGGCCATATGCCCTTTGCCGAACTTTTCATGGTGGTCGTCGGCGTCGCGGTGGCGGCGATCCCCGAAGGCCTGCCCGCTGTGATGACGATCACGTTGGCCATCGGCGTGCAAGCGATGGCGCGCAGGAATGCCATCGTCCGCCGCCTGCCCGCGATCGAGGCGATCGGCTCGGTCTCGGTGATCTGCACGGACAAAACCGGCACGCTGACCCGTAACGAGATGATGGTGGCCGCCGCAGAGACCGCCGCAGGCAGTTTCAGCATCGCGGGCGAAGGCTATGCACCCGAAGGGGCGGTTACGCCCGCCGGTGATCTGGCACAACTGGCGCGGGCGGCGACCCTTTGCAACGATGCACGCCTCTACCGCAAGGACGGAGCCTGGGCGATCGAAGGCGACCCGATGGAGGGTGCGCTACTGTCCTTTGCAGGCAAGGTGGGCGGCGATCAGAGCGCAAAGCGACTCGATGCCCTCCCCTTCGACAGCCGCCATCGCTTCATGGCTGTGCTGTCCGAGAGCGCGGCGGGGCGCGTGACCCATGTAAAGGGCGCGCCCGAGCGGGTGCTGCGGATGTGCGCCAGCGTGGATCATGCCCACTGGCACGCCAAGGCCGACGCGTTGGCGAAGCAAGGCTTGCGGGTGCTGGCCTTCGCGGAACGGGCTGAACCGGGTCACAGCATCGACCCGGAGACGCTGGAGGGCGGGCTGACTTTTCTGGGTCTTGTCGGCCTGATCGACCCACCCCGCCCCGAAGCGATCGTCGCGGTCGCCGAATGCAAGGCCGCGGGGATCCGCGTCAAGATGATCACCGGAGATCATGCGGGCACCGCTGCCGCCATCGCGCACCAGATCGGGCTGGATAACCCCGACCATGTGCTGACCGGCCACGACCTCGATAAGTTGGACGAGGCACAACTGGCGCTGGAGGTCGTGGGAACCAGCGTCTTCGCGCGCACCAGTCCCGAGCACAAACTGCGGCTTGTGACGGCCTTGCAGGCGGGCGGCCTATCGGTGGCGATGACCGGCGACGGGGTGAACGACGCCCCCGCACTGAAGCGTGCCGATGCGGGCATCGCCATGGGCCTGAAGGGATCGGAGGCCGCCAAAGAGGCCGCCGATCTGGTGCTGGCGGATGACAACTTCGCCAGTATCGCCGCCGCCGTGCGCGAGGGGCGGACGGTCTATGACAACCTGAAAAAGGTGATCAGCTGGACACTGCCCACCAATGCGGGCGAGTCGATGGTCATCGTGCTGGCCCTGCTGATGGGGCTCGCCATGCCGATCACCGCCGTGCAGATCCTCTGGATCAACCTGATCACCGGGATCACCTTGGGCATCGCGTTGGCCTTCGAGCCGACCGAGACCGGCACCATGGCCCGCCCGCCGCGCATCCGCAATGCGTCCATCCTGTCAGGCGCCTTGGTCTGGCATGTCGTTCTGGTCGCGACCCTGTTTCTGGCGGCGGTTTTCGGTATCTTCACCTACGCCATCGACAAGGGCTACCCGCTGGCGCTCGCGCAGACCATGGCGATGAACACGCTGGTGGTGCTGGAGATCTTCCATCTGTTCTTCATCCGCAACCTCCACAGCACCTCGTTGACCTGGGCCGCAGCGCGCGGCACACGCACAGTCTGGATCGTGGTCGTTGTCATCACCGCCGTGCAATCCGCCGTCACCTACCTGCCGCCTTTGCAGGCGGTGCTGGGAACACGATCCGTTCCGCTGATGGACGGGATGTTGATCGTGGCCATCGGCGCCGCATTTTTCGCGTTGATCGAGATCGAAAAGCAGATCCGCCTCGGGCTGGGGCGATGAAGAGGATGGCCGCGATCAAAGATCGGCCTCCGGTGACCCGTTGGCATCCACTGCAACGCCAGCAAGCCTGCGACACGGCCGATCGATGACCGGGGGTATCTTCGGGTTTTTGGGCGGGATCGGGCTCTTCCTGTTCGGGATGGAGACGATGACAGCGGCGCTGCGGTCGCTTGCCGGTGAGAGGTTGCGACACTGGCTGTTGCGCATGACCTCCAGCCCCTTGCGCGGCGTATTGACCGGGGCAGGCATCACCGCCGTCGTCCAGTCGTCCACGGCCGTCACGGTGATGACCATCGGTTTCGTCGGCGCGGGGCTGATCAGCTTTTCACAATCTTTGGGCGTGATCTACGGCGCCAACATCGGCACGACCATGACTGGCTGGATCATCCTGCTGGTCGGGGTGAAGCTGGAGCTGGGGATGCTTGCGCTGCCTGTCCTGTTCGTGGCGTCTCTGATGGGGATCCTTGGCGCAGGCCAGGTGGCGAGGGTGGGCCGGATGCTGGCGGGCCTATCGCTGCTGTTCATCGGTCTGGATCTGATGCAGGTCGCCTCAGCGGAGGTGCATGGGTACATCCCATCGGACTGGCTGCCCGGAGACACCTGGACCGGACGATTGATGATGGCGGCGATGGGTCTGGTCCTCGTGGCGATGATGCAAAGTTCGTCGGCGGGGATCGCGCTGACGCTGATCCTGCTGGGGTCGGGCACGCTCAGCTTCGGGCAGGCGGCAGCGATGGTGGCGGGCATGAATGTGGGCACCACCCTGACGGGTTTCCTCGCAAGTCTGGGCGGCGGCAGCGAGATGCAGCGCGCAGCCCTTGCCAACCTTTTGTTCAATCTCATCTCAGCCCTGCTGGCGTTGCTGCTGATCGATGTGCTGGCGCCGCTACTGCACGACGCGGTGACCAGGCCGGATGATCAGACAGCACTGGTGTTGTTCCACACCGGGTTGAACCTGTTGGGTGCGGCCTTGTTCCTGCCGCTGACACGATCCTTCGCGGCGCTGGTGATCTGGCTCATACCTGACCGGTCGGTGACACTGTCCAAGGCGCTGGACCCGCAGTTTTTGGCAGACAGCGGCACTGCGCTCGATGCCGCCGCGCGCACGGCGACGGCCATCACCGAGGCCGTCGGTCAAGCTTTGCAGGCTGCCCTCGCGCCGAAAGGCGAACGCGACCTGCGCCCCTTGGCCGCCCTGCCAGGCCAGGTGGAGCCAGCCCGCAAAGCGCTGGAAACCTGGCTATCTCAACTACATTTGCCGCCGGATCGCCCTGAGCCGATGAACCGGATGGCTGCGCTGATGCATCTGACCGACCATATCAGTCGGCTGACCTCACGGAGCGAAGAACAGCATCGAATCGCTTATCTGGCCGACAACCCGCGACTGGTACGACCTGCCCGAGCCCTCGCTGCAGCCCTTGCCAAGCCACGCAAGGCTGGTCAGGCCGCTCGGCTGTTCGCCCACATCCGAGGTCTCGCACTTCGGCACCGACGCGGGGCGTTCTCGCGCGAGCCCGCCAGCATGCCCAGCCCGGCGGAGGTCTTCCGCGAGACCGATGCGCTGCGCTGGCTCGACCGGGTCGCCGAACATGCCGAACGGATCGCCCATTACGGCGCGCAGGCAGCAGGCCCGTAAGTCCGGCCCGGCAGACCACAACCCGTAGTGATCTTCTGTGGAGTCTCGACCGATCAGCGACCGTTACATCTAGAACATGTAGATGAAACCGATGCCGACCTCGGCTTCAAAGTCCTCTCGTGCGATCGGACTGCGCCTGACATCGCTGCTGAAATGCTCATAGAGCACCTCACCAAAAATCTGCCAATTCTCGTTGATGAAACTCCGGTAGGTGTAGTTGATCCCGACCGAGCGAAATCCTCCGCTCAAGTTCGTCTCGGCCAAGCCGGAGGCCACTGACTGCGCTGCGTTGACACCGAAATCCCTGTTGGCACGATCGCTGTCGTGATAGACCGCAACGATACCGATCTCAGAACCGGATCCGTCGCTGCGGTCACCGAAGCGGCGCCCCATACCGAAAAGCCCAAGAAGCCCGCTATCACCCGTGACCACCCGACCATCGAGCCAATAACGCCAATCAGCATCGAACGCACGGCGCACTTGCAGCACGAACTCGGTGCCCTCCTCTGAATCTCCCAGCCCATCCAAGCGGCCATCATCGGAATCGCTTTCTTCGCGACCTTCGTCGAAGGCCACGGCAGCATCGAACAACCACTTGTCGGCACGGAGACCGCGCCAACCCAGCGCCTCACCCGCGAAATAGAAGATATCGTCACCTCGTCGCCATTGCACCGCACCAGCGGGATTGGCTTCGAAGCCGAACTCATCCGATCCTTCGTAGGCAGACTCGTACTCGACACCCAGCCCCAGACCAAAGCTGAAGCCGTCCTCGCCCCGCGTGAAGTCGTCAACCGAAGGCAAGGGCACCAGAGCCGTTTTCCCGTCCTGTGCTGACGCCGCTTGAAAGGCGAGCGTCTGCATCAAGACCACGGCAAGCAAACCG
>CALGVD010000034.1 GCA_937920275.1 uncultured Pseudomonadota bacterium
CGCTTGGTCGGATTCAAGAGCGTTCATCTCCCGATTTACGACATCGCTACCTGCCGACGTCCTGAACAAGCGCCATTGCCGACGGAAGGACGCCGTATAAGGACCGATTCGCGAGCGATGATCCACCATGGCGGAAAACGATACGCTCGATGACGATCAACGGTGCTCGCGAGGCGTGTTTCTGCATGAACGCGCAAGATATTCAGAACACCCACGAAACCGGGGACGCGTCAGCTACAGATCTGCGCGCTCTTCGGCGGACCTTGGCATCACCTGCCCCGCGCTCATAGTTCCCTTGCCACGCCGCCATCTGCGCCGCATAGTCACTCAGGCGCGACTGCCTGACCGCAAAGGTGGGCCACGATGAACATCTGGGAATACACCCTGTGCCTCTTCTGCACCCTCTCGAGCGTGGGCTTCATGCGGCAGGTGTTCGACGACGCTTTCCTGTCCGCACCCCTGCGGGTGGCCCCCAGAGAAGTGTTGCTCGTCCTCACGGTGCCGGCGACGATGGGGCTCTTTGCCCTGCCGATCTACGCGTTCTTCATCATGCCGTGGTGGCAGCCGATCGTCGGATTCGGGCTCGCGATGTGGCTCGCCCACCTGCTCAACGACCGGTTGTTCGCCGGCACGAAGCACGCGTACACCTGGGCGATCGTCTTCTCGCTGTTCACAGCCCTCATATTCGCCGGAACGGCCTTGCGCTAGCCCCGGATCCGCACGCCCTTCGGGTCGAAGGCGGGCGCCGTCAGCAATCGCGCCGCGCGCGTCTCGCCGATCACATCCACCGTGAGGGCGGCTCCAGTGCTCGTCGCCGCCGTCACGACCTCACGGTCCACATACGCCAAGGCGAGGCTTTGGCCGACAAAATGCCCGTAGGCGCCGGAGGTGGTGTAACCGACGAGCCGGCCGTCGACTTTCACGGGCTCGAAGCCTGAGGCGTCGGCATCGAGCGCCTCGATGTCGAGCGTGACCAGCACGCGCGGCGAGGGTGTATCGCGTTCCCGCAGGGCGCCGTCACGGCCGATGAAATCCAGCTTGTCGAAGGCGATATGCCGATCGAGTCCGCACATGCCGGGGGTCGTCGATGGGGTGAACTCGGTCGACCAGATGCCGTAGCTCTTCTCCATCCGCAAAGAATCGAGCGCGCGGTTGCCGATGTGGCGCAGGCCGCGTTCGTGGCCGCTGGCCATGAGTGCTTGCAGCAGCGCGGGCTGCGACGCGGCGGGCACATAGAGCTCGTAGCCGAGTTCGCCGGTGAGCGAGAGGCGGGCGACCATCGCCGTCAGCGGCGTGTCGCGGGTCGAGATCTCCATCTCGCCGCAGGACATGAACGGGAACGCGGCGTTCGAGAGGTCGCGGGCGACGAGCGGTTGCACGATGTCGCGGGCGCAGGGACCTGAGAGCGCGAAGCCGGTCCAGGTGTCGGAGAGATTGTTGAAGGTGACGCCGCTCGGCGGCAAGAGGTCGCGGAACCAGCGGCCGTGCCATTCCTGCAGATAGTACGAGCCGATGAGCCAGAAGCGATCTGCGGCGAGACGACTCACGGTGAGATCGCCCATCAACTTGCCGCTGTACCCCAGCATGGGCGCGAGGCGCACGCGGCCTACGGCGGGTAAGCGGCAGGCGAGCAGGCGGCCGAGCCAAGCCTCGGCGCCGGGCCCGCTGACTTCATAGCGCGCATAGACCGAGGCGTCGAACATGCCCGCCGCCTCGCGCACGGCGCGCACTTCGCCCGCGACGAAAGCGTGCGCGTTCGAGCGGCGCATGGTGAGGGTTTCGACGAAGGCCGCGTCTGCGCGGTCGCCGCTGGACCCGCCGTCTTGGGGCGGCGCGACGAAATACTGCGGCGTCTCCATCCCCCAAGTGACGCCGAAGCGCGCGCCGTCGGCGGCGAGGCGATCATGCACGGGCGAGGTCTTGAGCGGGCGTCCCGCGGGCAGTTCTTCGTTCGGGTACGAGATGACGAAGCGCCGCGCATAGAACTGCCGCGTAGTGTCGCGCAGGTAGTTCTCATCGGCGGCGAACGCACCGTAGCGCGCGACATCCATGCCGAAGATGTCGTGACCGGGGTCGCCCGTCGTCATCCACTGCGAGAGCGTGAGGCCGATCGCACCGCCCTGCGAAAACCCACCCATACAGCCGCAGGCCACCCAAAGATTTCGCTTGCCGGGCACGGGGCCGACGAGCGGATTGCCGTCGGGCGTGAAGGTGAACGCGCCGTTCACCCAGCGCTTGATGCCGACCTCGGCGAGCGCGGGGAAGCGGGCGTAGCCGATCTCGAGCTCGGGCAGGATGCGCTCGACATCGGGCGGCAAGAGGTCCATGCCGTAATCCCAAGGCGCGCCTTCCGGGCTCCAGTGCCGCGGGTCGCGTTCATAGACGCCGAGCAGCGCACCTTTGCCGAGGGGTTGCAGGTAGGTGAAGCCCTCGAGGTCGGTGATCGACACGAACTCACGACCGAGCGTGGCGAGCATCGGCACATCGTCGGTGACGAGGAAATGGTGCGACATCGGCACCACCGGAAGGTCGAGGCCGACCATGCGCCCGACACGCCGCGCCCAAAGACCCGCTGCGTTCACGACATGCTCGGCGACGATGCGGCCTTGTTCGGTGATGACGTCCCACTGCCCGTCGGGCCGTTGCTGCAGGTCGAGCACGCGGTTGCGCAGGATCAGATCCGCGCCGCGGCGCCGCGCGGCGATGGCGAAGGCGTGCGTCGCGCCATGCGCATCGACATAGCCTTCGTGCGCGTCGTAGAGACCGCCCTTGAGCCCGGTCGGATCGACGAGCGGACACATCTCGCGGATCTCCTCGGGCGAGACGAGGCGCGTCGCCATGTCCATGGTCTCGTACATCGCGCGCTCGGCTTTCAGCATCTGCCAGCGCTCGTCGGAGGCGGCGAGGCTCACGCCGCCCGTCATGTGCATACCGACGCTCTGGCCGCTCTCGCGCTCGATCTCGTCGTAGAGCCGGATGGTGTAGCCCTGCAGCGCGGCGATGTTGGGGTCGTCGTTGAGCGCGTGGAAGCCTGCTGCCGCGTGCCAGGTGGAGCCGGCGGTGAGCTCGGCGCGCTCGATGAGCGCGAGGTC
>CALGVD010000035.1 GCA_937920275.1 uncultured Pseudomonadota bacterium
CAATCTGCCTGTCGGATTGACGGCAGCGTTCGCGGAACACCCGCTGAAGCAGAGTCAATGGTCGACCTTCCTGTCGCGGAGCGGTCTCGACGCGCCGGCGTTGCCGGTCATCGTGGCACTGCTCTGTGATTCTTTGAGATATCTCTTCGAGGGAGCTGCACACACGACGCCGCCGAGCCCTTGAAGAGGGTAGTCCATTGGGCTACCCTCTGTTTCCATGAGAGGCAAGACGATCCACTTCCGCAAGCCCGGCGCCAAGCCCGTCGGCTACATCGACGCCAAGCGCGTCGATGCGACGACCGAAGCCGACATCGCCGCCCACAAGGCCGAGGACGATGCGGCCGCCAAGCAGGATGCCGCTCGGTATGTGCGCCGGGTGCGGCGGCGGCTTGGCTTCAGTCAGTCAGAGTTCGCCGAACGGATCCATGTCTCGCTCGACACCCTCCGCAACTGGGAGCAGGGCAAGCGCTGCCCTACCGGCGCCGCCAAGGCGCTCCTGAAGGTGCTGGATAAAGCGCCGGAGGCGGCGTTGATGGCGTTGCGGTGAGGGCGCGCAAGGTGGTCGGAGGAAAAACGGTTGGGGACGGGATATGATTAATTCTGATTCACTTCGATTAGGCATCGACCCCATGCCCTCCCCCGACACCCGCGTCCTGACCGCCTCGGCTGAGCAGGAGAAGGAACGCCACCGGCTGACGCTTGAGGCACTCGCGGAGGTTGATGCTGGGCGAGGTATCCCCCATGAGCGCATCAAAGAGTGGTCGGATAGCCTGAACCTGGGGCAGCCCTCGGCTGTGCCGACTTGCGACTGACCTGAGCGACCTTGCATCGGAGCGCTCGGTCATTTACCCCGAAGATACTCGAGAACCGGTTGCACTTTTGCCGATCGATCTTTAGCGATCGAGGTCGCCTCCGATACCGATAGCGCGCGCGGTGCGACCCCCGCCGCGGCACACACCGCAGCGACCCCACCTTAGTAAACTTAAGGGTCCTGAGGGGCGGTATTCGCCAACAGCCAGACCCGCAGCGATTCGAACCTCACCTCGCGCCTCTCGTAGAGGTCCACGACGAACGCCTCGGTGTCCGCGTCACCAGCGGTGATGACAAGGCCGTTGATCCTCAGGAACGTGAAAGTCGCAGCGAACGCGACGCGTTTGTTGCCGTCGATGAAGGCATGGTTCTGGGAGAGGCTTTCCCAGAGCGCTGCGGCCTCATCGATGAGCGAGGCGTAGTAACCCGTCTGGGGACGATAGAGCGCGGCCTCGAGAAGACCCGGGTCGCGGATGCCATGCGTGCCGCCCCAACGGTTGATGAGCTCACGGTGCAGCGCGAGCACATCATCGAGCGTCAGATAGTCCCTCGGCCGTGGGCCGGCTTGCGTGACCATCGATCGACCCTACTTCGACAGGCGATCGTAGAGACCCGGGAAGCGTTCGGTGCTTTCCTGGAACGCCCTCATGACATGCGGACGGGCGCGCAGGGGGGTTGCGGGTTGCGGTTCGGCCAGATGGCGCCGCAGCGCGTCCTCGACGATCGACTGGATCTTCCGGCCCTCGATGTCCGCACGCTCGCGGACGGCCTTGAGCAGTTCGGCATCGATCTGGGTCGCAAACTTTTCGCGGGTGACAGCCATTGACGGACAGTATCATGAAAAATCATGAAATATCTATAGGACGTACTCACTGATGGCTTAACAGTAACACTTTGTGTGATAGCATCAAGCATGGCTAAAAAGCCCCGAAGCAAAGCTTTTGCAGCCCTCCACGAGACGATGGAGGCTCTGCACGGCATCGGGGCGATCGACAAGCGGACGATGCGTGAGTTCGACGATGCTTGCCTGACCCCGGCGAGCGTGTTGGCGCCGAGCGAGATCAAGGCGATCCGAGCGCGGGAACAGGTCTCGCAGCCGGTATTCGCCCGCTACCTCAACGTCTCGAAGAACCTGGTGTCCGACTGGGAGCGCGGCGTGAAAAAGCCGGGCGGCCCCGCGTTGCGGCTTCTGACCGTGATCCAGCGCAAGGGTCTGGCGGCGATCGCCTGACGCCACTCTCGTGCTTTTGCGCAAGCAGCGCGACTACCGTCCCGCGTGAGCGCGCAGCCAGTGGGCGAACGAGGATTCGTCCATGCGGGATTGCGCCAGCTCGATCATCCGCTGGCCGGCTTCCTCGGTGTCCCAGTCGAGCTCAAGGCCATGGGTGGTCAGGATGACATCCATGACCTGGAACGCGGTCCGTTTGTTGCCGTCGTTGAAGCGATGGCCCTGTGAGATCGCCGCCGCGTAAGCGGCTGCTAACGCGAACGCATCCTCGATGAGGCCGTAGGCGATCCGACGATCGACCCTTGCGAGCGCACCCTCGAGGGATTTGTCGCGGGCGAGAGCGGGGAGCTCCGCCGCCGAGAGGAGGTCATCGTGAAGGGCGATCACGACCTCGGCGGAGACCGTCACCCAAGACGGAGCCCCGGTCATTTATCCCGGAGATAGTCGAGGACCGGTTTCACCTTGGCCGTTCGGCCTCGAGCGATCGACATCGCCTCCGCCACCGACAGCGCTCGCGCCGGGCTCGCGGCGACCGCTTCCGCGGGGACGAAATAGCCGACCAGTGCCGAATTCCTCAGCACCGCGACGGGCTCTCCCCCCGACCGCTCGAGCACCTTATGGGGCTCTCGCATCTCGGTCATGGTGGCGATGTGTTTGGTGAGCAGTTTGGTCATCGGCGGAGTCTAGCAAATGCACACCGTAATGCATATCCCGATATGCATTTTCACATGGGATGCCCGTGAAGAGCCTGCATCGGATGCTGTCGGTGGACGCGAATCGGCCTCATCTGCCGAGAAATGCCTGTAGGGCGCCGTCGAACGCCGGCGGTACGATCCGCGGCGTCCCCACCTAACTATTCTTATCAGCAGATGATAAAGTACAAAGACGAGGACTCCGGCATCGTCACGCTTTTGACTCTATGGGGAGATCCTCGCTGACGCTGCACGAACCGTACGGCAAACGGATCCTCGGGTATGACAACGCGCACGCGGCCAAGCCACCACGGAGGCTCATGAAAGCTGTCGTCATCGGCATCCTGCCGCAGGATCGCATCCGCGCGCGCGCGCTTGCGATCGCGCGGGGCGAGCACAAGCCCAAGCCATCCGAACCCAAGGTCTGGTTCACCTCCATGCGTTCGTTGGCCGAGGTGCTCAGCGACGACAACCGCGCGCTGCTGCGGGTCATACGCGACGCGCAGCCGCAGTCGATCACGATGCTGGCCGATCTCACCGGTCGGTCACCGGGGAACCTCTCCCGGACGCTCAAGACCATGTCGAACTACGGCTTCGTGGAGATGAAGCGGGTCGCCCGTCAGGTCCGTCCGATCGCCAAAGCGACGGAGTTCAGGATCGTGGCGTAGGATCGAGATCGTCGTCCGCAAGTCCCCCGCGTCCCGCAGCCTGGGTCGCACCCGCGTCGTCTTCGCACCGTCCTCCGTCAGCGCATCGCCACCTTTTCGAGGAACGCCGACGGAGCGCGCGAGAACGCGCCGAAGTTCTCCGGGGTGATGATGACGCGCTTCGCGTCGGGCTGACGGGTCTTGAAAGCGTCCAACCCCTTCGATGACCGTCGGCGGCCGGACTTCACCTCGATGGCGTAGAGCGCGTCGCGGTGCTGCAGCACGAAATCGACCTCGGCGTCGCGCTCCCGCCAGTAGCGCAGTTCGCCGGGCAGCTGCAGCAACTCCGCGCCCACGGCGAGCTCGAAAGCCCGACCGCGCTGCTCGGCGTCCTGTGTCATCGCACCACCGCGCGCCAGCGTATACAACGCAGGACAGGCCGGCAGCATCTTCGGGCTCGACGCCCGCGACAGCCACGCCTTCGGCGAATGCTTCGGCAGGGCGTGCAGCAGGAACGCATCCGCGTAGAGGTCGATGTAGTGCTTGATCAGATCGGTGTTGCCGCGGTCCTGGAGCTGTCCGAGCAGCTTGGTGTAGCTGATCTCCTGCGCGGGATACGCGCAGAGGATCGCGAACGCCTGGCGGAAGAGCATGGGGTTGGCCACCTTGCGCTCGTGCAGGATGTCCTTCCCGATGACGGACTCGACGATCGAGTCCTTCATGTACGCGTACCACCGCTCGGGATCGCCCTCGAGGGATACCGCGCCGGGATAACCGCCGAACACGAGATGGCGCTCGAGGTCGTAGCCGAACGCCGTCTCAAGTTCAGCGAAGCTCCAGTGATGGATGCGCATGACCTCGAAACGTCCGGCCAGGCTCTCCGTCGCACCGCTGCGCAGGCGCAACGCGCTCGAACCGAGCAGCACGACCCGCAGGCGGCGCGGATCGGCGTCCCACAAGGCCTTCACGGTCTCGGGCCAGTTGGGGATCTTCTGCACCTCGTCGATGACAAGGAGCGCCCCTTCACCGAGCAGCGAGGCCTGCTGCCACTGCTGCAGCAGCCAGCTGCGATCGCTCACCCAGACATCATCGGCATTGGCGTAGTGGCTCGGGTGCCCGCACAGCGCCATGAGTTGCCGGACCCCGGTGGTCTTGCCGACCTGTCGAGGTCCGACCAGGATCTGGATGAACGGGGGCGGCTGTCGAAGCCGCTCCAGCAACTGGTTGACGAACGGGCGTTGGAACTTTTCGATAGACATGTCTAGTAAATTTACTAGATACGCCTATTGAACACAATGACGTCGGTCCAGCGACCGCGGTTCGCTCGCCCGGATGGGAGGCGAGCCACAAGAACCATCACCTAGGAAAAAAGTTGGCGGAGCGGACGGGACTCGAACCCGCGACCCCCGGCGTGACAGGCCGGTATTCTAACCAACTGAACTACCGCTCCAACCGTGGTGGGTGCTGAGGGGATCGAACCCCCGACCCTCGCCTTGTAAGGGCGACGCTCTACCGCTGAGCTAAGCACCCCTTGCAAGAAGGGCGCGAAGTTTAAGCGGTTTAGTGCGCCGCGGGAACCCCCTTGCCGCCTCGGCGTCCGCCGCGACGGGTCGCCTTGGCCGCAGGAGGGTCGGCGGGGGTGTCCGCCGCCGGCGGAACCGGCAGCGGCGCGGGCTGTGAAGCGAGCGCGATCTCGAGCACTTCGTCGATCCATTTGACGGGCTTGATATCGAGGTTGCCCTTGATGTTGTCGGGGATCTCGGCGAGGTCTTTCTGGTTGTCGATCGGGATCACGACGGTCGTGATGCCGCCGCGGTGTGCCGCGAGCAGCTTTTCCTTCAGGCCGCCGATCGGCAGCACTTCGCCGCGCAGGGTGATCTCGCCGGTCATCGCGACCTCGGATCTCACCGGGATCTTGGTGAGCGCCGAGACGAGCGCGGTGCACATGCCGATGCCCGCCGAGGGGCCATCCTTCGGGGTTGCGCCCTCGGGCACATGCAGGTGGATGTCGAGCTTCTGGTAGAAGTCGGGCTCGAGGCCGAGCCCCGCGGCGCGGCTGCGCACCACGGTCATGGCGGCCTGGATGGACTCCTGCATCACTTCGCCCAACTGGCCGGTGTGCTGCAGCTTGCCCTTGCCGGGGACGATCGCGGATTCGATGGTGAGCAGCTCGCCGCCGACCTCGGTCCAGGCGAGCCCGGTGACCTGGCCGATGCGGTTCTCTTCCTCGGCCTTGCCGTAGCGGAAGCGCTGCACGCCGAGGTATTTCTCGAGGTTGTCCCGCGTGACGGCGACGCTGGTCACGGCCTTCTTCTTGCCCTTGCCCATCAGCAGCGCGCGCACGGCCTTGCGGCAGATCTTGGCGACCTCGCGCTCGAGGTTGCGCACGCCCGCTTCGCGCGTGTAGTGGCGCACGATGTCGAGCAACACCTCGTCGCTCACGGTGAGCTCGCCCGTCTTCAGGCCGTTGTTCTCCATCTGCTTCGGCACGAGGTATTTCTTCGCGATGTTCATCTTCTCGTCTTCGGTGTACCCGGGCAGACGGATGACCTCCATGCGATCAAGGAGCGGCGCAGGGATGTTGAGGCTGTTCGCGGTGCACACGAACATCACCTGCGAGAGATCGAGATCGACCTCGAGGTAGTGGTCGTTGAAGGCGTTGTTCTGCTCCGGATCGAGCACTTCGAGCAGCGCCGAGGACGGATCGCCGCGGAAGTCCATCGACATCTTGTCGATCTCATCGAGCAGGTAGAGCGGGTTCGTGACCCCGGTCTTGGCGAGGTTCTGCACCACCTTGCCCGGCATCGAGCCGATGTAGGTGCGGCGATGGCCGCGGATCTCGGCTTCGTCGCGCACGCCGCCGAGCGACATGCGCACGAACTTGCGGTTCGTCGCGCGCGCGATGCTCTGGCCGAGCGAGGTCTTGCCGACGCCCGGGGGGCCGACGAGGCAGAGGATCGGGCCCTTGATCTTCTCGACGCGCTGCTGCACGGCGAGGTACTCGAGGATGCGCTCCTTGACCTTGTCGAGGCCGTAGTGGTCCTCGTCGAGCACTTTCTCGGCGCGCCGCAGGTCCTTCAGGACCTTGGTGCGCTTCTTCCAGGGCACCTTCACGAGCCAGTCGATGTAGTTGCGCACGACGGTGGCTTCGGCCGACATCGGCGACATCATCTTGAGCTTGTTGAGCTCCGCGACGGCTTTTTCTTTGGCCTCGGCCGGCATGCCGGCGCCTTCGATGCGGTTCTCGAGGTCCTGCACCTCGTTGACGCCGTCCTCCATCTCGCCGAGCTCTTTCTGGATGGCCTTCATCTGCTCGTTGAGGTAGTACTCGCGCTGGGATTTCTCCATCTGCGCCTTGACGCGACCGCGGATGCGCTTCTCGATCTGCAGCACATCCATCTCGCCCTCGATGGCGACGAGCACATGCTCGAGCCGGGCGCGGATGTCCATGATCTCGAGGACTTTCTGCTTGTCGGCGAGCTTGAGCGCCATGTGCGCGGCGACGGTGTCGGCGAGCCGACCGGCATCCTCGACACCGGCGAGCGCGGTGAGCACCTCGGGCGGCACTTTTTTGTTGATCTTGACGTACTGCTCGAACTGCGAGATCACCGAGCGCGACATCACCTCGAGCTCTTTCTCGTCGTACTTGTCGACCTCGACGGCGAGCGTGACCTCGGCGGTGTAGAACGGGCCGCCCTGCAGTGCGCCCGCGTGGCCGCGCTCGATGCCCTCGACCAATACTTTGACGGTGCCGTCCGGCAGCTTCAGCATCTGCAGGATGGTGGCGATGGTGCCGATGCCGTAGAGGTCGGCGGATTTCGGGTCGTCGATGTCCGCCTGGCGTTGCGCGACCAGCATGATGCGCTTGTCGGCCTTCATGGCCGCTTCGAGCGCGAGGATGGATTTCTCGCGGCCGACGAACAGCGGCAGCACCATGTGCGGATAGACGACCACATCCCGCAGCGGGAGGATCGGCAGGGACTCGGTTCGGATAGGCTCGCTCATGAGGTCATGGTGGGGGCGGCCGCCCCCCGATTCAAGTGCGGCCCGTCACACGGCCGGTCAGTCGCGGATCTGGATGAGCTTGCCGGAATCGGTCAGCAGGTAGAGGTGGCCCTCCGGCCCCTCGCGGATGTCGCGCACGCGCTCGCGTAGGTCCGCGAACAGGCGCTCACGGGCGACCTCGCGGTTGCCGTCGAGACGCACCCGCCAGACGGCGGTGCCGGCGAGCGCCCCCATCAGCGCATCGCCCTGCCATTGCGGGAACCGACGACCGGAATAGAACACCAGCCCCGAGGGGGCGAACGAGGTCGGCACCCAGAAGCTCACAGGAGGCTCGTAGGCGGGCTCATGGACGCCCCCGCCGTAGCGGCAGGCCTCGCCCTTGGGGGCGCCGTAGGGGCAGCCGTAGCTCACCTTGGGCCAGCCGTAGTTGCGCCCGGCGACGATGCGGTTGAGTTCGTCGCCGCCCTGGGGGCCGTGTTCGTTCACCCAAAGCTCGCTGGTGCCGGGGCGCAGGGCCGCTCCCTGGGGGTTGCGGTGGCCGTAGGTCCAGATCTCGGGGCGGGTCTGGCTGATGCCCGGGTTGCCCTCCGGGACGCTGCCATCGCGGTTGAGACGGATGACCTTGCCGAGGGTGCCATCGAGGTCCTGGGCGGGGTCGAGTTTCTGGCGATCGCCGAGCGTCACGAACATGGTCTTGTCGGGGCGGAACACGATCCGGGCGCCGAAGTGGCCGGCGCCGGTGGTCTTCGGGGCCTGCCGGTAGATCACCTGGATGTCCTGCAGGGCGGTGCCGATCAAGCGGCCGCGCGCCAGGGCGGTGCCCGAGAGGGCCTCTTCGGCGCCGCTGCCCGCCTCGGTGTAGGTCCAGTAGATCCAAGGGTCGCGCGCAAAGTCGGGGTCGACCGCGACATCGAGCAGACCGCCCTGATTGCGGAACACGACCGGCGGCACCGCGAGCGTGGCGATCGTGCGCTCGCCCTGTGCGTCGAGCAGCAGGATCGACCCCGCCTTCTGGGTGACGAGCATGCGGCCATCCGGGAGGAAGGCGAGGCCCCAAGGGCTCTTCAGGCTGCTGTTGAGGACGACCGTGCGGGGGGTGACGGGCTTGGCGGCCGCGGGCTGGGCCACGGCGGTGCCCATCGACAGCAGCGCCACCCCGGCGAAGAGGAGCGTGATCAGGCGCATGGTGACTCCGATCCGGTCAGTTGGCGCCGCCCGAGGCCCGCTTCGCAGGTTCCTCGGTCGGCTCGGACTTGAACAGGATATAGGGCGGGTTCTTGCCCTCGATGACCAGCTCGTCGATGACGACCTTTTGCACGCCCTTGAGGGACGGCAGGTCGTACATCGTGTCGAGCAGCACCGATTCCATGATGGTGCGCAGGCCGCGCGCGCCGGTCTTGCGCTGCATCGCCTTGCGGGCGATGGCGCGCAGGGCCTCTTCGCGGAACTCGAGCTCCGCGCCTTCCATGTCGAAGAGCCGCTTGTACTGCTTGGTCAAGGCGTTCTTCGGGTCTTGGAGGATGGACATCAAGGCTTCTTCGTCGAGCTCCTCGAGGGTCGCCACCACCGGCAGGCGGCCGACGAACTCGGGGATGAGACCGAACTTGATGAGGTCCTCGGGTTCGACATCCCGGAAGAGGTCGGTGCCGTTCGGCCGCTCGTCCTTGGTGCGCACATCGGAGGTGAAGCCGATGCCGCCCTTCTGGGTGCGGTGCAGGATCACTTTCTCGAGGCCGGAGAACGCGCCGCCCACGATGAAGAGGATGTTGGAGGTGTCGACCTGCAGGAACTCCTGCTGCGGGTGCTTGCGCCCGCCCTGCGGCGGCACCGAGGCGACGGTGCCCTCGATCAGCTTCAGCAGCGCCTGCTGTACGCCCTCGCCCGAGACATCACGCGTGATGGAGGGGTTGTCGGACTTGCGCGAGATCTTGTCGATCTCGTCGATGTAGACGATGCCGGTCTGCGCCTTCTCGACATCGTAGTCGCACTTCTGCAGAAGCTTCTGGATGATGTTCTCGACATCCTCGCCGACATAGCCCGCCTCGGTGAGCGTCGTGGCATCGGCGATCGTGAAGGGGACATTGAGCAGGCGTGCCAGCGTCTCGGCGAGCAGGGTCTTGCCGGAGCCGGTCGGGCCGATGAGCAGGATGTTGCTCTTGGCGATCTCGACTTCGTCCTTGGCGCGGGTGCCGCTCGTGCTGCGGGCCTGCAGACGCTTGTAGTGGTTGTAGACGGCGACCGACAGGACCTTCTTGGCGCGTTCCTGGCCGATGACATAGTCATCGAGGACCTTGCGGATCTCGACCGGCTTCGGGAGCTTGTCGCGCTGGCGCTCGGCACGGGTCTCGAGTTCTTCGCGGATGATGTCGTTGCAGAGCTCGACGCATTCGTCGCAGACGAACACCGAGGGGCCCGCGATGAGTTTGCGGACCTCGTGCTGGCTCTTGCCGCAGAAGGAACAGTAGAGCAGCTTACCGTCGTCGCTACGGCCGCGCGTGTCTTCAGTCATGCGCCGTTTATAGCCGCTTTTCGAGGGACTTGTCCACGAGGCCGTAGGCGATGGCCGCCTCGACGCCCATGAAGTTGTCGCGCTCGGTGTCCTGCTGGATCTTCTCGATGGGCTGGCCGGTGTGGTCGGCGAGGATCTTGTTCAGGCGCTCGCGGGTCAGCAGCATCTCGCGGGCCTGGATGCTGATGTCGGTCGCCTGGCCCTGGAAGCCGCCCCAGGGCTGGTGGATCATCGCCCGCGAGTTCGGCAGCATGTAGCGCTTGCCCTTGGTGCCGCCCGCCAGCAGCACAGCGCCCATGGAGGCCGCCATGCCGATGCAGATGGTGCTGAGGTCGGGCTTGATGAACTGCATGGTGTCGTAGATCGCCAGACCCGCGCTCACGGAGCCGCCCGGCGAGTTGATGTAGAGCGAGATGTCCTTGTCGGGGTTCTCGGACTCGAGGAACAGCAGCTGCGCGACGATGAGGTTCGCCATGTGGTCCTCGACCGGTCCCACGACGAAGATCACGCGTTCTTTGAGCAGGCGCGAGTAGATGTCGTAGGCGCGTTCGCCGCGGGCCGTCTGCTCGACGACCATCGGGACCAGGTTCAGGGCTTGCTCGTTCATCGTGTCACCCCTCGAGATTATTGCTGCGTCTTGCCGAAGCCGGTGAGGTCGGCGAAGGACGCCGGCTTGTCGGTCACCTTGGCCTTCGAGACGACCCATTCGATGAGCTGCTCCTCGAGGGCGGCGGATTCGATCTGGCGCATGGTGTCTGCGTTCTGCAGGTACTGCCGGCGCATCTCGTCGGACTGCGGATGATCGCCGACCAGTTCCGCGAGGCGCGCCTGCACGCGTTCACGGTCGACCTTCATGTCCTGTTCGCGCAGCAGTTCCCCGACCAAAAGGCCGAGCGCGACACGGCGGCGCGCCGGCGACTCGAGCGCCTCGACCGCCGGCAGCTGCTTCGGATCGCGGATGCCCATGCGACGCGCGAAGTCGAGCTGCATGCCCTGCACGGCCTCGGCGACCATGCTCTTCGGCACTTCGATGGGGTTGGCGTCGAAGAGCGCATCGAGCACCTGGGTGCGCAGACGGCCGCGGATGGCACCGGCCAGCTCGCGCTGCATGCTTTCGCGCACATCGCGGCGCAGCGCCTCGATGCCGCCCTCGGTGACGCCGAAAGCCTCGCAGAAGGCGTCGTCGACGGTCGGCAGTTTCTCTTCGTCGACGGCCGTCACGGTGACCGCAAACACCGCGGTCTTGCCGGCGACCACCGGGCTGCCGTAGTCGGCGGGGAAGTTCACGGTGACGCTGCGGGACTCGCCCGCCGTCGCGCCGCGCGCGCCGTCCTCGAACTCGGCGAGCATCTGCCCCTTGCCGAGCACGAACTTGATGTCGGACCCCGTGCCGCCTTGGAAGGTCTCGCCCTCGATCCGCCCCTCGAAGTCGACGGTGACGCGGTCACCGTCAGCGGCGGCACGCTCCACGGCGATGAAATCCGGACGCTGGCGCCGCATGGATTCGATCATGGCGTCGATGTCGGCCTCGGAGACCTCGGCACTCGGCCGCTCGACCGCGAGGTCGGCGACCGGCTTGACGGTGAAATCGGGCAACACTTCGAGCACCGCCGTGAAGCGCAGCTCTGCGCCCGGCTCCGCCGAGACGCCTTCGATACGGGGGTCGGTCGCCGGACGCAGTTTTTCGCGGCTCACGGCCTCGGAATACGACTCGCGCAGCAGATCGCCGATGACCTCGGTCTGGACCTGCGAGGAGAACTGCTGCTTCACGACCGCGAACGGCGCCTTACCCGGGCGGAAGCCCTTCAGGCGCGCGGTGCGTGCGAGCTGCTTCAGGCGCATCTCGATCTCGCCGGCGACTCGCTCGGCGGGGACGGCCACTTCAAGGCGGCGCTCGAGGCCGGCAACGGTGCTCACTGAAACCTGCATGCTGTGTCCTGCGTCTATGCTGATCGGTGGAGGGTGGAGGATGGTGCGAAAGGAGAGACTCGAACTCTCAAGGGTTTCCCCGCTGGAACCTAAATCCAGTGCGTTTACCAGTTCCGCCACTTTCGCGCCGGGGCGGGAGGGTGGTGGGCCGTGTAGGGATCGAACCTACGACCAATTGATTAAGAGTCAACTGCTCTACCAGCTGAGCTAACGGCCCCTTCGACAAAATCCCGCATCAGACTTGCTTCTTCTTCGATCGAACCACGACCCCTCGAGGGGAAGTGGGGTGGACGATGGGGATCGAACCCACGACGGCCGGGACCACAACCCGGGGCTCTACCACTGAGCTACGTCCACCGCAGAAAGCCGCACTCGCCTCCCCCCGAGAAGGGGTTGGCGCGCCCGGCAGGACTCGAACCTGCGACCTACGGCTTAGAAGGCCGTTGCTCTATCCAGCTGAGCTACGGGCGCCCTGCTGGCCAAAGCCTATCGTACCTGCATCGCCTCTCAAACCTGACCCGGACTGGTCGGGGCAGAGGGATTCGAACCCCCGACCCTCTGCTCCCAAAGCAGATGCGCTACCAGACTGCGCCATGCCCCGCGCCGGAACCAAGACCCCGAAAGGCCGGCAAGGCCACTCGCGCGACCGTCGCGGGGGCGCGAATCATACGGAAACGGTGGGCGGAAGGTCAAACGACGCCTGAGGCGGGCCGGCGGCGCTCGCGGATCGCCTTGCGCAGGAACACCGCGAGCAGGCTGAGGAAACCGCCCGCGAGGGTCGCGACGATGGCGACCAAAGCGCGCTTCGGCGCATCGCGCCGCTTCGGCGGCGTCGCCGGATCGATGACCTTGAAGGCGAATTCCTCGTTGCCGCGCGCGAGCATGAGTTTCTGCATCTCGCCCTCGAGCACGCGGCCCATGGACTGCTGCAGCGAGACGACGCTGGTCGAGGCCATCTCTTTCTGCAGGAAATCGACGTTGCGCTGGGATTCCGCGAGCGCCTCCACGCGCAGGCGCTCATTCAGGCGCTTCACGAGCAGATTGGCCCAACTCGCCGCGGTCTCGGGGTCTTTCCAACGGATACCAAGCGTGACGAGGCCGGTCTTCTTGTCGTCACTGACGGAGCGCACTTTCTCGAACTCGCGCAGCGCATCGCGGATGTCGAGTGGCTTACCGTCGGTCGATTTCACATCTTTCAGCAGCACCGGCATCAGGTCCTGCTCGGTGATGAAGGCGCGTGCGAAGCCCTTCGAGCGCAGCACTGCGAGCGGTTCCTGGTCGCCGCCCCCGCCGATGTTCACGCCGGCGAGGCTCGCGAGGCCACCCAATTGCCCGAGCGCACCCGGCAAGGCTTTCTTGTCAGCCGGCGCGAGGACGACATCCGCCCGCCACCATTCCTGTGCCATGAGGGCATAAGCGATACCGCCCACCGCGAACAGACTGGTGATCGCGATGATGAGCCAGCGCCCGGACCAGACGGTGTCCCACAACGCCCAGAGATCGATCTCGTCGTCGTAGGCCTGCGGAAGGCTGTTTTGCGGTTCGTTCATTCTTCGGATGATACCAGAGACCCCGACCGCTCCCGTCGCCTGCAGGCATCGCGCGGGCGGGTCGGCGTGCGAGAATGCAACCCCATGGACACCCGAACCGCCCAGATCATCGACGGCAAGGCCATCGCTTCCACCGTGCGCGCGGGCATCCGCACCGGGGTCGCCGAACGGGTCGCACGCGGCAGCCGAGCGCCGGGGCTCGCGGTGGTGATGGTGGGCGACAATCCCGCCTCGCAGGTCTATGTGCGCAACAAGCGCGCCGCCTGCGCCGACTGCGGCATCCACTCCATCGCCATCGACCTGCCGCGCTCGACCACCGAGCCGGAACTTTTGGCGCACATCGACCGGCTGAACGCGGACCCGACCATCGACGGCATCCTCGTGCAGTTACCGCTGCCCGAGCACATCCGCCAGTCCGAGGTGGTCGAGCGCATCGACCCGCGCAAGGATGTCGACGGTTTCCACCCGTACAACATCGGCCGCCTTGCCGAGCGCAACCCGCTGATCCGCCCCTGCACGCCCTACGGCGTGGTGCGGATGCTCGAACACATCGGCGTGTCGGTGAAGGGCCGCTACTGCGTCGTCGTCGGCGCCTCGAACATCGTCGGCCGCCCGATGTCGCTGGAACTGCTTTTGATGGGCGCGACGACCACCGTCACCCACCGCTTCACGCCCGACCTCGAGCACCATGTGCGCGAGGCCGAGGTGTTGATCGCGGCCGCCGGCAAGCCCGGCCTCGTCAAGGGCGAGTGGATCCGCCCGGGCGCCGTGGTGGTGGATGTCGGCATCAACCGCTTGCCCGATGGCACGCTCTGCGGCGATGTGGAGTTCGAGCCCGCGGCGGTGCGCGCCTCCTGGATCACGCCGGTGCCGGGCGGCGTCGGCCCGATGACCGTCGCCATGCTCATGAAGAACACCTACGAGGCGGCGGTGCGGAGAACGGGGAGGTAG
>CALGVD010000036.1 GCA_937920275.1 uncultured Pseudomonadota bacterium
GACACCTGGCTGTTGGGCGCGAAGGCCGAGATGCGCCCGAAACTGAACTTCGCGGGATCGGTGGCGCGCGACAGCAGCGTCAGCGCGTGGATGCCATCGTCGCCCGAAAAGTCGTTGAGGGTCAGCTCGCCCACTGAGATGCCGCGGCCCTTCAGCGAGATGTTCCCGGCCGATACAGTGCCCGGCTGAGGATCGCCCGGGCTCGTGACGAAGGGATCGATGATCCTCAGCATGCCGCCGACATCGATGTCGACATCGAGGCTGTCGCCGCCAAAGATGCTGCCGATCGTGACGTCGTTGGTGGCGTTGACCGCCGTACCCACCACGATGCGCACCGGATCCACCGAGAAACCGCCGTCGAGGGCTCCGGCCCGCGGATCGATCCGCGCGTTACGCAGCACCATCTGCCGCAGCGTACCGCTGCTGCCTTGGCCGCTCGACTCGGAGTCCTGCGCCACCGACAGCTGCGCACCAGCAAGAAAAGTCTCCTCCAAGCGCAGCAGACGATCCACCGTGATCAACGCGGGACGATCCGAGATCGACTGCAGGCGCAGGTTGACGCGGGGGGCGGTGTACAGATCCGACGAACGGTAGATCACGCCCTGCTGAAAACAGCTGCCGTCGACGGTGGCGCAGACATCCCGTCCGCGCAGACTGAGCTCGCCGGCCGACACCAGCTCGAGCGCGACCTGTTGCAGGCCGCCGCCGCCGGCGCCGAAGTCGAACTGACGCGACGGCGCATCCCGAGGGTCGAGCACCACGCTCACCGCCTGCGGATCGGCGGACACGACCGTCTCGACGGGACGACCGTTCGCATCGCGGGTGATCACCAGGTTGTTGAGGACGCCGAAGAACCGCGAGGCGTCGATGTCGAGGCTGCGCGACAGGCCGAAGCCGTAGCCCAGCCCACTGGTGCGCGGGTCGAGGGCGAGCAGCGACGAACGGATACGGATACCGGGCGCGCAATCGGCGCACCCGTAGTCGGGCGACTGCGTCGTCTCGACACCGAGGTAGGCGAGGTAAGTGAACCCGTTGGGGGTCGCGGTACCGTTGATCGTGCCGCAGGCCTCATCGGCGGGGCCAGCAGCGCAGACGAACTGGTAGCTGTCGCCATCCGCGTCGTATAGAAAGGTGTCGTGGTCGGGATTGCGGTTGATCGTGCAGCTGTCGAGCTGCGGATCACAGCCGAGGTTGTCGCCGAGGTCATCGCGCGGGTCGTAGCGGCGCAGCAGCGCCGACGCTTCGGCGGCCGCACGCACCACCACCTGCCCCGCGACCGTCTTCGCCGTATGCTCGATGAGGATGGCTTCGGGTGCCATCTGGTCGTTCTCGATCTGGCGGCCCGCGAAGCCGCGCTCCACGGTGAACTCGAACAGATCGAGATCGTTGCTGGAGAGCGGGTTCGGCGGTGAGGGCTCGTCGATCGCCCGCTCGATCATCGTCAGCTCAAAATCACCGCTCGCCGCGTACACCACCTGGGATGAGATCTCCTCGGCAGGATCGCTCGCGGTCGGCAGCGAGCCGTAATCCCCGTTCGAGTCGAACACCCCCGGCGGCGTGAGCACCCCGCGTACGAGATCGCTGGATCGGCTCGTGACCGTACCGCCGACGGTGAGCGTGCGGCCCTGCACGCCGCTGCCGACGATGAACATCGCCGGACCGCCGCGCACCAGGATCTCTGCACCCGCCGCCACCGATACCGGACCGGGCGTCGTCACCTCGGTCGGGAACGAGGAACCCGGCATGTTGAAGCGCACCGTCGAGGTCGTATCGTAAGTGCCATCGACGCCGATCAGGTCATCGAGGTTCCGCAAACCCGCGGGCGTCGCGAGCAAGCCGGCGACATCCACCCGGGCGGTGGCCCCGAAGAACACCCCGTTCGGGTTGAGCAACCAGACATTACCGTTGGACCACAGATCGCCGTCGATGCGGCTCGCGAAGTCCGCACCGACGCCGCGGACGCGGTTGACGGCGACCGATGCGCGATCCGGCAATAGAAAGTTGACGCGGTGGCCTTCACCGATGTTGAAGCTCTGCCAGTCGATCACGCTGCGGTTCGCGGCGGTCTGGATGTTGGCCGTTGTACCGTCGACCGTGACGATCACCGGCAGCCCGGTGCTGCCGCCCGAGGTGCGCACCACACCGTTGCCACCGCTGGCGGCGTTCGGCAGGGTACCGCTGGAGATCGAGTTGACGCCGTCGAGCGAGGGCAGCGGTGGCGTTTGGGCCGCAGCAGCACCCGCGGACAGCACCAACAGGGCCGATACAGCGGTCTGGACGGTCCGGATCCGGGTGCTCATGGCTGGGCTCCTGCGGTGAACGAATAGGTGAGGGTGACGAGCAGACGCGAGCCATAGGCGTCGCGGCCGAGCCCTTCGATGTCGCCGAACGGCATCGCATAGCTGGCCTCGAGTTGCAGGCTGCGGCCGAGCAGCATCTGCAGGCCAGCGCCAGCGGACTGCGCACGCCCTGCGGCCGAACCGCTGTCGTCGGTGACCCAAGTGCGCGCCGCCGAAAGGAACGCGAACGGACGCACCACCCCACGGTCGCCGCCCCACGCTGGGCCGAGCAGCCGCAGATCGAGCGCGACGCCCGAATCGCCGGTGAGGGCGCCCGGATCGTAACCCTGTCCCCCGACGATGCCGCCGTAGCTGAAGGACTCGAACGCGGCCAAGCGGTCGTCCGTCCACTGGCCCTTGAGATTGGTGCGCAGACTCACGGACCGCGACAGTTGTAGCGTGACCTCGGTCTCAGCGCGCATCAGCGACGCCTGCGGATCGGCGTCGAAGCGCGAGGCCGCAGGATCCCCCGGGCGCATCGCGCCGAAGGCATCGAGACCGACGCGCCCCTGCAGGTCGAAGAACCACGCGCCCCGGCCCAGCAAGCCGTCCGTGCGCAGGCCGAGATAGGCGACGCGCAGACTGTCATCGCCCAACGGCACATCGCCGAAGAAAGTGGTCTCCTGCTCGAGCGCCTCGAGACCGGCGCGCCAGTACGCGACGAGGCCGCGCCGCACCTGCAGCGGCGCGGACAGTTCAAGTGCCAGGAATCCGGTCTTGCTGTCGAGCTCGAGCGGTGCAACGACCCCGCCGGGCCGCGCGCGCGACCATGCCGCGCCGATACGGCCTTTGAGGCCGCCGTCACCGATCAGCGCCTGCGAATCGAACTGCGCCGAGACCTGCTTGCGCGGCTCGATCGCGCTGTAGACGCCGAGCGTCGTGCTCTCCTGCAGGGGCGTGACGGAGGTGCGCGCACCGAGCAGCACGCCCACGGGACCGAGGGTATCGGCGTTACCGTTATGGGCCTGAGCGAACACCTGGCCTGGCGGGGCTTCCACGATCAGTACCAGATCGATCGCCATCGGCTCAAGGCGCGAACGGCGCACCGTCGGCCGCACGCTGGTGAGACCCACCGACGCGGCTTGCGCCAGACCGCGTCGCACCTCACCGGCGCGCAGCGGCTTGCCTTGCTCCACCAGCCCGAACGCGCGCAGCGCCAGCGCCGCCAGAGACGGATCGTCGGCCAGCACCTCGATGCGGTGCACGACGCCCTCGTGCACCACCACCCGGTAGCGACCTAGCGAGGTCACGGGATCGCCGACCACCGCGACGCGCGCGAACACATAGCCGAGTTCTCGATAGCGACACTCGAGCGCAGCGACGAGACGCGCCAACCCTTCCCGGCTCACCGGCTGTCCCGGCAAGGCGCGCGCCAAGCGTTCAAGATCGGAGGCCGGCACGACGGTCATGCCTTCAGCTTCGACGAGCTCGAGCGTCGCGAGCACGGTCTCGCCAGGCAAAAGTCCGACCACCGGCGCGGCATCGCATTCGACAGCGCCGAAATCGGAGGCGGCGGCGCGCAAGGGCGGCGGTAGCCGCAACACCTCGTCGCGGGTCAGCCCCGCCTGGGCCCAGGCCAGCGCAGGCGCGAACGCAAGGCAGGCGACACCCAGCATGGCCCAAGGAACGCTAGCAGCGGCATACGCCGACCTTCTCATCCCGTCTCCCTTAATCGCGAGAGCGATCGCGCTCCGTCGACCCCTACGCGTTTTGTAGCACCAAACGGACATCGTTTGGTTGCAGAATGACCTCCATCCGGTAGATGGAGGGGTGGCCGTGGCGTTGATCGACCGCAGACGCAGTGATCTCATGGCGATGCTCATCGGCTGCACAGCCGCCCTCACCGCCGTGGCGTTCAGCTTCACGACACCGGCCCGCAGCATCGAGAGCCTCACCTACGACCTGCGGATGGCGCTGGCCGCGCCGCCGCCGGCGGAGGGGTTGGTCATCATCAAAATGGACGACCGGGCCGTCGAGGAGATGCGCGCCCAGTCCCCCTGCGCCTGTATCTCCCCGATCGACAAAGCGTGGCTGGCGGATGTCATCGGCGCCCTCGATACCGCTGGGGCCCGTGTCATCTTGGTCGACTACCTGTTCGACACTTGGCGAAATAAGGAGGAGTTCAACGCTGTTGTCGACAAAATCGCGTCCGTTCGCGCACCCTTGATCGTCGCCGCGGACCCTGAGCGCCGACCCGGGCTTGATTTCGAGGTGCTCCCGGGGGTTCGCTACGCCGACGCCCGTACCCTCATGAAGGACGACTACGACGATGTCGTCCGCCAGTACGACCCCCAGCCCGGCGGGCGACCCTCTTTGGCGTCTGCGGTCGTCGAGGCGCTGCGCGGAAGCTCGGCGGGTACTGCCGCGAACACGGCGACCGCAGCCACCGCGACCCAAGCCCCGGCGATCCCCACGACGCCCTTCCGGCTGCGTTACCTCGCGCCCCACGCCGACTCCAAGGCGGAGAACACCGGGGCGCTCGCGCCGTCATTCTCCGCAGGCGATGTCGCCTTCCTGCCGCCAAAATTCTTTGCGGGCAAGACGGTGCTGATCGGCCGCGTGTCGCGTTCGGTCGGTGCCGATGCGACCACGCTCGGCGAAGACCTGCACACCACACCGCTGCGCTACCTTCCCGGCCATCGCGACGGCACGCCCGGCGTCGAGGTGCACGGCCATGCCGTGCTGCAGATGCTCGCAGGCGACCGCGTCGTCGTCCCCGGAACACCGTGGCTCGCGCTCATCGCACTGTTGGCCGCGCTCGCCGGTGCCGCGTTCGGCCGGGCCGCCTTCAGCTGGTGGCGCGCCGTGGCGGCGCTCGGCGGCATCGTGGTCGTCGGCGCGGTGGTCGGCTGGGCGGTGTTCGCGGCTTCCGGTGTCATGCTGCCGATGCTGACGCCGCTGGTGGCGTTCGCGCTGTCGTTCTTCGTGACGAGCCGCGTGGTCGCCGCGCAGCTCACCGCCGAGCGCGCCATGTATGCCGGCGCGCTCGAGCGGTATCTCGCACCGCAGGTGATCCGCCGCATCGAGGACGGCAGCGAGCCCGTCGAACTGGGCGCCGTGGAACGCGACATCACCGCGATGGTGAGCGATCTCGAGAACTCCTCCACCTTCCTCGCCGAGACCCCGGTCGAGAAGTTCACGCCGATCATCAACGGCTATTTCGACGGTCTGTTCGAGGTGCTGTGGAAGCACGAGGCCATGCTCGACAAGCTCACCGGCGACGGCGTCATCGTGCTGTTCGGCGCCCCCGTGGTGCATGCCGACCATGCCGACCGTGCCATCGCCTGTGCGCGCGACATCGAGGCCTTCTCCGAACGCTATCGTGCCGAGGTGCGCGAGCGGTACGGCGTCGCGCTCGGCTGCACCCGGCTCGGCCTGCATTCGGGCCCCGCGTTGGTCGGCAACTTCGGTGGCACGCGCCGCTTCAACTATACCGCCTACGGCCAGACCGTCGTGATCGCCGCACGCCTCGAGGCTGCCAACAAAGAGCACGGCACCACGGTGCTGCTGAGCGATGCCACGCTACAGCGCGCGAAAGCGGCGGGTGCGCTCGAGCAGATCGGCGTGCTGACGCTGAAAGGTGTGCCGGCGCCGATCAAGGCGTATACGCCGCGATGACCTCGCGCGCATGCGCATAGCCGGCCTCGATGATGCGGTCGAAGGCCCGCCAGTCGAGGATGCCGATGCCCGGCAGCGGCGGCTCGAGCAGCAGATCGATGGCCGATCGCCCGGTGGCCTTCGCCGAACGGCTGCCGACCATCGCGGCGCTCATCAGCAGCTGCGGCAGCGCCGGCGCGACGCGTCGGTACCGGCGCCGACCGGCGAGATTCCACCACGCCGGCGCCTCCGTCGACTCGCCACCTGACTGCAGGCGGTCGTCGGAGGCGATGTCGACGCCGATCAGCCGCGCCGGCCGACGATCGCGCAAGGCATCGATGGGGAAGTTGTCGAGGATGCCGCCATCGACCAGCACCTCCCGTGCGCCGGTCACCGGCGGCAGCAACCCCGGGATCGCGCAGGACGCCCGCAGCGCGCGCCACAGCAGGCCGTCGCGGTGGGCGCGCGCGACCCCGGCGTCGAGGTCCGCCGAGATGCAGCAGAACGGCACGGGCAGGTCGAGGATGTCGGCCTCGCCGAACTCGGCGGCCAACCGTTCGCTGACGCGGCGACCTCGTACCAGAGACGCTTGCGGCAAGGTCCAGTCGCCGAGCGGGTCGCTGTCGGCGAAGGTGCGGCGGAAACGCTGCAGCTGTTCGGCGTACGACCACTGCTGCGCCGCCGAAGCGCCCATGATGGCGCCGATGCTGGTGCCCGCGATGCAGTCGACGACGATGCCAGCGTCGTGCAATGCCTGCATCACACCGATATGCGCGAAACCGCGGGCGCCGCCCCCCGACAGCACGAGCCCGGTCGCGCAGCCGAGCGCGAGCCGCACCAGACGCGCGAGGTCCGCGGCCGCCGCGGGCGAGCCTGAACGCAGGTGGTGGTGCAGCGGCCGGTCTCCCGAGGCCTGCGCGATCGCCGCGATCCACGCGGCAGCAGCACCCGGCACGATCGACGCACCGTGGCGGAGCACGAGTTCGACGCGCTGGAAGCCGTTGGCATCCTGCAGCGCCGGGTGTCCGACCAGTGCCGCCGGCGGCGGCATCGCGGCATCCGCGATCAGCAACCGCAGATCGGCCTGGCGCGCCGCACGGCGCTGCGCCGCGGCGTTCGCCGTGCCCGCGCCGTGCCCGGCGTACAGGATCACCAGATCATTCGCCGCTTCGAGCGCCGGCAGCGATGTGTCGAGATCGTCGGTGACGGCGTCGAGCTGCGCGACGCGTCCGGCGCCGAGGACGCTCGCTGCCATCTCGCCGAGTGCGGCTGCCATGCCCGCCGTGTCGACGCCCGGCGTGAGCGACAGCAGCGCGATCGTCGCGGTGCGCCCGCCGATGCGGCGGTCGCCGCGGTTGGCGGCCTCCAGACGCTCGGCCATACCGCGCGCGAATGCGAGCATGGCCGCTGGGTGCTGCGCGAGGATGCTCTCGAAGTCCGCGCGGGACAGCGCCAGCAACCGCGCATCACGCAGCGCTGCCACATGCGTCGAGCGGGGCTTGCCGGTGATCAGCGCCATCTCGCCGACCGCTTCGCCGATACCGATGCGGCCCACCACCTCGCGACGGCCGTCCGGTGCATCGAGGTAGGCCACCAGACTGCCGGACTGCACGAAGTGGACGGCATCGGCCTCGTCACCCGCGCGGTACAGCACCTCGCCCGCGGCCAATCGGCGCGGCTGACAGCGATCCGCCAACGCCCGGCGCGTGAGGAGGTCCACCCCAGCCAGCGATCGCATGGCGTCCATCGGATCGTCGGCAAAGGGCGCGGTGTACATGGATTCGTCCAACCTGTCCGTCGGTGATGGGTGCCGCGCGCGGCGCTATCCCGCTCGGTCGTCCACCGACAACCGCGCGAGCTGCCGGTCATGCAGCCGCGACAGCAGCAGCTGCGCCGTGATCGCGCCGATGAGCGCGAGGAACATGTCCCACTGCGTGTCCCAG
>CALGVD010000037.1 GCA_937920275.1 uncultured Pseudomonadota bacterium
CGCTGGATGGGTGGCGTGAAGTGAGCGCCGCGCCGGACGGGGTCTCCGGCGCGCTGCCGCCGCAGCTCACTTTCCGCGCGGTCGCACTCGCGATCGTGCTGGCGATGGTCCTTGCAGCGGCCAACACCTACCTCGGCCTCTTCGCCGGCATGACCATCGCCTCGGCCATCCCAGCGGCGGTGGTCTCGATGGCGGTGCTCGGCGCGCTCGGCGGTGCCGGCATCCTCGAGAACAACATCGTGCAGACCGGCGCCTCGGCAGGCTCCTCGATCGCTTCGGGCGTGATCTTCACCATCCCCGCACTCGTCATCCTCGGCTATTGGCAGGACTTCCAATACGCCTGGGTGCTGGCGATCGCGGGTCTCGGCGGCATCCTCGGCGTGCTGTTCTCGGTGCCGCTGCGTCGCGCATTGATCGTCGAGCAGAAACTCGCGTTCCCGGAAGGTCAGGCTGCTGCAGAGGTGCTGAAAGCCGGCGAGAACCCGGCGCAAGGGATCCGCATCCTCGGCGTTGCGGCGCTCGGTGGCGCGCTCGCAAAGCTCGCAGCCGGTAGCGGCCTGCGCCTGATCCCCGACACCGCTGCGAGCGCAGGGTTCTTCGGCAAGTACCTCGCCTACTTCGGCACCAACCTCTCGCCGGCACTGCTCGGCGTCGGCTACATCGTCGGTCTCAACATCGGCATCGTGGTGCTCGCGGGCGCGATGATCTCCTGGAACATCGCGATCCCGTTCTATGTCGCCAATGTGCTGCCCGGCAATGCCGAGCTGATGCAAGCGACCGCCGGTCTCACGGCGGAGGACATCGCGAACACCGTCTGGTCCAAACAGATCCGCTACCTCGGCGTCGGTGCGATGCTGGTCGGCGGCATCTGGGCGCTCGTGTCACTGCGCCACTCGCTGCTCTCGGGCGTCCGCAGCGGGCTCGCAGCCGCGCGCGCCAGCGCCGCCGGCGCCGTGGTCGCCCACACCGAACAGGACCTGCCGATGAAATGGGTGCTGATCGGCATCGTCCTCTTCACGCTGCCGCTGCTCGCGCTCTATCAGGTCATCGTCGGCACGCTGGCCGTCAGCTTGCCGATGACGATCATCATGATCGTCGCAGGGTTCTTGTTCTGCTCGGTGTCGGCGTACATGGCGGGCCTCGTCGGCTCCTCGAACAACCCGGTATCGGGCATCACCATCGCCACCATCCTGTTCTCGGCGGTGATGCTGCTGCTCATGATGGGGCCGGACAGCGAGATCGGCCCGGTCGCAGCGGTGATGATCGGCGCCGTGGTCTGCTGCGCCGCCTGCATCGCGGGCGACAACCTGCAGGACCTCAAGTGCGGCTACATCGTCGGCGCGACGCCTTGGCGCCAGCAGGTGATGCTGGCCATCGGCGCCGTGAGCAGCGCGCTCGTCATGGCACCGGTGCTGAACCTGCTCGCCGACGCCTACGGTATCGGCATCGCCACCGAAGCCAAACCCAACCCGCTCGCCGCACCGCAGGCGACGCTGATGGCCGCAGTCTCGAAGGGCATGTTCGGCGGCGAACTGCCCTGGGACATGATCGCCATCGGCGCCTTGATCGGCATCGCGATCATCACACTCGATGAGATCCTCAAAGCGCGCGGGTCGTCGTTCCGCACGCCCGTGCTCGCCGTCGCCGTCGGCATCTACCTGCCGCTCGAACTCATGACGCCGATCTTCTTGGGCGGACTGCTGCACCATCTGGTGGACCGTCACCTCAAGCGCCGCGGCGCCGATGCGGCAGCGCTCGAGCGGCACCACCGCAAGGGCTTGCTGTTCGCGGCGGGCATGATCACCGGCGAAGCCTTGATGGGTATCGCGATCGCCATCCCCATCGTCAGCTCCGGCAGCGCCGACGTGCTCGCGCTGCCCGAGGCCCTGCGCTTCGGCGGATGGCTCGGGCTGCTGGTCGTCGCCGGTCTTGCGCTGCTGCTGTGGCGCAGTGCCTCCGGACGCGACCCCGACGACGCCCGCGGTGGCTCGACCGCCCGTTGAGCAGCGCCACCGCTCATCGCACGAGGCTGGTCCTCTGCCTCGGTACGGTCTATGTCGTCTGGAGCGCGTCCTTTCTCGTGACCAAGATCGGCGTCGGCTCGCTGCCGCCCTTCCTGTTCGGGAGCCTGCGGTTCGTCATCGGCGGTCTGCTCTTGCTCATCGTGGCGCGCATGGTCGCAAAACGGCGCGGCGAACCGCTGCTGCCCAGGATCGACGCCGCAGGATGGCGTTCGCTGATGATCGTCGGCGCGCTATGCGTCCTGGTCTCCAACGGACTCAATGTTTGGGGCATCCAGCATGTGGCGTCGAACGAGGCGGCGCTGCTCAATGTCTCCTCGCCCTTCCTGATCGCGCTGCTCGGCACACTCGGTCCGCGTGCGCATCCACTGACGCGGCGGGTGCTCGCCGGCTTGCTGCTCGGTGTCGCTGGCATCCTGCTCGTGATCTTGCCGCGCGAGGGAGACCCCGCGAACTCGGCGCTGCACGGTTGGGCGGTCGCGGCGATCCTGATCGGCTGCACAGGCTGGGCGGCAGGCACCATCTATCAACGCAACGCGGCGCCCCGCCTCGACCTGATGAGCTTCACCGCCCTGCAGATGCTCTGCGGCGGAGCGATGATGGCGATCCCGGCGCTGCTCACCGGCGAGACGGCACGCTGGAGCTGGGACCCTAGCGGTCTGGCCGCACTCGCCTGGATGATCGTGATGAGCTCCTGCATCGCCTACACGGCCTATGCGTGGCTCTCGGTGCATGCGACGCCGGCTCAGACCGGCAGTTTCGGCCTCGTGACGCCGGCGCTCGCGGCGCTGCTCGGCTGGTGGATCCTCGATGAACGACTCACCCCCGCGCAGCTCGGCGGCGTGGCGGTGATCCTGGCCGGCGTGACGATGGTCAACTGGCCGCGGGCGGGCAACGCGTGACCAAGGGCTCCACGCGCAGTCGTTCGAGCCCCACATCCGGAACCGTGCGGCGCTCTGCCTGCGGGAAGCGGATCACCGCCACCAGGTTCTGGCCGTCGTCGTCCCGGATGTTCGTCAAGCCCTCGTAGCGCAACAGCACTTTGTCGGCCTTGCGGTACGACACTTCGATGAACGGCAGGAACAGCCCGAACACCCCCGAGAGGGTCAGCCGGATGACGCTCGAGGTGGCGCCATCGACCGTGGCCTCGCGCTGCTTACGCACCTTGAACGGCAGATGGCCGAGCCGGCTCGGGATCAGGAACGGGAACTGCACCGTCTTCGCGGTCTCGAGCTCGGCCCAGTGCTTGCGGACGAACTCGTCGAACCCGGCGTCCGCCACGATGGCCGTGCCCGCCGGCACCGCCGCCTCGCGCCGCTTCGCGGCGGTGCTCTCTTGTTGATAGACACGCAGTCCCGCGGCGGTACGCCGCAGACCCTCGGCGTAACCGCTGCGGGCGTCGATGAAGCTGAACTCCGGCTCTTCGCGCACCTTTCCGTAGTCGAGCTGTTTGCGTGCGAACGCCGCGCCTCCCGTTGCGCAACGGTAGAGGACGATGCGCGACTCACCGACCTCTCCGGCGCGGTGCACATGGTGCGACTCGATGTACAGCAGACGCCCGTCCTCGCGGCTGCGTGCGTAGCCTGTGAAGGTCAGGTCGCTGGCGGCGGCGGCCGTCGTGGAGAACCATGCCGCGGCCATCGCCACTGCGGGTATCGAGGACCGTGCACGCGATGGACTCACTGCGCGCCGCGGCTCAGCGACCGGTCAGTCGATCGAACCCTTTGGGGCCGATCAGCCACGAGCCGATCCAGCCGGTGATCGAGATGATCACCGCCGCCCAAAACGCCGGCCAGAAGCCCGCGATGTCGAAACCCGGGATGATCTTGGCCACCAACAGCAACATCCCCGCGTTCACCACCAGCAGGAACAACCCGAGGGTGATCATCGTGATCGGGAAAGTGAGCACCACCGCGATCGGTCGCACGAAGGCGTTGACGATCCCGAGCAAGAATGCCGAGATCAGCAGCGTCATCGGATCGCGGAGCGTGATCCCCTCCACCCAGGTCGAGGCGAGCCATAAGCCGAAGGCCGCGATCACCGCGCGCAACACAAATCCGGTCATCTGCAGGGTCTCCTGTGACGAGAGGGTCGGGGGCCGCCCGGGAAGGCTGCTTGGGAAGATTGTGCCACCGAGTTATGCTGACTGCGCAGGCTTCGGCTTGCCACGCGATCTTCACCGACACTTCAGACCTACATGACCCCAGGGGGTTCCGCCCATGTCCGACACCATCGTCTCCGCCGCCTACGCGCCGGTCACCCTCGTCATGCTGCTCGCGCTGCTGCAGTTCTTCGGCTTCATGATCGCGGTGGGTCGCGCCCGCGCGCGGTACGGTGTCAAGGCGCCTGCCACCTCGGGCAACGAGGATTTCGAGCGCGTCTATCGCGTACAGATGAACACTCTGGAGATGCTCGCGATCTTTCTGCCGTCGCTCTGGAGTTTCGCGATCTACATCAGCCCGATCTGGGCGGCGGGGCTCGGCCTCGTGTTCATCATCGGCCGGACGCTGTACTTCACCGGCTACGTCAAGGCCGCCGACAAGCGTGGCCTCGGTTTCTCGCTGTCGATGCTCCCGACGCTGTTCCTGTTGATCGGCGGTCTGTTCGGCGCTGTGCGGACCGCGCTCGGCTGACGCTCGATCAGCGCCGAAGCGCGATCACGGCCACCGGTATCAGCGACCCGACGATGATGATGAGGGTCACGACGCCGAAGTTGTCGCGGATGATCGGGATGTTGCCGAACAGGTAACCCCCGATCACGAAGGTGAGCACCCACGAGAACGCGCCCACCACGTTGTACATCTGGAAGCGCCCGTAATCCATGCGGCCGACGCCGGCGACGAAGGGCGCGAAGGTGCGCAGGATCGGCAGGAAACGCGACAGCACCACGGTCTTGCCGCCGTGCTTGTTGAAGAACATCTCGGTGCGCTCCAAGTATTCGATCTTCAGCAGCCGATAGCGGCCGCTGAAGGCAGGTGGCCCGATCGACCGGCCGATCGCATAGTTGCAGCTGTTGCCGAGGATCGCGGCGGTGATCAGCAAGCCGATCACCCACGGCAAGGTCAGTGTGCCGCTGGTATCTATGGCGGTCAGCGCACCCACCGCGAACAACAGCGAGTCGCCCGGCAGCCAGGGCGTCACCACCAAACCGGTCTCTGCGAACACGATCAGGAACAGGATCGCGTAGATCCAAAGACCGTACTGGCTCAGCAGCTCGATGAGGTGCTCATCGAGGTTCAAGAACAGGTCGAGGACGAATTGGAGCAGTTCCATCATGCGCGTGGTCGCTGTGTCTCAGCAGTGCGGGTCTCGGGCAGATCGCCTCGACGACGCGTCTCCCACATCTGACGCAGCTCGCGCTGCGCCGCCTTGACGGTGGCATCGAGCTGCGGCTGTCCGAAATCCAGGCGGTCTGCCGACGCGGCGATCTCGATGTCAGGCTCGATACCGCGCTCGTTGATGAGCGTACCGGCGGGCGTCGCGTACCGCGAGGTGGTGAGCTTCAGGGCACGACCGTCGCCGAGCGGGATCACGCTCTGCACCGAGCCTTTACCGAAGGTCCGGCTGCCGATCAACCGCGCGCGGCTGTGGTCTTTGAGCGCGCCGGCGAGGATCTCCGCCGCCGACGCCGAGGCTTCGTTCACCAGCACGACGACCTGTACGCCCTCGAGCAGCTGCCCGGGCCGCGCATCCAGACGGAACCGCGCATCGGCCGTCCGGCCGGTAGCGCTGACGATGTTCCCTGAATCGAGCAAGGCATCGGCCACCGCCACCGCCGCTTCAAGGACGCCACCCGGATTGTTGCGCAGGTCGATGATCACCCCGCGCAGCTCTGGCGAGATCTTGCGCAGTTCCTGCACATGACCTTCGAAATCCGCCGAAGTCGTATCGCTGAAGTTGGCGATGCGCAGGTAGCCGTGGTGACGATCGAGCGACATCCCCGAGACGCTGTGCACCTCGACCTTCGTGCGCTCGAGCGCGACATCGACCAGCTCAGCGCTGCCCTCGCGGCGTAGCGTGAGGCGCACCAAGGAGCCGACCGGTCCACGCATCTGCTCGATGGCGGCAGCGACATCCGCACGCACCGGCGCGTCATCGATGCGCAGGATCTCATCGCCCGCTAGGATGCCGGCGCGTGAAGCGGGCGACTCGTCCAACGGGCGCAGCACCTTGATCGCCTCGCCCTCCGCGATGACCTCGATGCCGATCCCCGGATAGCTGCCCGCCGTGCCGCGACGGATGTCCTCGTACTCGCGCCGGTCCAGGTAAGCGGAGTGCTCATCAAGACTCGCCACCATCCCGCGGGCGGCCTCATCCAGCAGCCGATCCGCAGAGATGTCTTCGACATACTCGCGACGGACCCGTCCGATGATCTCCGACAACCGGCGCGCTTCATCCGGCGGAAGATCCGCCACGAGGAGCGATGCGGTCGGCGCGGCGGCCTCGGCGCTGGTCGTGGACGGCGTGCGAAGAGGCGCCCGCGCTTCCGCCCTCGCCCCACCCAAAAGACCGCCCAGCCACCCGTCTGGGTTTCGCCAAGACTCCGGCAGGAGCAGTGCCGTGGCGAGACCGAGCACGAGCCCGCCGCCGACGGCTGCCACCCATCCCAGCTTCGTGCTCCAAAAAGTGGCTCGCTCGTTCACACCGGTCAGTTTACAGGGTCGGCTATTTCTCAGGGTGACGGACGGCCGAACCACGGTACGGGATCAAGCGGCTTGGCGGCCTGACGGATCTCGAAATAGAGCCCGGGTGAGGGTCGACCCCCTGAATCCCCCACCGCCGCCAGCGTGTCACCCGGCGCGACCGTGTCGCCCACCGCGCGGAAGAGCTGTTCATTGTGGCCGTAAAGGCTGAGATAACCGCTGCCGTGATCGAGGATCAGCAACAAACCGAGACCCGCGAGCCAGTCGGCATAGACCACCCGACCGCGATAGACCGCGCGTACCGGCGTGCCGCGACCCGCCGAGATCATCACCCCGTCCCAGCGCACTGTCCCGGCACGACGCTCGCCGAAGCGGGAGGTGAGGCGTCCGGGGGTCGGCCAAGCGAGTTTGCCGCGCATCGCGGCGAACGGGCTTTTGCCGTCCGCCGGGAACTGCTGGGTGGCGGCGGCACGACGCAGCTCGCGCAGCAGTCGCTCGAGCGCCGCCTGTTCACGCTGCATCCGTTGTAAGGTCGTCGCGCGCACTTTTGATTCCGCGGTGAGCTGTGCGAGCACCTTGCCGCGCTCGGCGCGGGCGGCATCGAGCCGCTCGACCTCGGTGCCCTTGCGTTGTTCGAGCCGCACGATCTCGCGCTGCTCCTCCGCCAGCCCTGCGTCGATGCGCGTGATGTCGACCACCGCCGCTTCGATGCCTGCGACCTGCTCGGCGCGGGCCCGACCGAAAAAGGCGTGGTAGGTCCGCAACCGATCGGCGGCTGCAGGATCGGCGTCATCGAGCAGCATCCGCAGCGGGTCCTCGCGACCCATGACATAAGCCGCCTTCGCTTGCGCCGCGAGCGCTTCGCGTCCGCGCTGCAACTCCCGCTCACGCGCCTGGCGCTCGACGGCCAGCGCGTCGCGACGCTGCTCACGCTCGCCGCGCTCACCCTGAAGCCGCTGCAACTCCGTGCGCGCTGCCGTCGCCGACTGCTCCGCAGTCCGCAGACTGCGCGCGATACGGTCCTTCTCGGCGGCATCGCGGGCCACTTGGCTGCGGATCCGCTGGATCTCGGTCTGGAGCCGCTTCAGGTCGGCCTCGGTCTTCGCTTCGGAACGGGCCTCCGGCCGGGATTGGGCCGGGGCAGGGACCGGTGAGGCAGCCGCGCCCAGCAGCAGCAGCGCCAAACAGGTCGATAGCGGGAACCAGCCTCGTCGCATGGCGGGGATTGTAGCCCACCCCCCGCTTCGGCCCGCGTCAGGCCGAGGGTGACGATATAATGCAGCCCTATGGATAACCTTGCCCAATACGTCACCGAGCATCCTTGGCTCGTCGCCATGGCGGTCGTCGCGGCGCTGCTCGTGATCGTGTTCGAGATCCGCGCCCGACGGGATGCCTTCGCGGCGGTCTCTCCGCAGGACCTCATCCGCCTCCAGAACCAGGGCGGCATCGTCCTCGACCTGCGCAGTTCGACCGACTACGCCGCCGGCCACATCGGCAGCGCGCGCGACTTCGACTCTGCGCAGATCCTCACCGCCAACGAGACCTTGCGCAAATACAAAGAGAAGCCGGTCATCGTCTACTGTGAATCAGGCTCGACCGGCGCCTCTGCCGCGCGGGTGCTGAGCGGCCAAGGTTTCAAGCAGGCCTACAACCTGCGTGGTGGCCTTGCAGCCTGGCGTGCCGACAACCTGCCGTTGGCGCTCGGTGCGGAAACTGCCGCCGGTAAGGGCAAGCGCTGAGATGGCTACGGTGACGATGTATTCCAAGGGCTGGTGCCCCTATTGCACGCGCGCCCGCGGCTTGCTCGCGGGCAAGGGCGCCACCGTCGAGGTGATCGACATCGAGGCCCGTCCCGACCAACGCGCCGTGATGATCGAGCGCAGCGGACGCAGCACCGTGCCACAGATCTTCATCGGCGAGCGCCATCTCGGCGGCTGCGACGACCTGTACCATCTCGACGCGGCAGGCGGGCTCGATCCGCTGCTCGTCGGCTGACCCACACGCTCCCCATCCACCCCGCGCGCGGCAGGCCCGCGCCGACATCGAAGAGGCTGACACCATGACCGACCCCGATCCGCGCGCCGACGGCGCCAACCCGCCGCAGGCCGACACCACCGAGCCCGAGTTCTCGTTGCAGTCCGTCTATCTCAAAGATTGCTCGTTCGAGGCACCGCGCGGCCCGCGCGTCGAAGGCCAGTGGAGTCCAGCGGTCAATCTAGACCTCAACACCGCAGCCGAGGCGATCTCGCCGGAGCTACGCGAGGTGGTCCTCACGGTCAGCATCACCGCCCGCAACAACGATGCCGCTGCGTTCGTGGTCGAGGTCAAGCAGGCGGGCGTGTTCGGGATGCGCAACCTCAACGAGGCCGACTATCGGCGCGCCGTCGGCAGCGTCGCCCCGAATGTGCTCTTCCCCTATGCGCGCGCCATCATCGCGCAGTTGGTCGCGCTCGGCGGCTTCCCGCAGATGTTGCTGCCGCCGGTGAACTTCGACGCGCTGTATGCGCGCTCGCTCGCTGAGGCGCAGGAACAGGCGCAAGGTCAGCTCGAGACACCGCCCAACAGCCTCAACAGCTGATCGGACGGATGGCGACCGCCGACACACCGTGGGCGGTCATCGGCGCAGGCTCCTGGGGCACCGCGCTCGCCATCCAGTTCGCACGCGCGGGGCATCCCGTCCGGCTCTGGGGCCGCGATCCGGCGCAGCAGGCCGCGATGGCGCAGGCGCGCTGTAACGCGCGCTATCTGCCCGATGCGCCCTTCCCGCCCGGACTCGAAGCGGTCGCCACCCTCGATCAGGCGCTCGATGGTGCGCTCGATGTGCTCGTGGCCGTGCCGAGCCACGCGCTGCGCGCCGTGCTGCACACACTCGCGCCCCGGCTCCTGCCCGGCTCGCGCGTCGCATGGGCGACCAAGGGCTTCGAGCTCGAGACCGGGCTCTTGCCGCACCAGGTCGCACGCGAGGTGCTCGGCACCGATCGACCCATGGCGGTGCTTTCCGGGCCGACTTTCGCACGCGAGGTCGGCTCCGGCTTACCGACCGCGATGACCGTCGCCTCGGCGGACGAGGCCTTTGCGACCAGCCTCGCGAACGACCTCTCGGCCGGTCAGTTCCGCGCCTACATCTCCACCGACATGGTCGGTGTCGAGATCGGCGGTGCGGTCAAGAACGTGCTGGCGCTCGGCGCAGGGCTCTCCGACGGGCTCGGCTTCGGTGCCAACACCCGCGTCGCGCTCATCACGCGCGGCCTCGTCGAGATGACGCGCCTCGGCGTCGCGCTCGGCGCGCGCCGCGAGACGTTCATGGGACTCGCAGGGCTCGGCGATCTGGTGCTCACCTGCACCGACGACCAATCACGCAACCGCCGCTTCGGCCTGTTGCTCGCCGCGGGGCGTACGCCGCAAGTGGCGCTCACCGAGATCGGACAGGTGGTGGAGGGTTATCTCGCCGCACGCGCCGTACACGCCGTCTCGCAACGCGAAGGCGTCGACATGCCGATCTGCGAAGGCATCTACCGCCTGCTCTACGAAGGCTTGCCCGCGCGCGAGGTCGTCAAAGCCCTGTTGTCGCGCCCCATCAAGGCGGAATTCATCGAGTAGCGTCGCCCGGCGACCCGCCGAACCCGTTCTGCCGCCAAGCCTCGTAGGTCACGAGCGTCACGGCGTTCGAGAGATTCAAGCTGCGGTTGCCCTCGCGCATCGGGATACCGAGCACGGCCTCGGTGCCGTGCACGAGACGGATCTCCTGCATGACGGCCGGCGGCAACCCCTTCCCCTCGGAGCCGAACAACAGGACATCGCCCGGCGCGTAGCGCGCCTCGTCGTAGCGCTGCGTGCCGCCGGTCTCGATGGCCCACCAACGCCCTGCGCCTGCCGCCCGCAAGGCGGCACGACAGGCCGGGAAATCCTCATGGACCTCGACCGCCGCCATCCATCGATAGTCGAGACCCGCCCGCCGCACCGCACGCTTGTCGAGATCGAAGCCGAGCGGCTTGATGAGATGCAGCGCCGCACCCGTGTTGGCGCAGAGCCGGATCACATTGCCGGTGTTGGGCGGGATCTCCGGCTCGAAGAGCACGATGTGGAACATGGGGGGGCGACGCTCATCCCGAAGGGCGCAGACCGAACTGCAGGGTTGCGTTCTCGAACAAGGCGAACCAGTCCTGGTCAGCCTTCAGTTTCAGGTCTACCCAGAACTGCGCAGAACGCGCATCAGGGGGTCTCTTCGAGAACCCGAACTGGATGCCGAACGTGGCTCCGCCCCCGCGTTCGCGCTTGATGAGATCCTGTCGGATGGACCTGAGCTGCTCAACGCTCTCCGGCGTCAGGCGCAAGATCTGGGTCGGCATTGCACGATCAGCGCTGAAAAACCCCGTCGATCGCGGCATCCGGCTGCGCTCCAGCAGTTCCAGACCCATCGCGATGTCCCGCGACGAGCCATCCGGCCGGTCCATCTTCAAGGTCAGTCGCGCCTTGGATGCGTCCACCTCGAAGCCCTCGGGCACCGAGATGCGGACCCGCAACTGAGCGGGATCGAGACGCGCGAAGTCCTCTGCACCGAAGCCGGCGAACCGGAGCATCGTCGAGACAGGAACCGTCGAGCAGGCCTGCAGCCAAAGCACACACAGCAGCAACGCAGAGATACGAGATCGGCCTTCGATGGTCCGGTCCATAGCGCACTCCTCAATGAGATTTCCAGCGACGTCCCACGATCACAGTAGCCGCAGCCATGACACCACTACAAGCCTTATAATAAGCGGATGTCCGTCCACGCCCCGTTGGCCCCCGTCCCGCCCACCGCGCCCGGCGCACCGCCCGCCTCG
>CALGVD010000038.1 GCA_937920275.1 uncultured Pseudomonadota bacterium
GTGCCGACAAGCGCCTGCAGGTGTTCCCGCCGCTCGGTGAGGGCGGCTTCAACACCAGCACGACCACGGATCTGCGCTTGACGAGCGGCGAGAGCGCCCCGTCCGCGACCGGTCGCATCGAGCTGTCCTTCAACTTGCCGGGAAATTCGGCGGTACCGTCGAAGACCCCGTTCGATCCGTCGGACGCTGATACCTACAGCCACTCGACCGCCATGACGGTCTACGACTCCCTGGGTGCAGCGCATAACGCGACCGTCTATCTCTCGAAAACCGCAACGGACAACACCTGGGAGCAGCGGCTGTATGTCGATGGCAATGCGGTCGGTGCCGTCCAGACCTTGGAGTACTCGAACGTCGGCACGCTGGTCACCCCGGCGACCGGGGAGATCACATTCCCGCCCTACACGCCGACGACCGGCGCTGCGCCTCTCACGCTGACCTACGATGTGGGCGCGAGCACCCAGTACGGGAACGCCTTCAGTGTCAGCGCCATCAATCAGGATGGCTACACGACCGGTCGCCTCATCGGCGTCGAGACCAATGCCGAAGGAGTGGTCCAAGCCCGTTTTACGAACGGTCGCTCGGTGCCGCTCGGTCAGATCGCCATCGCCCAGTTCGCGAGCGTCGATGGACTGCAGACGCTCGGTGACACAAGTTGGGGTGAGACGTTCTCCTCCGGCCCGGCATTGCTGTCGTCAGCGGGCACCGGCGGGATCGGCTCGATCCAAGCTGGGGCGCTCGAAGGGTCGAATGTCGATGTGACGCAGCAGCTCGTGAACATGATCACGGCGCAGCGGAACTTCCAGGCCAACGCGAAGATGATCTCCACATCCGACAGCCTCTCGCAGACGATCATCAATATCCGTTGATGACACCCTTACGGAGGCGTTGACATGGACAAATATATCTTTGTGGCGATGAGCGGTGCACGCGAGTCCATGCGCGCACAGGCGATCAACAGCCACAACTTGGCCAACGCCTCCACGGTGGGTTTCCGGGCCGAACTTGCGTCGGTCGCGACCCGATCGGCGGGCGAGGGTGTCCGCAGTGAAGCGCGGGCCTTCGCCACCATCAATGAGAACGGCTGGAGCCGTGCCTCCGGTCCCTTGCAGACGACCGGTCGCGATCTCGATGTCGCGGTGGAGGGTGACGGATGGATCGCTGTCCAAGCGCCCGACGGGACCGAGGGGTACACCCGCGCGGGTGATCTGCGGCTGGATGCCACCGGTGCCGTCCGTAACGGCGCCGGACATGCCGTGCTCTCGGACGGTGGACCCTTGACCATCCCCCCATATGCCTCGCTCGTGGTCGGCTCAGACGGTGCCGTGTCGATCGTGCCGCTCGGACAAGGCGCTGAGACCACCGCCCGCGTCGGGCGCATCAAACTCGTCAAGCCTGACCCGGCTCAACTCGAGCGCGGCGTCGACGGGCTGTTCCGCCTCAAGGGCGGTGGCGATGCGCCGGCAGATGCCTCGGTGCGCATCGTGTCGGGCGCGCTCGAAGGCAGCAATGTGAATGTCGCCGACGCGATGGTGCGGATGATCGAGCTGGCACGCCAGTTCGATATGCACATGAAGACGCTCCGTACCGTCGAAGACAACGCCCGCAACTCCGCCAGCTTGATGCGAATCAGCTGAGCCTTGGAACAACTGGAGATACCGATATGGATTCCGCACTTTGGGCAGCGAAGACCGGACTGGAAGCGCAACAGACGCGCATGGCCGTCACGGCGAACAACCTCGCCAACGTCAACACCACGGGGTTCAAGCGTGGTCGGGTCGCCTTCGAAGACCTGCTCTACCAGAACCTGCGCCAGGTCGGAGCCGATGCAGCGCAAGACACGCAGCTGCCCTCGGGGCTCGCGGTCGGCACCGGTGTACGCGTCGTGGCCACCGAGAAGACCTATACCCAAGGCAACCTGCAGGTGACCAACAACGCGCTCGATGTCGCCATCAACGGGCGGGGCTTCTTCCAAGTGGCGCTGCCCGACGGCACGAATGCCTACACGCGTGACGGCAGCTTCAAGATCAACGCTCAAGGGGAGATGGTCACCTCCGGCGGCTACCGTGTCCAACCGGCGGTCTCGATCCCGGACGGCGCGCAATCGGTCTCGATCGGTACGGACGGCGCGGTCTCCGTGCAGTTGGCTGGGCAGCCTGCACCGAGCCAGGTCGGCTCCCTCCAGGTCGTCGATTTCGTCAATCCAGCGGGTCTGCAGGCCCGTGGCGAGAACCTGTTGCTCGAGTCCGCTGCCAGCGGTCCGCCGCAGGCGGGCACGCCGGGGCTCAATGGCCTTGGGGCGCTGCAACAGGGGGCGTTGGAGGCCTCGAACGTGAATGTCGTCGAGGAATTGGTCGCGATGATCGAGACGCAGCGCGCGTACGAGATGAACTCCAAGGCCATCTCTACCGCGGACAAGATGCTCGAAACGCTCACTTCGCGGCTGTGATCGGGACGCCAGAGGACACTTTCATGACGCTCTTGAGACCCACCTTGTTGACGAGCACGCTCGCCGTGCTGCTCTCGTTCGTCGCAGGCTGCGCTCACGCGCCGCCTGACTATGCCGCCGGATGGGAACCGTCGTTGCCCCCTGATATGCCGGTGAACGCGCCGGGCAACGGGGCCATCTATCAGGCGGGTCAGGATGTCCGTCTCTTCGAGAACACCGTGGCGCGACGGGTCGGCGACACGCTGACGATCCGTCTCGTCGAGAGCATCAATGCCTCGAAGAGCTCGAGCACCACGACCAGCAAGAACACGGCGATCGAACTGAGCGGGCCGACGATCGGCGGCAGGCCGGTGACGGTCAACGGTGTCGAGGTCCTCGCAGCCGGTGTCGACAACGCCGCATCCTTCGACGGCTCGGGAACGAGCCGCCAGAGCAACAGCATCTTCGGCGACGTCACGGTGACCGTGGCGAAGCGCTGGCCGAACGGCAATCTGTTCGTGCGTGGCGAGAAATGGATCACGATCAACCAAGGGCGCGAGTACGTCCGCGTGAGCGGCATAGTGCGTGCGGTCGACATCGAGCCGGACAACACCGTGCCCTCGACCAAGATCGCTGACGCGCGGATCACGGTCGCAGGTCGTGGCCCTATCGCCGACGCCAACGCGCCGGGTCTGCTCTCCCGCTTCTTCAACTCGCGCTGGCTGCCGTTCTGAGGTGCGTATGGATCTGCAACGTATCAAGATCCTCGCGCTGATGGCGGCACTGACCGCTGCATTGGCGTTGACGGCAACGCCCACGCAGGCGGAGCGGGTCAAGGATCTCGCCTCGGTCTCCGGGGTGCGTACGAACCAGTTGGTGGGCTACGGGTTGATCGTCGGTCTCGATGGTACGGGTGACCAGACGAGTCAGGCGCCGTTCACCGTCCAAAGCATCAAGAACATGCTTGCGCAGTTCGGGGTCACGGTGCCGCCCCAATCGAACCCCCAGTTGAAGAACGTGGCGGCGGTGACCGTCCACGCCGAACTGCCGGCGTTCGCCAAGCCCGGCCAGACCATCGATGTCTCGGTGTCGTCGATCGGCAACGCCGGCAGTCTGCGAGGCGGCACGCTCTTGCTCGCACCGCTGCGCGGTGCGGACGGCGAAGTGTATGCGATGGCGCAGGGCAGCCTGATCGTCAGCGGCTTCGGTGTATCGGGCCGCGATGGCTCGCGTATCGCGGTCAATGTGCCGAGCGGTGGGCGGATCCCGGGCGGTGCCACGGTCGAGCGCGAGGTCCGCTCCAATTTCGCGATGGGGCCGACGGTGACCCTCAACCTTAATTCACCTGATTTCACGACCGCAACGCGGCTTGCCGAGGGGATCAATCGCATGCTCGGCGCCGGGACCGCAGCGGCGATCGATGCGGTGTCCGTCCAAGTGCTTGCGCCGTCGGATCCGTCGCAGCGGATCGCTTATGTGTCCACCCTCGAGCAATTGGAGATCCAGCCCGGCGAGGCTCCGGCTCGGGTGATCATCAATTCGCGCACCGGTACCGTCGTCATCGGCAGCAATGTCCGCGTCCTGCCGGCAGCCGTCTCGCACGGCTCGCTGTCGGTGACCATCACCGAACGCACCGATGTCAGCCAGCCGAACGCGTTCGCCGCAGGTCAGACGGTCGAGGTCCCGCGCAGCGAGATCGAGATCGATCAGCCCAAGGCCAGGATGTTCAAGTTCGAGGCCGGCGTGAACCTCGATGCGATCGTCGATGCGGTGAATCGGGTCGGTGCAGCACCGGGCGATCTGGTCGCGATCCTCGAGGCCCTCAAGCAAGCCGGCGCGTTGCGCGCTGAGCTCATCGTCATCTGAGAGGGCGGGACCATGAGCGCCGATGCCAGAGTGACCAACTACAACGATCTGCAGGGGCTGGCTGCGCTGCGGCGTGATGCCAAGGTGCAGGACCCAGCGGCGCTGCGTGAGGCCGCGCGGCAGTTCGAGTCGGTGTTCACGCGGATGATGCTGCAGAGCATGAGGGACGCCAGCGGGGGCGATCCGATGTTCGAGTCGGAGGAGAGCCGCTTCTACCGCGACATGTTCGACAACCAGCTATCGATCGATATGTCTCGGGGCCGCGGACTTGGTCTGGCCGAGATGCTCGTTGCGCAAGTGAAGCGCAGCGGACTTGCACCCGGTGATCTCGGCGTCAGCGATCCTGCGCCGGGGCTCGTACCCGGTTCGCCCAAGACCACTCCGAGCAGCGGCCTTTGGCACATGCCAGGCGCGACGAGCTCACCATTCCAGACGGTCGCCCCGACGGCGGCTGTGCGCAGCCCCG
>CALGVD010000039.1 GCA_937920275.1 uncultured Pseudomonadota bacterium
CCACGCCCCGTTGGCCCCCGTCCCGCCCACCGCGCCCGGCGCACCGCCCGCCTCGTTGCGCTACAAGTTCCTGGGGATGGACTTCGCCTCGCCCATCGTGCTGCTCTCGGGCTGCGTCGGCTTCGGCGAGGAGTACACCCGCGTCGAAGGCTTCTCGAACGCCGATTGCGGCGCAGTGGTGCTCAAGGGCACGACGCTCGACGCTCGGCTCGGCAACCCGCCGCACCGGATCTACGAGACGGCGATGGGCATGCTCAACGCCATCGGCCTGCAGAACCCCGGCACCGATCATGTGGTGCGCAACATCCTGCCGACCCTCGATTTCACCGAGACGCGTTTCATCGCCAATGTCTCCGGCTCGACGATCGAAGAATACGCCGAGGTCACGCGCCGCTTCGACGACTCGCCGATCGACGCCATCGAGATCAACATCTCCTGCCCGAACGTCAAAGAAGGCGGCGTCGCCTTCGGCAACTACCCGGACATGTCCGCGCGGGTGGTCGCCGCATGCCGGGCGGTGACGAAGAAGCCCATCATCACCAAGCTTTCGCCAAACCAGACCGACATCAAAGAAAACGCAAGGATGTGCATCGAAGCGGGCACCGACGGCTTCGCGGTGATCAACACCGTGATGGGCATGGCGATCGACTCGAAGACACGACGCCCGGTGATCGGCAACATCCAAGGTGGCCTGTCGGGCCCGGCGATCAAGCCGATCGCGCTGCTCAAGGTGCACCAGGTCTACGAGGTCGCGAAGAAGCACGGCGTGCCGATCATCGGACAGGGCGGCATCATCAACGCCACCGACGCCATCGAATTCATGATCGCCGGGGCGAGCGCCGTGGGCGTCGGAACCTCGCTCTTCTACGATCCGCACGCCTGCCGGAAGATCAACGCGGGCATCGATGCCTACCTCCAGGCGAACGGCATGGCGACCGTCACGGATCTCATCGGCACGCTCGACACCCGTCGCTGACGCGACGCTGGAGCGCCTCAGGTCAGCAGCAACTTCAGCCCGGCGATCACCAGCACGACCGCAAGCAGCCGCTTGATGCCCTGCGCAGGCAGGCGCCGCGCACCGAGCCACGAACCCAAGAGGCCGCCGGCCAGCACCACGAGCAGCAGCACGCCGATCTCAGCCGGTAACTGCCGAGTGCTCGCGAAGTTGCCGAGCAATCCGGACACGGAGTTCACCAAGATGAACAGCGCCGACACCGCGGCGGCGTTCTTCGGTTGCGCCCAGCCCATGACGAGCAACAACGGCGTCAGGAAGATCCCGCCACCCGTGCCGGTCAATCCCGACAGCAACCCGATACCGGCACCCGATGCGAGCGCCACCGGCCGCTGCAGCGGACGCGGCTCGCTGGCGGCGGCAGGCTCGACCAGGAACCGCCATGCCGAGTACAGCAGCACCGCACCGAGCAGCACCGAGAACGCGCGTGCCGGCAGGGCGAGGCTGCCGCCGAGATAGGCCATCGGTACTGCAGCCAGCGCGAACGGCCAGAAGAGCCCCCAACGGAAATGGCCGGCCCGCCAGAACTGCAGCGCCGTCACCGATGCGACCAATATATTGAGCGCGAGCGCCGTCGGCCGGATCGCCTC
>CALGVD010000040.1 GCA_937920275.1 uncultured Pseudomonadota bacterium
CACTGCGAGAGCCCATGCTCGGCCGATCGCTACCGCCTTCCCACCTCCGAATCTCGCGCGTTCATGGAGATATGCGCGGTTCGGGGTCACGCTAGATTACGTACGCGCAGCCGCCCTCCCCCGTGCTCCGCGCTCCGCGCTTCAGCGATGAAGGCGGCCGGGCTCTACCTCGCCGCGGACACCGCGGCCTTCACCCGCAGCTGCAGGCCGAGCGCCGTCAGGATCTTGAGGATGGTGTCGAACGCGGGAGCCCGCTCGCCGGACAGGGCTTTGTAGAGGCTTTCACGAGAGAGGCCCGTATCGCGCGCGAGCTGGGACATCCCTTTGGCGCGCGCGATGTCGCCGAGGGCTTTGGCGATGAATGCGGCATCGCCCTCGGACTCCGCGATGCAAGCGTCGAGGTAGGCGGCCATCTCGCGCGGTGTGCGCAGGTGGTCGGCGACGTCGTAGGGCGTGGTTTTAGTCCTGCTCATGGTTCCGGTCTCATCGAGTCGCTCAGATGTCGCACCAGACGGCACGCGAGGTGGATGTCACGCGTTTGGGTCGATTTGTCGCCACCGGCCAACAGGATCACGAGTTCCCGACCTCGCCGGGTGAAATAGACGCGGTACCCTGGACCCGTATCGACACGCATCTCGGACACACCGGCGGCCACCACCCGTACATCGCCGGGATTACCTGCTGCGAGCCGCTCGATGCGGGCTTGGATCCGCGCCCTACCTTGCAGATCGCGAAGGCGGTCGAGCCATGCCGCGAAGACATCGGTCTTGAGTATCCGCACTTGTGACTGTAGCCAGCAGGCTACACCGTGTCAATGGGCAAGTGATGTTAGATCGTGATGAGCACGAGCCCAATGCCGATTCCTGATGTGTTCGTGCAGTTTCGGGTGCGGGACAGCCTGCGCACCGCACCGATCAGTACCCGAGCTTGAGATCCTGGGCCTCGGCGGTGAGTTCATCGAGCGCGGTGGCGCGCGCGATGCGCGTGCGGCGTCGATGTTCGAGGAGATCTTTGAAGAGGACGCGGCGGTGGGTGCCGACCTTGCGGTGCGGCAGCTCGCCACGCTCGATGAGCGCGACGACATGCGGGCGCGAGACATTCAGGAAGTCCGCAGCCTGCTGGGTGGTGAACTCGGCGTGGTAGGGCACGAGGCTCACGGCGTTGCCCGCGGCGGTCTGCGCGAGGATCTCGGCGAGCATGCGCAGCACCGTCGGCGGGAGCGCGACCAGTTCATCGCCGATGGCCAGACGCGCCGACCCGGCGGCAGCACGCGCCAGCGCAGCCGCGAGCTGACGGCTTGATTCGGCGGCGAGGCGGACCTCGTCGTCGGTCGGCCGGGGCGGCGGATCGGTGGGGAGCGAGACGGCGTTCATGGTGGGCGTGGGTGGGTAGCGGATCTCACCCCCGCAGATTGACGAGGAGCTCCACGAGATCGACGAGACCGGTGTAGGGCTCGGTGTCGTCGGCCAGGTCGACGCGTGCGGCAAGGGCTCGGGCGCGGTCGATCGCCGTCGGCAATCGCGGCTTGGTCGCGGCGTAGAGGCCGGTGTGGCCTTTGGTGTATCCGGGGATATGGCGCTTCAGTCGCTGGGTCAGTTCATCGCGCGGCATGAGGTGCCGTACGTCCTCGAAGTGCAGCAGCAGCCAGAACTCGAAGCATGGGCGGGACGGGACGGCGACGAAGGTGACGGATCGTTTGAGGTCGTTGCGCAACCGGCCGTCGAGGGCGCGGGCGCGCGCGAGGGCCTCGTGGAAGGTCGGATGCTCGTCGCGGTCGAAGACGGCATACACACGGTCGTGGATTTTTGGTGCCAGACGACGATGCGCGTCGCCGTGAACGAACAACTGCTCTGCGTAGTCGACGACCTGCAGCGGCTGGGTCCCCAAGAGGCTCGGTCGGACGACCACATGCGCTGAAGGCAGACGATGGTCGGCGATGATCTCCCGGAAGTAGCCAGGCTCGGTGCGTGACCCTTCGGAGACGATGAGGAGACGATCGAACCCGGGCCGGCGGCCGATTTTTCGCTCGAGTTGGCGGCGCTGCCGCTCCTTGGGCTGATCGTCCCGACCCATCAGTGCTCCAGTTGCAGCTCGCCGAGGATCGGCAGGCCGCCATAGCGGCCCATGAGATAGCCACGCTCCAAGGCTTCGCCCTTGCGTGGGCTGAACTCGGTGAGGCTGTAGAGGCGCGAGGCTTGGTCGCGGTCCTTCTCCACAAACCACACTTGATCTCGACGTAATAGGTTGTGCGCATCGAGCAGCGAGGTGTCGTGGGTGGTGAAGACGAGCTGCGCGCCGCAGCGGTTCAGGTCGGTGTCGTGGAAGAGCTGGATGATGCGGCGGACCAGCAGGGTATGCAGGCTGGTGTCGAGCTCATCGACCACGAGCGTCAGGCCGTTGCGGACGATGTCGAGGATGGGGCCGATCATGAACAGCAGGTTGCGCGTGCCGCTCGACTCCTCGGTGATGCCGAACACGGCGGCGCCTTTGGAGGTGGCGTGCGTGAAGCGCAGCTCGTCCTCGTGGTCCTTGCGCGTCACGACATCGATATCGGCGATGCTGATGTCGGCCGCGTTGAGGAAGGCGCAGATGGAGCGCTTGGCCGCGGGATCGCGGAGCATCTGAAGCGTGACACGCGGGTTGAGCATCGCGTGCTCGTTGAAGACGACGAGTTGGCGGGCGAACCAGTCGAACACGGGCGCGAGTTGCTCGCTGTTGAGCTGCACCGCCATGGAGAGGAAGAGCGCGTTCGGGCGTGTGGCGGACTCCCACACCGACTTCTGCCCCTTCAACGCGGGACCGAAGTCGTAGACATCGCGGCCGGTCGCCGGGTCATGGCGGCGCGTGAACCAGTGCTGCGGCTTGAAAGCCTTGTAGACGAGAAGATGCTCGCTGAGGATGCGCTCCGCGTTCATCGCGAAGCCGTACTGGTAGCGGACACCGTCGATGAGGAAGGTGACCTCAAACTCCGTGGGCATGCCTGCGAAGGCGGCATCGAGGCGGAAGGGCTGCACACTGAAGGGCTGGTTGGGCGCGATCGTGGCGGACTCGACGACCACCCCCCGCATGTACTGCAGGGCCTTGATGAGGTTGGACTTGCCGCCGGCGTTCGGGCCGTAGATGGCGGCACTGCGGAGCAGCGTCGGGGCGGCACCCACCCCGGTCGGCACCGTATGGGTGCTCGCGAGGCTCTTGTCCTTCGAGGCGACCAGGCTCAGGACCTGCTCGTCGCGCAGGGAGCGGAAGTTCGAGATACGGAACTCGATCAGCATCTTGGGGCACCGGATAGTATTAATAAAGTTGATTTCCGCAGTCTCCTGCTGAAAACCTTGTTTATTATAGCATTCGGGCCCGGATTGCATACCCCCCATCCTCCCCCTCCCCGCCCCGTCCAGCGAGCGGGAAATCGAGCGCGTTCATGGAGATACGCGCGGTTCGGAGCCGGGCGCGATCAGGTGGCGGTCAGGTCCCGTACGACGGCGGGCGCCAATCCGGCATGGTTCGGCGCATGAACTCCTCGAACAGCGGCACGGTGAAGGCGGTATCGCCGTGCTGCGGGCTGTAGATCATGCCCTTGCGGATCAAGCCGGATCTCAGCGGTGCGATGGATTGGATCCTCACGCCGAGCAATGCAGCGACATCCCCTGAGCGATGTGTGCCGTCGCCAAGCTCCGCGAGCGCGCGCAGGTACTCCTTTTCGCGCGGTGTGAGTCTATCGAAGCGCACCCGGAAGAAACTTTGATCCAGCTTGCGGATCGCCGCGGTGGTGGCGCGCTGCACTGCATCGATGTCGATGGGAGACGCCGCAGCGGCGTTCCATACCTGATATCCCCACTCCTGGATGAAGTACGGATAGCCGCGCGTGACCTTCACCAAAGCATCGAGCGCCGTGTCGGTGATCGCGACGCCTTGTCGGGACAGCGGGTCGCGCAGCGCATCGCGTGCATCGTCCACGGCGAGCGGCCCGACCGCCGGGTACTGGAACAGCCGCTCGGCATAGGACTTCGAACGGCCGGCGAGACCCACGAGCTGCGGCAGACCGGCAGCGATCAGCGTCATCGGCGACTGTCGTTGCGACAGCCGATGCATCGCCATGATCAACGCGCTCATCTCGGTTTCATCAAGGTATTGGATCTCGTCGATGATGACAGCGACTGCGCGACCGCGGTCCTGGGCGGCCTCCCCGATCGCGAGGAAGAGATCGGCAAGATCGGATTCGAGATCGCCCGAGTCCGCAGTTCCCTGCTCCGGATCGATGTCGAGACCCACCTCGATGTCGCCGACCTTCAGCTTGACGGCGCCGATGAAACTGCGCAGCACCTGCATGCCACGTTTCACTTTGGTGCTGAGGTCCTTCAGAGCATCGAGCTGGATGAGCACCTGACGCAGCGCAGGTATCAGGAGCGCCGGCAGAGACCGCATCTCGGTGCCTTCGATCATGACGACGAGGTAGCCGTCGGCCACGGCGAGGTCGCGGATCCGGTTGAGCAGCACCGTCTTGCCGACACCGCGTAAACCGACCAGCATCAGACTCTGCTCAAAGCGCCCCGCCTTGACCCGCCCAAGGGTGATCCGCGCCTGCTCCAGCAGCTCGCTGCGTCCGGCGAGTTCGGGCGGCGGATTGCCGGCACCGGGGGAGAACGGGTTGCTTACGGGATCCATTTATAGAAAGTTTATTAATTTATACACGGTTTATCAATTCGAAAGATAAACTCTCTTGATGCAGTGGTGGACGGCGCTCCGACCTACCCCCATCCTCCCCCTCCCCGCCCCGTCCGGCGAGCGGGAAATCGAGTGCGTTCATGGAGATATGCGCGGTCGGTCCTACTGC
>CALGVD010000041.1 GCA_937920275.1 uncultured Pseudomonadota bacterium
GTAGGCGGCGCAGTGGGCGCCGGCCGCTCGGTCGCAGGACCCGTGCAGGCCGCGCTCGATACGACGAGGGCGAACAGCGCCGACATTCGGGCGATAGGCATCATGGCGGGGCCTCATGGATGACGAAGGTCTTACGGGTCCGCTCGAGCACCTGCCAAGTGCCCTCGAACCCGCTCGGGATCACGAACTCATCGCCGGGGCCGACCTCCGTCACCGTGCCGTCGGCGGCAGTGATCCGGCTCCGCCCCGAGAGGATGCGGCAGTACTCGACCTCTGTATAGCGGATGCGCCAAGTGCCCGGGTCGCTCTCCCAGACGCCGGCGTAGAAACCCTTCGCCGGGTCCTCGAACTGCACCCAGGCGCGCTGCAGCGGATGGCCGTCGATGAGCCGGTCGGGCGGCGGCAGGTAGGGGTCGACCGAGTCGGCGACGACCGGACCCAGGCGGGTGAGGGCGGGGCGTGATGCAGTCATGATCCGATGATAACTGGGCAACGGAGAGCCTGACAGACCCGCTGAGAACGTCATTTTTGGAACAATCAAGCGGTATTTCGCATCTAAACGCACAGTAATGGACCTAGACCCACCGCTAAGGCGGTTGTAAAATGGTTCTACTAGATTCATTTCGGAACCATTATGCCCGTCAACTTCTCCATCAAGAACGTGCCCGACGACATCGCCCAGGCGCTGCGCGAGCGGGCCGTCCGCAACCACCGTTCGCTGCAAGGCGAGCTCATGGCGGTGCTGGCCGAGGCTGCGCGCCGCGGGTTCGGCACTGGCCTCGAACCGCTTGTCACCCGCAACCCGATCACCGTGGAGGAAGCGGCTCGACGCGCCCGCGAACTGTTCCCCGGCGGCACGGAAAGCTCCGTCGAGTTCATCCGTCGGGACCGTGACGAGCGGGCAGGCGAGTGCTGACCGGCACGCCGCGGCTCTACGTGGCGGAGTCCGCCGCCGCCTACGCGAAGCGGCCGCGGGTCGTCGCCGATGCTTCGGTGGTGGTCGCGCTGCTGTTCGATGAACAAGACCGCGACAAGGCCCTCATACGATTGCAAGGGCGCGTCGTCGCGGCGCCGCACCTGCTCGACCTCGAGTTCGCCAATGCCGCTTTGAAGAAGATGCGCCGGGAGCGACTCGATACGATGCGGGTAGCCGAAGCGCTGCAGATGCTCGACGAGATCGTCGCCGACCGCCACGCCGTCCCGGCCGCCGCCGCGCTCGAACTCGCCCAGCGCTACGGGCTCACGCCCTACGACGCCGCCTACCTCTGGCTCGCCGAACGGCTCGAGGCCCCGCTCGTCACCTTCGATGCCCGATTGGGCGAAGCGGCCCGACGGCACCTCGAGGGTGCGCCGGACGGCAGCTGACGACCACGACCGGTCGCCAAACCCTCACGTCACCTTCAGCCGGGGGGTGTCGCGCGGACGGTCATCCGGCCTCGCGGCCAACTCCTCGCCGAGGATGCGTACGGCATCCCAGACATCGACGAACCGCAGATAGAGCGGCGTGAAGCCGAAGCGCAGCAGGTCCGGCGCCCGGAAATCGCCGACCACGCCGCGCGCGATCAGGCGCTGCATCAACGGATAGCCGTCGGCATGGGCGAACGACACGTGGCTGCCGCGGCGCGCCGGATCCCGTGGCGAGGCGAGCGACAAGGCCTCCGCCCCCGGCAGCGCCTCGACCAGCTCGATGAAGAGCGACGACAACTGCACCGACTTACGACGGACTGCCGCCATATCGAGCCCGTCGAAGGCCTCCAGCGCACCGTCCAGCGCGGCGAAGGCGAGCACCGGTGGCGTACCGCAGCGATGGCGATCCACTCCGGGCGCCGGGACATAGTCGTCCTGGAACTCGAACGGTCGCGCATCGCCGAGCCAGCCCGAGAGCACGGGCATCAAGCCGTCCTGCAATTCGCGGCGGACATACAGGAAGGCCGGCGCGCCCGGACCGCCATTCAAATATTTGTAGGTGCAGCCGATCGCGAAGTCCGCTTCTGTGCCACGCAGGTCCACCGGTACGGCGCCGACGGAGTGCGACAGGTCCCAGAGGACCCGTGCGCCCTTCGCGTGCGCGCGGGCCGACACCGCCGCGAGGTCGTACATCTCAGCGGTGCGGTAGTGGACATGCGTGAGCACGACGAGGAACGTGTCGGTGCCGATCGCCTCGTAGATCCGCTCGCGCGGCACCGCGAGGACCTCGATCTGCGGCAGGAGCTTCGCGAGACCCTGCAAGATGTGGAGATCCGTCGGGAAGTTGCCCGCCTCGGTGACGATCTTTGTCCGGGCGCCCCGCGAAAGGCTTGCGGCCGCGGCGATCTTGAAGAGGTCTACCGAAGTGGAATCGCAGACGAGCGTCTCGCCGGGCGCCGCGCCGATCAAGCGCCCGACGCGCTCGCCGAGCGTCGCCGGGTAGTCGATCCAACCATGGACATTCCAGCTGCGGATGAGATCGACGCCCCACTGCGCGCCCACCGCCCGCGCGACGCTGCGCTCCGCGCCGACGGTCAACGCGCCGAGCGAATTGCCATCTAGATAGATCAGGCCCTCCGGGAGGCGGAACGCCTCGCGACGCGACGCCAACGGATCGTGACGGTCGAGTTCGAGACACTGCTCGCGGGTGGGCGGCGCCATCAGGCGAGTTCCCGCAGGATGGCGCGCACCGGCGTCGCCTCGACGCCTGCGATCGGCAACGGCAAGGCGATCAGTTCGTAGCGCCCCTCCGGAATGCCGTCGAGCACGACGCCCTCGAGGATGGCCATGCCCGCACGGTGGCAGGCTTGGTGCGAGCGCAGCAGCTTGCAGTGCTCCGGATCGACGGACGGCGCATCGGTCGCGATCAGGCGGCAGCCGCGGGCCGCGAGCGCGTCGATGAGTGCGGGATCGAGCGCCCGGAAGCCCGTGGGCCATCGCCCCCAGTCCGGCCGCACCAAGGTGCGCAGCAGCACGCGTTCGACCCTCGCCGGCAGACGATCGAGCACCGCCGCGGCGGGCACGACGCCCTCGCCGTCGACCTGATCGGGACCGCTGACATCGCGCAGCTCGCACTCGCCGATGAATGCGGCCAGCGGGAGCGCCGCGAGCTCAGGCGCGTCGTCGCGGACATGGCGCGAGCATTCGGCATGCGTACCCGACTGCGTGGAGAGCTCGAGCCGATGCAGGTTGACGGTGGACCCGGCGGCGACCGAGGCGGTGACCGCGCAGGCGAAACGCACATCGCCGGGCCAGACCGGCAGCTCGGGCTGCAGCGTCTGCGAGAGGTCCCAGATCCGGCGTTCGCTCATGTCGATGTCCTCATGTCGATGTCCTCATCTAGATGTCATCAGGCGCCGTGACGAACCTCAACGCCCCCGCTCCAGAGGCGGCGCCCCACCACTGACGATCTCGCGCAGCACGAAACTCGACTCGACACGGGCGACGCCAGGGAGCTTCGTGAGCACCGAACTGTGCACACGCTCGATGTCGGCGGCGTCGCGGGCGAGCACGCGCAGGATGTAATCGGCCTCGCCGGTGGTGAGGAAGCACTCGGTGATCTCGGGGACGGCGCTCACCGCGCGCTCGAAGGCGCGCAGTTCGCGGTCGGCCTGGGATTTGAGGGTGATGCGCACCATCACGCTCATGCCCCAACCGAGTTTGGCCAGCGAGAGCTTCGCGGTATAGCGTTCGATGTAGCCCTGCTCCTCGAGGCGCCGGACGCGGCGCAGGCAGGCGGACTCCGACAAGCCCACGCGCGCGGCGAGATCGGCATTGGCGATACGGCCATCGAACCGGAGCTCGTTGAGGATCCGCAGGTCGAGCTTATCGGGCTTCTCTGACGACAGATTCATGCGTGTAACCATCATTCAATCGCAGGATATTGTGGATTCAAGCATCCTACACCTGCTATCTGCAAGTCCCTGCGAACCGGCTTGACGCATCCTGATGGCATGAAAATCGGCGTACCCAAAGAGATCAAGGTGCACGAGTACCGCGTGGGGCTCGTCCCCGGCTCGGTCCGTGAGCTCGTCCACTCCGGCCACGAGGTGCTCGTCGAGACGGGTGCCGGCCTCGGCATCGGTTGCCCCGATGACGAATACCGCGCTGCCGGTGCGCAGATCCTGCCGACGGCCGCTGCCGTGTTCGCAGCCGCCGACATGATCGTGAAGGTGAAAGAGCCGCAGTTGCCCGAGTGCGCGATGCTGCGCCCGGGGCAGGTGCTCTTCACCTATCTGCATCTCGCTGCCGACAAGCCGCAGGCCGAAGCGCTCATGAAGTCGGGCGCGCACGCGGTGGCCTATGAAACCGTGGTCGGCCGCGACGGCAGCCTGCCGCTGCTGACGCCGATGAGCGAAGTCGCCGGACGCATGTCGGCGCAGGTCGCGGCAAGCCTGCTGCAGAAGAACGCGGGCGGCGCCGGCATCCTGATGGGCGGCGTACCGGGCACCCCGCCCGCCCGCGTGCTCGTCATCGGCGGCGGTGTCTCTGGCGCGGCGGCCGCGGAGATCGCGCACGGCATGCGCGCCGCCGTCACCATCCTCGACAAATCGCTGCCGCGGCTGCGCGAACTCGATGCCCGCTTCGGCGGCCAAGTGCGCATGATCGCTTCCTCGACCGACGCGCTCGAGCGCGAGGTCGCCGCAGCCGATGTCGTCATCGGTGCCGTGCTGATCCCCGGCGCCGCGGCGCCGAAGCTCGTCAGCGACAAGATGGTCGCCTCGATGCGCCCCGGCTCGGTGCTGATCGACATCGCCATCGACCAGGGCGGCTGCTTCGCGACGAGCCGTCCGACCACGCACAGCGATCCGACCTATGTGGTGCATGGCGTGACGCACTACTGCGTGACCAACATGCCGGGCGCCGTGCCGCGCACCTCCGCGTTCGCGCTCAACGCCGCGACGCTGCCCTATGTGAAGTCGCTCGCCGACCGCGGCCTGCAGGCGGCGCTCGCCGCGGACGCGGGTCTCGCGGAAGGCCTCAATGTGAGCGCGGGCAAGATCACCTCGAAGGCGGTCGCCGAAGCGCTGGGGCTTTGAGTCTCAGATACCGGTGATCAGAAGGTCGAGTGCGGCGATCACCGCATCACGGTAGTGCGGTACCTCGGCGACCTTCATCCCGAGCTGCTGTCGCGGTATGCCGGCGAGCTGCGGGGTCACCATCGTGTAACGCGTGCCTTCGATCTCCATGATCGGCATCAGCGTGCCGATGACACGCTCTTTGAGCGCGGCGGTGGGCCGCAACGGCACGACGACGCACGTCTCGAGGCCCGACATCAGGTCGCTCTGCACATCGAGCAGCAAAGGGAACACGCCTTGGGTGGCGGGGTTCGGGTTGCGGTGGACATCGAACTGCGGCATCAGAAGCTTCTCAGTCCATCGCTGAAGACGCCTCGGGACTCGACCTCTTCGTTGTAGGCATCGATAGCGGCGCGGTTCTTGCGCAACCAGTCTTCACGCTGTTGCTGACGGAGCGCCTCGACCAACGCGCACTCCAGGGTCGCAGACAGGTTGATCTCCAGCGCGCGGGCCCGCGCGAGCAGATCGGCGTTGATGCTCAGGTTGGTGGCGCGCTTCGGTGCGTCCACATCGTGGGTCTGGGTCATATTCTTCGGCCTCATATACGCATCATATATGCGCATTGCTATGCGCATCAACGAGAGAGACTGCGGAGCGATGTTGGCGCCTAGCGCACGGGATACCAAGGTATAAAACTGATTAAAATCAGAGTTTTATAGATTGCCTCGCTAACGCTGCTGCGTTAGGATGTACGCGTACATCCATACAAGCTTAGGCGCTCCATCCATGACCCGCACCCGACTCTTCAAGAACGGCAACTCACAAGCCGTGCGTATCCCGGCGGAGCTCGCCTACAGCACCTGGGACATGGAACTCATCATCGAGCGACAAGGCGATGTGTTGGTGATCCGGCCCGCCCAACGCCGCATCGGCGACGTGCTCGGCAAGTTGGCGCGATTCTCACCGGACTTCATGCGCGAAGGCCGTGGTCAGAATATCGAGGGCGAGCGCGACTCCCTATGAAGCCGCGCTTCATGCTCGACACCAACATCTGCATCTACCTGATGAAGCATCAGCCGCCTCAGGTGCGGGCCCGGTTCGCTCAGTGCTTCGTCGGTGACGTGGTGATCTCCGCCATCACGCTCGCGGAGCTCGAATTCGGTGTCGCATGCTCCGGCGACGCTGCCGTGCACAACCAGGCGGCGCTCGACAGCCTGCTCGAGGACATCCCGGTGGCGCCCTTCGATCGTTCCGCCGCGCGGTCCTACGGTCCCTTACGGGCCGCTGACCGTGAGCGCAGCAAGGATGCGTTAGACAAGCTCATCGCGTCACATGCGGTATCTCTGAGCGCGACGCTGGTGACCAACAACGAAGCCGACTTCCGCAGCTTCAGCGGCCTCGTCGTCGAGAACTGGGTGACGGGATGAGCGCTGCAGCCGGCGACCCGGCCGATCATCGCACCGATGATGCGATGAGCTCCGGCAACCCGCTCTCGCGGCGAACCTGTCGCGCGAGTGCGATGCGCAGCTCGTCGAGGTCACCGAGCCAGCTCAAGCGCTGCTTGGCACGCGTCACACCGGTGTAGACGAGCTCGCGGGTCTGGATGGGTGAGTCGCGGCCGGCGAGCACCAACGCGACATGGTCGAACTGCGACCCTTGCGATTTGTGCACCGTCATCGCGAGCGCGCCTTCATGCGGCGGCAGACGCGACAGCGCGACCGCGCGCACCGCGCCCAGCGTCTCCTGCGGGAACACCGCGGCGGCGCCGTCGGCGAGCGGGAGCACGATGCCGACATCGCCGTTCATCAAGCCGATGTCGTAGGCGTTCTCGGTGATGAGGATCGGCCGGCCGACCCAATGACCCTCGCCGAGATCGATGCTGCGCCGGTGCGCGCGATCGCCGCGACCGACATCGATGGCGTCGCGGATGCGCTTCGCGAGCGCCTGCTCCAACTGCTGCACGCCGAGCGGACCACGCCGATGCACGGCGAGCACACGATAACGATCGAATACGGCGAGCAGCTCGCGCTGCCACTGCGGGTCGTCGACTTGCGGCCCATCAGCCAGCGCGGCGATCAGCGTCGCGGCGTAGCCCTCGAGATAGGGGGCTGCAAGCCGCGTGAGCTGCTGCGCCGTGGGCTTGGCGACGCGGTCACTGCGGTCGGGCGCAGCCAAGCGTTCGATGCGCCAGTCGGGCTCGGTCTCTTGGCTCGCGTGGCGCGCGCCGCTGAACACCTCGATCGCCAGCGCGTGGGCGGCTGCAGGGTCATCCCGCGGGATGTCCGGATGCTGCGTCGCATAACTTTGCAGACAGGCAGCGATGAGCGCGATGTCAGGCGCGCTCTCAAAACGGCGCGAGCGCGTGAAGGTCTGGGTGTTCGCCGCGAGCGGCGCGCGATGCGCCGCGGCGGGGGTCGAGCCGGACGCCTCACGGCCGGCAGGCGGCACCAGATCGGCGAGCACGCAGCCCGCCTCGACGCTCGCGAGCTGGTCGCGGTCACCGAGCAGCACCAACCGTGCGTCCGGGTGCACGGCCTCGAGCAGGCGGCGCATCATCGTGAGATCGACCATCGACACTTCATCGACGATGACGAGCTGCGCGGGGATCGGGTTGGCGACGGTGTGCCGGACGGTGCCGTTGGGACGCACGCCGACGAGCCGGTGCAGCGTGGTGGCGGGTAGCGACTGCAACCGCGCACGGACTTCATCCGATATCTTCAGCACCGGCTGTGCCGTCGCATCGATGGCCTCGCGGATGGCCTCGCGCATGCGCGCCGCGGCTTTGCCGGTCGGCGCCGCAAGCGCGACCGAGAGCGTACGGCCCTCCATCAAGGCCGCGAGCAGCCGCGTCACCGAGAAGGTCTTGCCGGTACCGGGCCCGCCGACGATCAGCGCGAGGCGCTTCGTCGCCGCAAGACGCACGGCTCGCGCAGCCTCGCCATCCGGCCCATCAGTGCCCGCGCCGCTCGGGAACAGCCGTGCGAGCGTCGCATCGAGATCGCTGATGCGCGCGACCTCGGGCACCTCACAAGCGGCACGCGCCATGAGCGCGGTCGCGACACGCTGCTGCTCGACATACATACGCCGCGTCAGCAACAACGGAGCATCCGACGCACCGCGCCGCGGCTGCGCGACGAACGGCTTCAGCGCCTCATCCGGGCCACCGACCATCGGCGAGGCAAGCGTATGGCGGGCCCAAGCGTCGGGATCGGACGGCCAGGGCAATGTCTCGTCGGTCTCGATGACGATGTGTTGGCGCAGCGTACGAAGATCCACACCGGGGTGACTGACGCGCGGCGCGCGCGCCGCGAACGCGAGACCCAACATGCGCTCAACATCGTCCTCGCCGAAGCGCGGCGCGGTGAGTGCGATCGCATGCACATCCGAGGCGTCGAGCACGCCCGCCTTCAGGAAGGGCTGCGCGCGGTCAAGAAGCGCTGCGGCGGCGGTGGTGGTCATACGCCCTCCCCGCCGAGCGCGGCGCCCAGCGCATCGTCCACCGCTTCGATGGTCTCGCGACGCCAGCGGTGCGCGAACACCCCGAGGCAGCGCCCGGTCTCGGGACAACGCGGCGTGTCGGCACCGGCCAAGCCGCGCATGAACAGATAAAGATAGCCGCCCATATGCCGGTCGTAGTCGTAGCGGCCCCGCATGCGCAGTTGCAGATGACGGTGCAACGCGACGGTGTAGAGCAGCGCCTGCAGCGGATAACCGGTGGTCGCCATCTTCCATGCGAGCCACGGGCCGGTGAAATGCCCCGGCGTCGAAGTCTCGATGACATTGGTCTTGTAGTCGACGACGAACCAACGCGGATCCGTCTCGCCGGCGGCACGCTGCGCCGCATCCGGGTGCGCCCGAAACACGAGATCGATGGAGCCGGTCAGGACACCGGCGATCTCCTCAAAGATCTGTACGCCCCCGATCTGCGCGCGGTCGAGGTGGTAGGTCAACCAGGCGCGCACCGGGGCGATCTCCTGCGGCAGCGCGCGTGCGTCATCGAGCGCCCTCGCGAGTGCGGCACAGATGCGCGTCGGGTCGATGACGATCGGACGGGTGCGCATATAGCGCGCGCCCGCACCGAGCCGCAGGTTGAAATCGAGCTCGTCGAGCCGGTCGCGCGCCTCGAGATGCGCCAGCGTGAAGCCCGCCGGCAGTGCACCGCGGAGCGGGTCAGCGAGCGTTCCACCCTGATGATCGAGCGGCGTCGCGAGGAGGTTGGGCAACTTCTCGATGAACTCATCGACGATGAGCGGTGCGGTGGCGAGCCCGTTGCGTTCGGCGCAAACGCCGACGAGGTCGCGCAGCGCACGGCCGTCTTTGCCTTGTGCGGTGGGGAAATCGAGCGATTCAAAGACTTCGTGGACAAAAGTGCCGTAGACCGTACCGCCACCGCGCTTGAGCCGATCGCGATCATCGCGCGGCATGGGAATCTCGATCAGCGCCGGCATCGCAGCCGGTGCGACGACGCTCGGCCGCTCGTCACGACCCGCGCGCAGTTCGTCCCGCTCGAGTTCGCCTTCGGTGGTGGCGTTGCCCTCGACACCATCAAGCGTCGCGACAGCGCTGCGGGCCGCGAGGCCCGAGTAACTGGTGACCCGCCACTCGCCGCGCAGCGATGGGCGGCTCGTGGGCCACGGGGCGGGGTGCGGCGGGGTCATCGGCGCGGCGCTCGGCGGACGCCACGCAAGGGGTCGCGGTAGGGTCTCGACGGCGGACCATATGGCCGTTCCGGCGCTGCGTGCCGTCAGATCCTCGAGACGCACGCGGGCTTTCGGCCATTCGGCTGCGTCGTCGTCAAGTTTCGGCAAATCGGCATCGTCAAGACCGTTCGTGGTCGACGCACGTAACAGCAGCCGTCCCATCGCAGTGGCGGCGGTCTTTCCGTTCTTGCCGATCGGCCCGTACCACGCGACATTGCGGTGTTCGGCGCGGGTCAGTGCCACATAGAGCTTGCGCAGATCCTCGCGTCGGGCCTCCTGATGCGCTGCGTTGATCGCATCCTGTCGCGCCGGTGAGGTCGTCGGCGACAGGTCGATGCGGGTCTTACCCTCGGTGCGCAGCAGGATCGGTCCCTTGTTGTTGCCGTTCGCGGCTGCCCGGGCGTCCCAAGTGAACGGCAGCAGCACATGCCCGTACTGCAAACCCTTGCTGGCATGGACGGTCTCGATGCGCACCGCCTGCGCATCGCTCTCAAGACGCTGCGCCCGCGCCTGGTCGGCGACCTCGGCTTCGGTGCGCATCCATGCCGCCAGCACAGCGGGCCCCGCGCGGGTCGCACGCTCTTCGGCATGCACCAACTCGAAGAGATGCCGCAGGTCCGTGGCGTGGCGCTCGCCGTCCGGCATCGCGAGCACGCGGGGCAGTACGCCGAGGTCCAACATCTCGCGGTCGAAGACCCGCGCGAACCCCCAGCGTGGCCAGCGTGCCGCGGCCTCGTGTAGACGCGCAGTCCACATCTGCCACGGTTGACCGCCCTGATCGGCGGACGCCAGCGCCCACGCCAGCGCATCTGCGGTCCAGCCGAAGAGCGGCGTCACCACCGCCGCGCGCGATTCGCGGTCCCGACCACCCGCCGCGACGGCATCGAGCCAGAGGGCGAGCCAACGCGCCGCTTCCGTGGCGAACACCGTGTTGCGGGTCGCCGCAACGGCGGGCACGCCGACCTCGCGCAACGCGCGTTGCACGGCGGCAGCCTGCGCGTGACTGTTGACGAGCACGGCGAGACCACTCGCCTGATCGACCCGCGCGGCGGCGCCATCAGCGGACGGTGACAGCGATGCCACCGCCTCCGCCGCAGCCAACCGCGCAAGTTCGGCTGGACGCTTGCTGCCGATCGGCTGGCCTTCTGAACCCTTGAACGCGCGTCCATCGACCCATCGGATTTCGAGACCGGGCCAGACAGCGCCCTCGCCGGCGACGCGCTTCTTGTCGTCGGAGGGCGTTACGGCGACATAGTCGAAGCCCGGGTCGCCGAAGGCACCAGAGTCTGCACGCCACAGCGTGTTCAATGCGTCGAGCACGCTTTGGTCGGAGCGATAGTTGACGCTCATCGTGCGACAGTGCGGCGGCGCCACCTCTTTCGCTGCAGCCGTATAGACATGCACATCGGCACCGCGGAAAGCGTAGATCGCCTGCTTCGGATCGCCGATGAGGATCAGACGCTTTTGACCCAGGAACGCCGCCTTCAGCACAGACCACTGCGAGGCGTCGGTGTCCTGGAACTCATCGACGAGCACGGCGTCGTAGCGTTCGCGGATGCGCTGCGCGACCGGACTCGCCGCCCCGCCTTCAGCCTCTACCTTTTCGGCGAGGCGCGACAGCATCGCGTCGAAGGTGAGCACGCGGCGGCGTTGGATCTCCGCTTCGAAGCGTGGGCGCACTGTGACCGCGAAGTCCGCGAGCGGCGCGAACCCGCGCCAGAACGCGATCGCCTGCTCGATGAAGGTGTCGAGTGCCTGGATCAGCGGCCAAAAAGCTTGCCGCTGGAGTTCGTCCTTGTCGCCGCCTTTGGGCAGCTTGCCCTCGAATGCGGACTGCAGGGCCGCCGCGCGCAAGTGCTTGAGCGCAGTCTCAGTGGTGTCTTCCGGCGGCAGAATCGCGCCCTCCGCGATCCACGCGCAGACCTTGTCGAGACGACCCGGGAGATGATTGCCGTTTTTGAATCGCGGGGACATCGCGGCCAGGGCCTGCAGCTTCTCCCGGTTCGCCGCGTCCGCAAACATCGCTTGCATCGGTGCGCACACGGCCCGGAACGCCTGCACGCTCGCGCGTGTCGCTGCGCCCGCATCATCGCTATGCGCTGGCACGATCTCCGGCGCCACCGCACCGCACATCACGCGGGCGACGCGCAGCAGTTCGTCGCGCGTATATCCGACGGCCTGATAGAGCGCGACTTCGTCGATATCGGCACTGTGGAAGAAGCGCGCGAGTTCGTCGTCGACGATCTCTTCGAGGATCTCCGTCGGGTCGGAGAGCAGCTCGAGATCAGCGTCCTGCCCTGACTCGAACGCGAGCTCGGACAGCATGCGCTGCGAGAAACCATGGATGGTCGAGACGGCCGCGAGGTCAAAATCGCGCAGCGCGATGCGCAGATGGGCCGTCATCTGCTCGCGGCTCGGCTGCGCGAGACCGAGCAGGTGCTCGACGAACGCATCGTCGCGGTCGGCCGACCCGCGCTCGAGGGCGACGAGCGCGCTCGACAGGCGCTTGCGCACACGGTCGCGCAGTTCAGCCGTGGCGGCGTTGGTGAAGGTGATGGCGAGGATGCGCTCGATGCGCAGGCCGTATTCGGCGACCAGCCGCAGCACCAGCCCCGCGATCTGGTAGGTCTTGCCGGTTCCGGCGCTGGCCTCGAGCAGCCATGCGGCGCCTTCGGGCAACGGTTCCGATGCGTTCCAGGGGGCGAAACTCATCGCTTCTTCCCATTCTTCACTGTGGCGGCGAGCAGCGGGTTCCAGACCGTCTGCGCTAGCGCGACGAGTTCGTCAGCACGCGCCTCAAGGTCTGCTTCGGTCCAGCCACCGAAGAGCGCGCGCACCGCGTCGTCCTTCATCGCCGTATCGGCGCCGTCATCTTCGAACCACGCGTCGAGGGTCTCCCGCAGGAGGGACTGCGGCGACAGGTCGGGGTCCTTGTGGGCGAGGTCGGCCAACGCCCAGCTGAAACACGGCACGAGCGGCACGGGCTGGCGTCGGATACGCCACCAGACGGCGACGCAGGCTTCGATCAAGTGCAGCGCCGCTTCCGGGTCCGGCGCGTTGAACACCGGTCTACCCTTGCGAGCGACCACATGCGCAGCGACGACGGGCGCGCCGGTGGCCCGTGCGACCAGCATCGCGAGCCAGGCCTCAAGCTTCAACTTGTCCTTCGGCTCGCTGCTCGCGCTCACCCACACATGCTGCTGCGTACCGCCCACCTCTTCCCGAACATCGGGGACAACGGCGGTCACCGTGAGCGGCGTGTGACCGGGCACGGTGATCATGCAGACATAAGGCGCTGCGTCGATCGTGGCACCCGGGATCTCGCGCGCCTTGTCGACGATATCGCGAGCCCTCGCAAGCTCGTCCGCCAATACCGCTTCGCCACCTGCCTCGAAGGGGATGACGCCCTCGCCCTGCTGGCGCGTGAGCAGCAGCCGCACATCGACATCGACGCCCGCGTCGTCGTCCGTGACGAGGTCGATCAACGCATCGCGGAGCTTCCAGGCCTGAAGCGAATCGAGCTCGATCGGTTCGCGGTCTTCGATCGCTGAGGCCTTATCCCACATCGAGATGCCGAGCGTCTGCTCGAGGAAAGCCTTCGGGGCGTTCTCGAGCGCACGGGCGAGTTCGCGCGCGGTGATCGTGGTGGGTGGCTCGGTTTCGGGCGGCCACTCAGCATCTGCGGGGGTCGCCGCGAGGCCGGCAAGTTTGGGGTCGCCTTGGCGCGCGAGCGCAGCCTCGGCCCAGGTCGCATCGTAAGGCCGGCGGGACGCATCCTCGAAGGCCTTGAGGCTCCAGGGCTGCAGCGGATGACCACGCAACAGGTCGCGGGACTTCTCGATGCCGAGGGCCTGCGCGAGCAGGTCGGCGAGTTCCTCGACGACGACCGAGAGCGGGACTTCCTCGCCGCGCGCAGCCTCGAAGCCACGACCATATATCAGGAGCGCGTCGCGGGCGCAGAGCAGCGATTCGAGGAACAGGTGCCGGTCGAGGCTGCGGCGGTCGTGTTCCTGCGGCTTCGCGGTGGCGAAGGGGTCCCAGGCCGCGGGCCGCGACGGCCGCGGGAAGCTGTCGTCGTCCATGCCGATCATCGCGACGACGCGGAACGGCACGGAGCGCATCGGCTCCATCGCGCAGACGGTGACGGCACCGGTGTTGGGGCGATCACCGCCACGCGGCAGCGTGAAGGCCTCGCGCAGCATCACGGCGATGCTGGTGGGATCGAACTCGAGCGTGGCGGCGCCAGCGACGGCTGCGGTCTCGTCGTCCGGGAGCAACTCCTGCAGCGTGGTCGACACGCGCGTGCGTTGCCACGCACGCGACTCAGGCACGGTGCAGAGCGCGTCGATGACGGCCTCGAGACGCGTCCGCCATGCGTCGGCGGGGGCAGGCGTGGCGAGCTGCTGCTGCAGGCGCTGCAGGCGATCACAGACCTCGGCCAGCGTACCGAAACGCTCCGCTTGGTCGCGGCCCGGCAGATCGACCGGCACCGCGGGACCGAAACCGCCCGCCGCCGGCACGACGGCGACGCCGCCGGGGTCCGGCATCAGCACACCGAGCGCGAGACGCTCGAGCGCGAAGCGCACGGTGTTCTGGTCGACGGCGGGCTGGTCGTGGTGCGCGCGATCGTCCGCATCCCAAGCCCAACGCAGCCCCGAGGAGACGATGAGATCCTGCAACACGCTGAGATCGGCGTCGTCGATATGGAACTTGGTGCGCACAGGCTCGCGACCGAGCAGTTCGAGCAGGCGGGAGGCCGTGACGCGCGACCCGACGAGCCCGACGACATCGAGCAGCACTGCGGCGACCGGGTTGGTGTCGGTGAGACCGAGGTCGGCGATGTGCACCGGGATGGCCGGGACAGCGTCGCGATCCTGCGAGGCGCGGTGCTCGCGCCCGAACACCGCGGCGATGAGCGGCGCGTAGGTCGCAAGATCGGGCGTCATCACAAGCACATGGCGCGGCTCGAGCGTCGGATCGGCGACGAAGCGGCGCAGGAGGTCGTCGCGCAACGCCTCGCACTGGCGCAACGCACCATGACAGGCGTTGATCTCGATGGAAGGCAGCGGACCTGCGTCAGCGGAAAACACGCCGCTTGCCTGCATGCGCTCGCGCAGATCGGGCGCTTCGTCGGCGGCGTCGATCCATCGCTGCAGGACTTGCAGCCGGTGCGGCGGCGTCTCTGCCTCGACGGCGGTATCGACGGCGTCCTCGATGCTCTGGTAGCCGAGATCTTCCAGCCAGATCTGCAGATCACGGCTCGGCGCACCGTGGGCCGCGAGCTGCGGATTGCTGCGCTCGAACTGCTGCAAAAGAGCGAGCGTCTCGGCAGATGTTTTTGCGGCACGCAGTGCGGCACGCTCGTGGCTACGCAGACGGATGTCGGCCCACCACTCCGTCGAGGGGACGAGCATGAAGAGATGGATGTCCATGTGCCGCGCGAGCTCAGCGATATGGGCTTTGTCGCCGTTGCGCAGCGAGGAGAGACCGAACACGAAGAGCGGCGCATCGATGCGCTGCGTCGGCAAGGCGCGTAGCTGCACGAGACGCGACGGCGGATCGACGGCGGCGGTGTTTTCTTTGAGGTCGGCCAGCAGCAGCGCAAGCCAGCGGTGCTCATCGGGTGTCGAGGCGGGTTCTGACATCCACGCGGCAGCCTCATCCGGACGATCGTAGAGCAAGCGCTCAAGGACGGTCGCGACCTCGCGGGTGAACGCAAGTTCGCGCGCCGCCACCGGGCCGTCGCATCCACCGAGGTAACGACGGACCCGATCGAAAGCAGGATCGGCGAGCCGAGCGCGCAGCGCACAGATGAGCCGGCGGTGGAGCGCCGTACCCGACCACGCCCCGTCGGCGGCGGGCGCAGGCAGCCCCGCGGCCTCGTGGATCGCGGCGATCGCCCGGCCGAACGCCTTGGCTGGGAAGAGGAAGTCGACGGCCGCGACGCTGCCCTGGAGGGTGGCGAGCTCGTGGTTGAGCCAGCGCTGCATGCCGCGGCTGCCGATGACCACCTTGACCGGCGCCATGGCGTCGGCGGGCCAGTTGGCCGAGAGCGTCGCAGCCAGCCTCTCGACCAGCCGCTCGGCTTTGGTGTCGCGGTATGCCCAGAGAGTCATCGAAGGAACACTATCAGAGCACAGGCTCAACTGATGATACGGTGGAGCAGGCTGCCGCGCAGGGCGTCCGAAAAGACGAGGTCGTTGATCACGAAGAAATGCAGGATCGCGCCCGCGTTCACGAGGACATGGAAGACCTCGTGATAGCCGAAGTAGCGGGGATCGAGGACCGGTCGTTTCAGGCCGTAACAGATCGCCCCCAGCGTGTAGGCCACGCCGCCTGCGACCAGAAGCCAGACATTGGCTGAGCCGATGGTCTGCTGCAGCTCCCCCATGTACGGCACGATGAGATAGCCCGCCCCGAGGTAGAGCAAGGCGCTGAAGATCTTCGGGATGTTCACGAAGAAGATCGACTGGATGATCCCCGCGAGGGCGACGACCCAGATGGTCATCAAACAATTCCGTGCAGACGCAGCACTCAGACCCAACATCGCGACGGGGGTGAAGGTCCCCGCGATCATCAGATAGATCCCGGCGTGGTCGAGTTTCCGCCAGATCGCCCGTGCCCCGGTCGACCAAGTGATGCGGTGATAGAGCGCGCTGACCCCGAAGGTCAGCAGCGCGCAGACGACATAGACGCTCACCGACACCCGGGTGGAGAGGCCTTGGCTGTTGTAGACCAAGGGAACGCCGGCGCCCAGCACCACGAAGAACATCGCCTGATGGAAATGCCCTCTCAAGGCCGGTTTTGTAGGGGTCATGGGGGGTCTCTGTAAAACGGCGTCATTATGGCAGCAGCGGCTTCACGCCCGCCCGAGATATCCCTTAACATCGGACGCATCACCCCTTGATTGACCGGAGCGCTCCATGGATCGTCGTGATTTCTTCGCCGCCGCAGGCGCCGCCACCGTGGTCGCCGTCACCGCCCCCCATACCGCGCTCGCCGACACCTCGGGAAATCCCTTCCTGCAGGCCTGGACGCTGCCGGATGGCGCTCCGCCGTTCGATCTCGTCAAGGAGTCGCACTTTCTGCCTGCGTTCGACGCCGGTATCGCCGAGCGCCGCGCCGAGATCCAAGCGATCACCGCACAGCGCGCCGCGCCGACCTTCGCCAACACCCTCGAGCCGATGGAGACCGGTGGTGAGGTATTGAGCCGGGTGCAATCGGTCTTCTCGAACCGGGCCTCGGCGCATACCAATCCCGACATCCAGCGCATCCAACGCGAAGTGAGCCCGAAGCTCGCCGCGTTCCGCAACGATGTCTATCTGGACGCTGCGCTGTTCGCACGCATCCAAAAAGTCTATGAAGGCCGCGCGTCCCTGACGCCAGAGCAAAGGCGGGTCGTCGAGAAGTACCACGACGACTTCGTCCGCGCCGGCGCAAAGCTGGACGAGCAGCAGAAGCAACGCGTCCGCGCGATCGATCAGCGCATGTCGACGCTGTCCGTCCAGTTCCAGCAGAACCAGCTGGCCGACTCGAACGCGTTCAGCCTCGAACTGAAGACCGAGGCCGATCGCGCGGGGCTGCCCACCTTCGCACTTGAAGCCGCGCTGCAAGCCGGCAAGGACGCAGGCCAAGAGGGCAGGTACCTCATCACGCTGTCCCGCTCCTCGGTCGAGACCTTCCTGCAACTGGGCGATAACCGCGAGTTGCGCGAGCAGGCCTTCAAGGCCTGGGCCGCCCGCGGTGCCAATGGCAACCAATGGGACAACCGCAAGGTCGTCGCCGAGATGGTGGCGCTGCGCGCCGAGCGCGCCAAGCTGCTCGGCTTTGCGACCCACGCCGACTTCGTGCTCGCCGACCGCATGGCGAAGACCCCGGCCGCAGCGCGCGATCTGATCGAGCGGGTCTGGAAGCCGGCCCGCGAGCGCGCCCTCGAGGAGCGCACCGACATGCAGGCGCTGATCGATGCCGAGGGCGGCAAGTACAAGTTGGAGGCTTGGGACTGGCGCTACTACGCCGAGAAAGTCCGCAAGGCGCGCTTCGACCTCGATCAGGACCAGCTCAAGCCCTACTTCCAGCTCGACAAGATGCTCGAGGCCCAGTTCTTCGTCGCCAACCAGCTCTGGGGCCTGCAGTTCGCGGCCCGGACAGACCTTCCGGTGTACCACCCGGATGTGCGCATCTGGGAGGTCCGCGAACGGGACGGCCGCCTGATCGGCCTTTTCTACGGGGATTTCTATTCACGCCCGTCGAAGCAGTCAGGCGCCTGGATGAGCAGCTACCGCAACCAGCGCAAGCTCGGCGGTGCGCGCACCCCGGTCGTGGTCAATGTCTGCAACTTCAACAAGCCCGCTGCGGGTCAGGCTGCGCTCTTGTCCTACGACGATGCGGAGACGCTGTTCCACGAGTTCGGGCACGCGCTACACGGCTTGTTGTCGGATGTCACCTTCCCGCGCGTCGCCGGCACCGCCGTGCCGACCGATTTCGTGGAGTTCCCGGCGCAGATCTACGAGCACTGGCTCGGACAGTCGGCGATCCTGACGCGGTTCGCCGTGCATCACGAGACCGGCGAGCCGATCCCCAAGGCGCTGCTCGATCGCTTGATGACGGCACGCAACTTCAACCAAGGGTTCGCGACCGTGGAGTTCCTCTCCAGCGCGTTCGTCGACCTCGACGTGCACATGATGACGGGCGTGGATGCCGCGACCTTCGACATCGACGCCGCCGAGCGCGACACGCTGGCGCGGCTGCAGATGCCCGCCGAGATCGTCTGCCGTCACCGACCGACGCACTTCGGGCACATCTTCGCGGGCGGATATTCGGCCGGGTACTACTCGTACATGTGGTCCGAAGTGCTCGATGCGGACGGCTTCGAGGCCTTCAAAGAAACGGGCGATATCTTCGACAAGGCGACCGCCGCGCGCTTGCGCCAGCATGTCTATTCGGCGGGCGGCACACGGGATCCGATGGATCTCTACATCGCCTTCCGCGGCCGTGAGCCGGATGTGCAGGCCTTGCTGCGTAACCGCGGGTTCGCCTGAGTCGCGGGCGAGGCACCCGTCATTCCGCCACAGCCCCGTAGGCTCATCATCATCGGCACCGGGTTCGCGGGGCTCGGGATGGCTGCAGCCTTGCGCAAAGAGGGCATCGAGGATTTCATCATCCTCGAGAAAGCCCTCGATGTCGGCGGTGTCTGGCGGGACAACCGCTATCCCGGCGCGGCCTGTGATGTCCCCTCACACCTCTATTCGTTCTCCTTCCACCCGAACCCCGATTGGTCCCGCAAGTTCGCCCCACAAGCTGAGATCCTCGCTTACCTGCAGGATTTCGCGGCGCGATTCGATCTGAGACGACATATCCGCTTCGGCGCGGAGGTGCGATCGGTCGCCTTCGACGATGCGGCGTCGCGATGGGAAGTCACTCTCACGGACGGCACGGTGCTGCAGAGCCAGTTCGTGGTGACGGCGATGGGACAACTGAGCCGTCCGGCTATGCCGGAGATACCCGGCCGAGAGCAGTTCACGGGGAAATCTTTCCATTCGGCGGACTGGGACCACAGCTTCGATCTTCGCGGCAAGCGCGTCGCGGTCATCGGCACGGGTGCGTCAGCGATCCAGTTCGTGCCCGCCATCGCGGAGCGAGCGGCGTCGCTCACGGTCTTCCAACGATCGCCCGCCTACATCCTGCCCCGACCGGACCGGCCTCACTCACGGCTGGAGCGGTCCCTCTTCAAGTGGATGCCCGGAGCCATGCGCCTGCACCGTCTCGCCATTTATTTGAAGTACGAAGTGCGGGTGCTGGCGTTCACGCGGTTCAAAGGGTTGATGAGACCCTTGGGGGAGAAACCCTTCCTGAAGCTGCTCGATCGGCAGATCTCCAGCGCTGATCTGCGCAAGAAGATGACGCCGGATTATCCGGTCGGCTGCAAACGGGTACTGCTGTCGAGCGACTACCTCGCCGCGTTCGATCGGCCGAATGTCCGTCTGGAGACCGACGGCATCCGGCGCATCACGCCCACCGGGATCGAGACGCGCGACGGCCGGCATCATGAGGTGGACGCGATCATCTACGGGACCGGTTTCACTACCCAGGAGTTCCTCGCGCCCTTGGTCATCACCGGCCGAGGCGGAAAGAAGTTGAGCGAGGCCTGGGCGATGGGCGCCAAAGCCTACCTCGGCATCATGGTGCCGGACTTCCCCAATCTCTTCATGCTGTACGGGCCGAACACGAACCTCGGGCATAACTCCATCATCTACATGATCGAGAGCCAGACCGCGCATGTGACGCGGTGCCTGAAAAAGATGGCGCGTACGAAGGCCACGCATATCGATGTGACGACCGACGCCTATGAACGGTTCACCGAGGGCATACAGCGGGACCTTGCACAGACGGTGTGGGTCGGCTGCAAGAGCTGGTATGTGGATGCGCGGGGTCACAACAGCAGCAATTGGCCGGGTTTCACGCTCAGCTATCGCTGGCTCACACGGCGGGGGCGCCTCGACGCCTACCGGTTCACCGCGTGAGGACGCCGCCGCCCACGCTGCCCCCTGAGTCGGAGGAACCGGTGTGGTACGACCGCGCCGGCCTGTTCGCCGACATCAAGCGTGGCTTTGTGCTCGACTGGGCGGGACATCATGGCGCCAATCATTGGGGTCGGGTGCGACGGCACGCGCTCGATATCGCGCGCGCACGCGACGCCGACATGTTGGTGGTGGAACTCTTCGCGTTCCTGCACGATAGCCAGCGCGAAGACGAATGGCGCGACCCGAAGCACGGCGATCGCGGGGCCGAGTACGCGCGCGCGCTGCAGGGGCGGTTCTATGACCTCAGCGCCAAGGCGCTTTCACAGCTCACGCATGCCATCCGTCACCACAGCGGCGGCGAAGTCAGCACGGATGCCACCATCCAGAGTTGCTGGGACGCGGACCGGCTCGATCTTGGGCGGGTCGGTATCACACCGGCCGCCGAGTTCCTCTCGAGCGAGGGGGCAGCGCGGATCGAGCTCGCCTATCGGTGGAGCCTAGGCGGACAACACCGTTTGTCGAGTCGGTAGTTTTCTTTGGGGGTCATCGAAGGTGATGAGCCTTCAATGACTGATGCGTGACGCCAAGCTGTGTGTAAAAGAATGTCCGAGTAGATATCGTGTTGTTGACAGGTGAGTTCGCCTGTAAAAAATATTCCTCAACGAAATAAAGCCATCCCGATCACCGGGGATCCATCGCTGCCTGACTCCGGCCACACAACAAGCCCTCTCTTCCCATCGCTGGCCACACGCGGAAAGCCTGTCGATCGCCCGCGAAGCGCGGGCTCGGCGATCGGTGCGCCTAATTCAATCCGACCCTGTGCATCCAGAACCGCGACTTCGACCGCAGGACGGTCCTTCGCGCGGCTGATCCAGGTCATAAGAAAACCGTCATGCCAAGTCACCGCATCGACGCGACCGGATGGAGCCGCGGGCAGCTGTAGCTCATTCATACGCGGTCCGTTCGCCAGCGCGTCGGGAGACTCGGCAACGACATAGCGCAATGTCATCTGGTCATCCACAAAGGTGGGCCAGAAAACCATGCCTCTTCCGTTACCCACAGCGATAGCCGGACCGTTGACGGGACAGCCTTCGATTTTCCAGCCGTCGTCATGGATCCTTTTCGGAAGTCCCCAGCGGGTCGAGGATCGTTGTGCGACAGCGATATCGCGTATCTCCTCGTCAGTGCGATCTCGATAGACGATCATCGACTGATCACCCCATCGGGCCATATCCGTCTGACAGCAGCTGCAACTCTGCTCGTCTATCGCCAACTCTTCCGAGATCTGATTGTCTCGGTTCAGCACAGCGGAGCGCAGCGTCATCGGGGCGTCTTCGTGGTCATGTGCTGAGTGGCTCGAGGAGTTCGGGTTTGCGGCGGCTGCGAGACGCCCATCGAGCCATGACACCAAGACCCGATCGCTCCCTGCGGCGATCATCGACACAAAGCCGTGCTGGGTTTTTGTGCCGTCTCGGTGTGGGGAGACGGGCGTCGACCAGGTGGCTCCCCGGTCGGTCGATCGAACGACCCGTATGTCGTAGCCTTCGGGCATCGATGGGTCATTTCTCTCCAGCCAGAATGCCACCCAATCGCCGTTGTCGAGCACCGCAAGCGCTGGGATATCCGCCCAATTGACGAACCAGTTCGAGCCTCGCGCGATGACACCCCTTCCAGTTTGCTGGCCATCGAAGTTCAGCGCTATCCAGTTCAGCGATGTGGCGTTTTGCGTGGTGCTTTGCCATGTCACGATGAACCCCCGATCGCGCTCAAGCGCAACCGAGGGTTGTCCGCCAGTTGGACGTTCGCTCAGCTCGACGCGAGAAAATGTCGGTCTGGAGTCGGCATGGGCGACAGCACCCACACTCAAGACCGACAGGAGCACCCAGAGAAGCTTCAGTGTCGACATTTTCATATTGACTCCATGGTCTCGACTTCATGGTCGCATGACTTCAGCGGCCTTGACGCTCCCCATCCGTGGGAGCAGCATCGACCGATATTGAACCCTAAGGGCGTTGTCCAGAGTGTGCCCGCCCAGCAGGTATCTTCTCACCGTGTCGAGCGTCGTCGCTGCCTGTGTTTTTAGCCAGCATACTTCGGCGGAGGCTCTTGCGGTATCGGCGGATCAGCTTCGGAGGGAATGCAACCATGAAACTTGTCGCCGCGTTGTTTACGACCGCTCTCGTCACACTCGGCTCGTGGGCGAGTGCGAGCCCGATGGGTCTCTCGCCTGAAGGACAGAAGGCGTCTGCGCCGGATATCGCGGTCAACTCGAAAGGCGATATCGCTGTACTGTGGGTCGACCGCAGCCCTCAAGACAAGCCAGCCGATGGCGCGCACCACCATGACCGACATCTGGCCGTCACGGATGTCTATGTCTCCATTTCCAAGGATGGAGGAAACACGTTCTCCGCACCAACAAAAGTCAATGCCTCATCCGGCGCCGTTTGGGGACAGCAGGTCAGCCGCCCAAGGATCGTCGGCACACCGAACGGCACATGGCATGTCGCGTATTCCGCCAACGACATCCATCCAAAATTCAATAAGACGCTGCTGACGACCCACTACACGCGCTCGGTTGATGGAGGTCGATCGTTTGAATCGCCGAAGCGGCTGTCATCGGTCACAGATCAAGATATGAGCGATGTCATCCACGGCGGGTTTGCGAGCGCCGCTGCGTTCGGAACGATGGCCTCAGCACCGGATGGCAGTGTTCATGTGTACTGGATCGATACTCGGCACATGAAGCCAGACAGCGACTCCGGGGCACTCTACGGGAGCGCCTCCGGTGACGATGGGAAGACCTTTACAACTGATAAGCAAGTGATCGCGACGGGTGTTTGCCCATGCTGCCAATTGACCGCCGTCGCGAACTCGAAGTCAGAGATCATCATGGGTTCGCGACGAGTGGAAAAGGACAGCTTCCGTCCTGCGACCGTCATGACGCTATCTCGCTCAGATGATGTCGCTCACGAACGCCAGTCCATCGGCGGCGCGCCTTGGCAGATCAACGGATGTCCATTGAAGCCCACCGTCGTTGCCTTACACGACTCCAAGGTTTTTGCTGCGTCTCATAGCGGCGGGGAAGCGACGCCCGGAGTCATCTTCTCCGTATCAAACGATGAGGGGAACTCATTCAAGCCTCGCGGCATCGTTCATCCGAGCGCAGCGGTGTCGGATGCGCCAGCGATCGCCATCAACAAGTCGCTCGTGCTTCTGGCCTGGCATGCCAAGGTCGGTACTGCGCCGCGACGGGTGTTCTACCGCTACTACAACCTGGATGGGGACCCCCTCGGAGAAGTCAAAGAACTTGAGTCCAGCCCTGGGGTGTCCCAATTCCCGATCATCGCGGTGAGACCCGATGGAAACTTCCAGCTGCTTTGGCAACAAGCGGATCGGATCTGGTCGACCACCCTCGCAGCCCAGTAAGGCCTATGAAAGCGCTCCGTCGGTTGCTCGTTTGTGGGTTCGTTTTACTTTGCGCGCCACCGCTCGCCGCCGAGACACCGGCCAAACCAGTCAACGCGGCGGAGTTCAAGTCGGCGTTGGTATCGGCACGTGGAAAAGTGGTCGTGCTCAACCTCTGGGCGACTTGGTGTGTGCCGTGTTTGCGGGAAGTACCCGATCTGCTGACGGTCACAAATGAAGTCAACGCGTCTGGGGTGGTTTTGATCGGTGTGGCGATCGACGATCCGTCGCCAGGCGCATCGGAGGTCGAGCGATTTCGGAAAAAGTATTTTCCGGACTTCTTCACCTACGCTCGTCAGGGCCCGGAGATGGATGAGCTGGCCAGCGTCATCGATCCAGCCTGGAACGAAGTCGTTCCGACCACTTACCTGATCGACAGAAGCGGTAAGGTTGTCCGGCGGATTCAAGGCAAAAAGAGCGCTCAAGAATTCCGCAAGATGATCAAAGAAATGTTGTGAGGCTGTAGAGGTCTGCGGCCTGCTTGCCGATGCGACTCCCGGACGGCAGGGCACAGATCATCACGGCTGATCACACGCGCGGGTCGGGGCCGGGCACGGAACGTAGCCGTACAGAATGTTCACGCCGCCTTCAGCACCAGCTTCACCCCCAAGCTCTGCAGCACCTTGAGCACGGTGTCGTAGCGGGGCTTGGCGCCCGGCGCGAGCGCCTTGTAGAGGCTCTCGCGGCCGAGGCCGGTGCGGTCGGCGATGCGCGCCATCCCGCGGGCTTTCGCCACCTGACCGATCGCGGTCAGGAAGACATCAGGGTCGGACTCCTCGAGCGCGGCGGTGAGGTATTCAGCGATGACCTCGTCATCGTCGAGGAAGTCGCTGGTGTCGAATGATCGCGTGCGGGATTTGGGCATCGTTCAGTCCTTGAGTGCGTCAATAGACTGCAGTTCGAACATTGACATTGTATCCGAATAGATACTCCGCGGCAAGCAATAGATGCCACGGATGTTCCTCCGCGCCATCCCTATCGGCGAGCAGGAAATCGAGTGCGTTCATTTAGATACGCGCGGGCCGGTGGGTAGCAGCAGTTCTATCGGTCGGAGATCAGCGAACGGTTTTCAGACGACTTTCGGGGCAGCACGCAACTGCAGTCCAAGCGCGGCGATGACCTTGAGCAACGTGGCGAGTTCGGGATTGCCGTCGGGTGAGAGGGCTTTGTAGAGGCTCTCGCGGCCAAGACCGGAGTCGCGCGCGACCTGTGTCATGCCTTTGGCGCGCGCGATGTCGCCGAGCGCCGCGGCGACCACACGCGGATCGCCGTCTTCGAGCGCAGCTTCGAGGTAGGCGGCCATGTCCTCGGCGTCCGCGAGATGCTCGGCGGGATCCCAGGGGCGGGTCTTGGTCTTGGGCATGGTCCTCTCCTAAAGGCCGTCGGCGTTGCGCTTCGCGATACGGATGTCCCGTTCCTGCGTCGATTTGTCGCCACCCGCGAGCAGTACGATCCACATCGGTGCGCGGCGGACGAAATACACCCGGTATCCCGGACCATGATCCAAACGCAGCTCCGAGATGCCCGCGCCCACCGGCTTCACATCACCCGCGTTGCCATACGCGAGCCGACGGATCCGGATGTCGATGCGCATCCGTGTCGTCCGATCCCGAAGGCTCGCGAACCACGCAGCGTAGTCGTCGGTCTCTTCGATGCGAGGTATCGGCGAGTCGGTGGAGTGTATCATATGGGATACGACTGTGGGGCTCATCGCGGACACTGCGAGAGCCCATGCTCGGCCGATCGCTACCGCCTTCCCACCTCCGAATCTC
>CALGVD010000042.1 GCA_937920275.1 uncultured Pseudomonadota bacterium
CGCCATGCTCATGAAGAACACCTACGAGGCGGCGGTGCGGAGAACGGGGAGGTAGTCCCTTTCTGGCCTTAGCCACCAGATTTGCGACTGGACTTCTGCATTGGAAGTATTACCCTATCACCGTTAGTAATACATCCGGGGATACCGCCATGTCCACCACGCTGACCATCAAGGGCCAAGTCACCATCCCCAAGCATGTCAGGGACGCAGTCGGCCTGCAGCCGGGCCACCGCGTCGAATTCGCGGTCACCGACGACGGCCAGGTCATCATCCGCAAGGCGGGACCGGCGAAGCCTGTGCAGCCCGACCGGTTCGATCGCGCGACAGGGGCGGCGGACATCAGATGGCGTACCGACGAGTTGATGGCCCTGCTTCGCGGCTGAGGGGCATCGCGGACTCGGCGTCGGGGGACCCTGTGCTGCTGGTCGACTCCAATGTGATCCTGGATGTGCTCTGCGACGATCCGACCTGGGCGCACTGGTCGAGGGAACAGCTACGCGTGCAATCATTGGTGCATCCGCTGGCCATCAATGCGGTGATCTACTCCGAGATATCAATAGCGTTCGATTCCGTCTCCAAGTTGGAGCGCACGATCGACGATCTTGGCCTGCGGATGCTCGAGATCCCCCGTCCTGCCCTGTTCCTCGCCGGGAAAGCCTTCGTCCAGTACCGACGGCGTGGCGGCATAAAGCAATCCATCCTCGCAGACTTCTTCGTCGGCGCGCACGCTGCAGTCGTCGACCTGGCGGTGCTGACCCGGGACGGGCAGCGTTACCGCAGCTATTTCCCGACGGTCGAAGTTATATCGCCGGACCGGGCGAACTGACACGACATCTCGCATCAGCGTTATAATCACGACATGAAGCGCGTGACCTTCCACCTCGACGACGAAACTGACCGTGCGGCACGCGCCGCGGCGGCGGCGGCCGGCGTTTCCTACAGCCGTTGGCTGTACGAGCAGTTGGTGCCCACACTGAAGAAGCGTCTCGGCGAGGAGTGGCCGCCCGAAGTCCAACAGCTGATCGGCAGCGTGCCCGACTTTCCGCTGCGAGACCCCTCTTGCCAGTGATCAGCCGCTGATCGGGTAGTCACTGCCGCCGCCAGACGGTGACGCCGCCCGGCTTGTCCTCGAGCACGATGCCCGCCGCCGCGAGTTCGTCGCGGATCTCATCCGAACGCTTGAAGTCCTTGGCCTGACGCGCCGCGCGGCGCCCCGCGATGGCGGCCTCGATGCGCGCGTCGTCCCAAGCATCGGCACCGGCGACACCCGCTCCGCCCTCACCGGCTGCGGCCTGCAACCCGGTCGCACGGAACCAGTCCTCGGCGGGTAAGGCGAGCACGCCGAGCACGGCGCCCATCTCGCGCAGCGTGCGCGCGACGCTCGTGGCGCGTACGGCATCGCCTGCCGCGGTCGCACGGTTGATCTCGCTGGCGAGGCCCTGCAGCACCGCGAGCGCCTCGGGCGTGTTGAAGTCATCGTCCATCGCCGCGTGGAAGGCCTGCCAGGCGACGGAGTCCGCGCCCTGCCCCACCGGCATCACGGGCGCGGCCACGGGCGCTGCGTCGAGCCCGCGCAGCGCCGTATATAGCCGACCGAGCGCAGCATCGGCCTGCTCGATCTGCGCCAAAGAATAATTGATCGGGCCGCGGTACTGGCTGCCGATGAGGAAGTAGCGCAGCACCTCGGGGTGGCGGACCTTCCCCGAGTCGAGCACGGTACGGATGGTGAAGAAGTTGCCGAGCGACTTCGACATCTTCTCATCGTCGACATTGACGAAGCCGTTGTGCATCCAGAGGTGCGCGAAGTGCGCGCCGGTCGCCGCGCAGGACTGCGCGATCTCGTTCTCGTGATGCGGGAACTTGAGGTCCATGCCACCGGCGTGGATGTCGAACTCGTCGCCCAGGATATCCGCAGACATCACCGAGCACTCGATGTGCCAGCCCGGACGGCCGGGACCCCAAGGCGACTGCCACGACGGCTCGCCCGGCTTGGCACGCTTCCAGAGCACGAAGTCGAGCGGGTCGCGCTTGGCGGTATCGATCTCGATGCGCGAACCGGCGCGCAGGTCGGCGAGCTTCTTGCCGGAGAGTTTGCCGTAGCCCTCGAAACTCGACACCGAGTACATGACATCGCCGTCGTCGGCGACATAGGCATGACCGCGTTCGATGAGTCTTTGGGCAAGCGCGACCATGCCGGGGACATACTGCGTCGCCCGCGGCTCATGATCGGGGCGCAGGATGCCGAGGCGGTCGTAGTCCTCGTGCATGGCGGCGATGTAACGCTCGGTGAAGACCTCGATCGGCTCGCCGACTTCCGCAGCGCGGCGGATGATCTTGTCGTCGATGTCGGTGATGTTGCGCACGAACACGACGCGGTAGCCGCGGTGCGCGAGATACCGGCGCACGACATCGAAGGCGACCTTGGAGCGCGCATGACCGATGTGGCAGAAGTCATAGACCGTGTCGCCGCAGAGGTACATGCGCACCTCGCCGGGGCGGATCGGGCGCAGGTCCTGCTTCTGGCCGGTGAGCGAGTCGTGGATGCGGATCATGCGAAGGCCGTCGGGTGCGAGGGCGGGATCAAGAAGCGCGCGATGATAACCGCTCGAGGCGCGCGATGGCGCGGGCGGGGGTCATCAGCGCGATCAACGGCGCAAGCTCGGGGCCGTGGCCTTGGCCGGTCAACGCCATGCGCAGCGGCTTGAAGAGCGCCGGACCCTTGCGGCCGGTGGCAGCCGCGATCGCAGCGGTGGCGGCCTTCCATGGAGCCGCCTGCCCGAGGGCGAGCTCGTCCGCACGGGCCCGTAGCGCATCGACCGCGGCGGCAAAGAATTCCGGCCCCGCTTCATCGAGCAGCGCCTGACCGACGGCATCGGGCGGGGGCAGATCGCCGAAGGCCACGGCGACCCAGTCAGCGGCTTCCGCCGGATACACGAGGTTCGGTTGCATCAACGCCGCGAAGGCCTGCGCGGTGGCCGGATCGAGCCCCGTCGGCAGGACGGGGCGCAACCACTCGAGCGCTTCGCCCGCCGGCATCGCGTGCACGGCGGCCTTCTGCCACGCCTCGAGCTGCACCGGATCGAAGCGCGCCGGGGAACGCACGAGGCGGGTCGTGTCGAACTCGCGCGCAAGGGTCGCGAGGTCGTGCAATCCGTCGCTGCCGCCGGAATGGCCGAGACGGTAGAGGTGGTTGACCACCGCGAGCGGCAGCACCCCGCGCTCGCGCAGCTCGCGCAAGGTCTGCGCGCCCTGTCGCTTGGAGAGCGGTGAGCCCTCCGCACCCGTCAGCAGCGACAGGTGGCCATACTGCGGCGCAGTCAGGCCAAGCGCCTGCGCGATCATGATCTGGCGCGGGGTGTTCGAGAGATGGTCCTCGCCGCGCAACACCTGCGTGACGCCGCTCTCGGCGTCATCGAGCACATTGCAGAAGAAGAACGCTGCGCTGCCGTCGGCTCGGCTGACGATGAAATCGCCGATATCGGCGCACTCGAAGCGCTGCTCCCCGTGCACGAGGTCGGTGAACTCGATGCGACCGTTGTCCGGCACCCGGAAGCGCAGCGCGGGCTTGCGGCCCGAGGCGAGGCGCGCCTCACGCTGTCCGGCGTCGAGGGCGCGACAGGTGCCGGCATAGCGCGGCGGTCGACCCGCAGCGAGTTGTGCGCGTCGGCTCGCCTCGATCTCGAGCGGCGAGCAGAAGCAGGGGTAGACGAGACCGGCGCGCTCGAGCTGGCCGAGCGCCAAGGTATAGGCCGTACCGCGGGCCGACTGCAGGACGACCGGCTCGTCCCAAAGAAGGCCGAGCCAGCGCAGATCCTCGTGGATGCGCGCGACGAACTCGGGTCGGCTGCGCTCGCGGTCGGTGTCTTCGATGCGCAGCAGGAACCGGCCACCGCTGCCGCGGGCCAGCAGCCAGTTGAAGAGCGCGGTACGCGCATTGCCGAGATGCAGTTCGCCGCTCGGGCTCGGTGCGAACCGGGTGGTGTGGGGGGCGACGGCGTGGGCGCCGACCTGTGGAAGCGCCATAGGGTTGCCGGGCAGCGCGGGACGGGGCGAAAAATTACCATACAATCGCCTGCGTGAAATACCTGTTCGTGTCCGACCTGCATCTCGAAGCGGACTCGCCGCGGTCGGTGGCCGCGTTCACGGCGCTGCTGCGCGGCGAGGCGCGATCGGCCGCAGCGCTCTATGTGCTCGGCGACCTGTTCGAGGCCTGGGTGGGCGATGACGATCCGGATCCGCTGCGCGATGCGGTCTGCCGCGAGATGGCGGCGCTCGCGGCGAGCGGGGTCCCGCTGTTCGTCATGCACGGCAACCGCGATTTCCTCTATGGCGCGGGCTTCGAGCGGCGCACGGGTGCGACGCTGCTGCCGGATCCCTGTGTCGCGACCCTGTTCGGCGAACGGATGCTGCTGACGCACGGCGATCTGCTGTGCACCGGCGATCACGCCTACCAGGAACTGCGCAGCACGGTCCGCAGCGACGCCTTCCGGGAGCGGGCGCTCGCACTGCCGCTCGAGGCGCGGCAATTGCTCGCCGCTGCAGCGCGCGCCGGCAGCAAGGCGCACACCGCCACGCAACGCGCGGAGATCATGGACGTCGCACCCGAAGCCGTGGTCGCCGCCTTCCGCGCGACCGGCACCCGCACGATGATCCACGGCCACACGCACCGCCCCGCCGAGCACACGCACGAGGTCGATGGCGCACCGGCGCGGCGTCTCGTGCTCGATGCGTGGTACGAGCACGGCAGCGTGCTCATGCTCGATGGCTCAGGGTTCTCGCGGCGCGAGATCGCTTTCGCCTAGCGCGGGCGCGCCCGCCACGGGTTCACCAGAATGGAAACGGAACTCGGCGTCCGGCGAGGTCGCCGCCTCGGCCTCGACCCTTGCGAGTTCGGCGAGCCGCGGCGCGATCACGAGGCCCGCTGCCTGCGCATGCTTTTCGGCGAGCCGCAGGTACAGTTGGTGGTGACGGGCCTCGGACACCTCGAGCGCGCTGTAGAGCGAGGCGACCTGCGGCGGCAGACCCTGCCCCGCCGGCAGCGAGGCCAGCAGCCGGAACCGCTCGCAGGAGCGCGCCTCGATGAGCGCGAAGCTCAGCAACAGGTCGAGCTTGCGCTTGGGTTCGTGGTTGCTGACCGCGGTGCGCAAGCGCGAGGCATAACGGCCGGGCTTACGCCGCAGGTACGGTACGCCCTGCTGCTGCATCAACTTGTCGACCTGCTCGAAGTGGCGCAGCTCCTCGCGCGCGAGCCGCGAGAGACGGGCGGCGAGGTCACGGTCCTCGGGGTAGGCGAACATCAGCGCGAGCGCCGTCGAGGCGGCCTTCTTCTCGCAGTTGGCATGGTCGGCGAGCAGTTCCGGCCAACGCCGCACCGCCTCGGCCACCCATCCGGGCGGCGTCGGAGCGCACAACGGGGAGAGGTCCATCGCCCCGCGCGGTCAGACGCCGCGCACCACCTTGAGGCTGCCGGCCGTGCGGCGCTGCGCCTTGGCGCCGTCCGATCGCTGCTTCTGCAGTGAATCGAGATACTCGGGCGTGATGTCGCCGGTCACATATTCACCCGAGAAACAGGAGGTGTCGAACTCGTAGACCCGCGAATCGTCGTGGCGACACGCGTTGATGAGGTCCTCGAGGTCCTGGTAGATGAGCCAATCCGCACCGATCTCGGCCCGGATCTCCTCTTCGGTGCGACCCGCAGCGACCAGCTCGTCGGCCGCCGGCATGTCGATGCCGTAGACGTTCGGATAGCGCACCGGCGGTGCCGCCGAGGCGAAATACACCTTGCGCGCACCGGCTTCGCGGGCGATCTCGATGATCTGCGCGGAGGTCGTGCCGCGCACGATGCTGTCATCGACCAACAGCACGGTCTTGTTGCGGAACTCGAGATCGATCGCGTTGAGCTTGGAACGCACGGACTTCTTGCGCTGGTCCTGCCCCGGCATGATGAAGGTGCGGCCGATGTAGCGGTTCTTGATGAACCCCTCGCGGTATTTGATGCCGAGGTGCTGCGCGACCTGCAGCGCGGCGGTACGGCTGGTGTCGGGGATCGGGATGACGACATCGATGCCGTGGTTCGGACGCTCGCGGCGGATCTTCTCGGCGAGGCGATCGCCCATGCGCATGCGCGCGCGCTGCACCGAGACGTTGTCGATGATGCTGTCCGGGCGTGCGAAGTACACATACTCGAAGATGCAGGGTGCGTGGTGCGTGGTGGCGACGCACTGCTGGGCGTTCAACCGGCCATGCTCGTCGATGAAGACGGCCTCGCCCGGGGCGATGTCGCGGACGCTGCCGAAGCCGAGCATGTCGAGTGCGACCGATTCGGAGGCGAGCATGTATTCCGGACCCTTGGCCGTGTCGCGGCGACCGAGCACCAGCGGACGGATGCCGTGCGGGTCGCGGAACCCGAGGATGCCGTGACCGACCACCATCGCCACCACGGCATAGCCGCCGCGGCAGCGCCGGTAGAGCGCGGTGACCGCCGCGAACACATCGGCCGCGGTGATGCGCGGCGTGCCGACGCGCTGCAGCTCGGAGGCGAGCACGTTGAGCAGCACTTCGGAGTCCGAGCTGGTGTTGAGGTGGCGACGCTCCTCGCGCACCAGCACATCGGCGAGCTCGGCGGCGTTGGTGAGGTTGCCGTTGTGCCCGAGCACGAGCCCGTAGGGCGCATTCACATAGAACGGCTGCGCCTCGGAGGCGCTGTCGCAACCGGCGGTCGGATAGCGCACATGACCGATGCCGATATCACCCCGCAGCTCGAGCATGTCCTGCTGGCCGAAGACATCGCGCACCAACCCCTTCCCCTTGCGCATGCTGACGAGGCCGTCGACGACGGTGACGATGCCCGCGGCGTCCTGGCCGCGGTGCTGCAGCACCGTCAGTGCGTCATAGAGTCGTTGATTGACGGGGGAAGTGCCGACGATGGCTGCGATGCCGCACATGCGGTGTCACTCCTCCGGGAGGCGCTGAGGCCTCGCGGCTTCATCGAGCCGCTGCATCTGCTGCAGGAGGTCGCGCGTCATCTCTTCGGACTCCTTCACGGCACCGGGCATCTCGAAGCCGGGCATCTCGAACGGGCGCCCGTCCTTGATGAGCGACTGGAAATCGACCACGCCGTCAAGCAGCGTCGCCGCCTGCAGCGCGACCGACCCGAAGTGGGACTTCTTCCACCAATCCTGCTTGGCCATGCCGAACTGCAGACCGACGAAGGTCAGCGCGCCGATGATCACCAAGGCGCGCGCGGCGCCGAACAGCAGCCCGAGCATGCGGTTGATGGGACCCAGAAGGACCGTGCTGACCGCGCCGCTCATAAGACGCCCGATCAGCACCACCGCGATGTAGGCGATGAACCCCACGATGACGCTGGCGACGAACCAACGAAGCTGTGGTTGGTCGGTGAGGGAATAGACGAAGGGCTCGAACGCCTCTCCCAGCCTCACCGCCGCCCAGATGGCGGCGAACCCGGCGATGAGGCCGAACACCTCCCGCACCAAGCCTCTCGCCAGCCCACCGACCGCGAAGAACAGCAGGATCGCGATGAACGCATAGTCGAACGCCGTCACGTCAGAACTCCGGCTGGACCGGGGACGCCAAGTCTACCCCAAGCTCCGGAGCGGAAGCGACGCGGACCGTCAGGACCCGCCATCACGGTAGCGCCACGATGGCGCGATCGGGAGCCAACGATCGCAGCTGCGCCTCGAGCGCGACCGCGGCGGCGCGGTCGGCCACCGGCCCGACGCGGACCCGATGCAATCGGCGTGCGCCCGAGGTGGTCTCATTGATGATCACCTTGAAACCCCGTCTGGCGAGATCTTTCTGGGCGGTCTCGGCGCGCTCGCGGGTGGCGAACGTGCCGACCTGGACGTAGAACCGCGTCGCCGCAGGATCGGCCGGGGCCGCAGCCGGCGGGGCTGTGGTGGGCGGTGCGACTACAGTCGGCGGTAATACTGCGGTCGGCGGGGCTGTGGTGATGACCTCCGGAACGGGCAAACGGACCACAGGGGGCGGCACTGCCGGGTCGACCTCGAGGTTGTCAGCCAGACCGTCCGTGACCTCCCGTGGCGGGAGCGCGGACCCTGCCGGACCGCGCGCGGTGCCCGAGAGGTCGATCTGTA
>CALGVD010000043.1 GCA_937920275.1 uncultured Pseudomonadota bacterium
GAGATCCTGGCGCTGATCCGCGAGCTCGCGGACTACGAGCGTCTGCTGCATGAAGTGGACGCCACCCCCGAGGGCCTGCACGCGGCGCTGTTCGGCCCCACGCCGCGTGTGTTCTGCGATCTCGCGGAGCAGGACGGCGTCATCGCGGGCTTCGCGCTCTGGTTCTACAGCTTCTCGACCTTCCGCGGCCGCCATGGCATCTATCTCGAAGACCTGTTCGTGCGGCCGGCGATGCGAGGCCACGGCATCGGTCGTGCGCTGCTTGCGGATCTCGCGGCGCGCTGCCTGCGCGAGGACCTCGCGCGCCTCGAGTGGTCGGTGCTCGACTGGAACGAGCCGGCACTCGCGTTCTATCGCACGCTCGGCGCTCGCGAGATGAAGGACTGGATCCCGCATCGTGTCACCGGCGAGGCGCTGCTCACGCTGGCGCGCGGCGATCCAAAGATTCCCGGATAGCGAGCGCCGCTTCGACGGTGAATTCTTCGGCCGCGAGCGCCGCCTCGACCGCGCCGCGATCTAGGCAGGCGAAGGATTCGACCTCGCCGTCGCGACCGATCGGCTCGAAATCGGCGGGCAACACGAGGTCGGCGACGATCACGAGTTCGTCGTGCAGTCCGAAGGTGGTCTCGCGCAAGGAGCGGATCACCATCCCCGGGAAGTCGACCCGTCGCGCGAGCATTGAGGGCACACCCGCCTCCTCCCAGAGCTCGCGCACTGCGCAGCGGCGCGGCGTCTCCCCGGCAGCCACGCCACCCGCCGCCAGATTGTCGAGCTTGCCCGGGTCCGCGCGCTTCAGGGCGCTGCGTCGCGCGACCCACAGCCGCCCGTCAGGATGCCAACCATTGATGTGCACTGCGCGGTTCTGCAGCCCGAGCGTGCGGAACGCGCCGCGCTCGCAGCGTGCGATTTCGACGCCCTGCTCATCGAGCAAGGCACTGGCTTCGTTGCGCCAGTCGGCGATGAGCCCGGCGCGATGCAGTTGCTGGGCCACCGACTGCAAAGCCCGGCTGCGTGCCCTGCAGGCGGCGCGCAACGCCGCTGCGGAGGCGAGACCACCCGTCTGCTCGCGCAAGCGCAGACCCACCTCAGCCGAGTCGATCTCGGACATCCCGCGCAAGCCCGGAACGACATCGCCGCGTACCCGACCACGGATCGCCCCGCCGATCCAGAGCGGCAGATAGTCGGATCTCCATTTTGATTCGGCCACGACGGAGGCAGGTCGGCTGGGGGTGGCGGGGCGCAGCGGACCGCGCGGTCAGTCCCGCAGAAATCCGCTGACGGCCTCGGAGAATTCCTCGGCCTGTTCGACATTGGAGAGATGACCGCTGTCGAGCATCAGCAGATCCGCGCCCGAGATGAGATCGTGCAGCGCCTCGGCACGCTCGGGCGGCGTGGCGATGTCCTGTGCACCGCCGATCACCAGCGTCGGCGCAAGCACTGCGCCGAGCTGCGCGGAGACGTCGAAGTCGCGCAGGGCGGCACAGCACTCGGCATAGCCGCGTGCCTGCACCTTGCGCAAGGTCGCCTCGGCTTCCAGCACGGCGTCTGGATTGGCGGTCGCGAATCCAGACGAGAACCATCGCGCGCCGAGACCCTCGACGAGCGGGGTCATCCCCTGCATCGAAGCGGTGCTGATGCGCTCGTCCCAAAGTCCGCGCGGCGGGAACGCCGCAGCGGTGTGGGCGAGCACCAAGCGTTGTACCCGCGCCGGCACGCTGAGCGCAGCCTGCAAAGCGACCGCACCGCCGAGCGACAGCCCGCACCAGTGCGCGCGGTCCACACCGAGCTCATCGAGCACGGCGCAGGCATCATCGAGCAGGTCCGTCATCGTGCAGGCGAGCGGAGCGCCCGCAGCGATGACCGAGCCACCGTGGCCGCGGGCATCGAAGCGGATCACCCGAAAGCGCAGGCCGAGCGTCTTGAGCTGTGGCTGCCAGAACGCGAGGTCCGAGCCGAGCGGGTGCAGCAACAACACCGCTTGACCGTGGTTGCGGCCCGAAACCGCGTACTGCAGCTGCCCGTACGGCCGATCGACCGCCCCGGTCAGCACATCTGCGATGTTCAATCGAGCTTGTACTTGTCGTGGCAGGCCTTGCAGGTCTGCCCGGCCGCACCGAGCGCCGCCTTGGCGGCATCCACATTGCCGCCCTTGGCGGCGGTCGCGAGCGCAGCGGTCTTCGACTGCAGATCGGTCATCATCCGACCGATCTCTGCCTCGTTGCGCCAGATCTCGGGCTTGGCCTTGGTCGGCGCGCCCGATTCGGAGCCGGCCGGAAAGGTATCCGGGACCACGGTCGCGATGAAGGCGGCCCGCTCGGCGGCTGTCGCAAACGCCTTGGCGTCCCATGGCGCGCGGCCCTGCGCCATCGCACCCATGATGCCGAACTGTGTGCCGAGAACGGTGTAGGCGGCCTGCCGGTATTTGATCTGCTGGGCGGCGCGGTTCTGCTGTGCCTCGGCGACGCCGAGCGCAGCGACGGCAAGAACGGCGACGAGGGCGCAGGCGATCATCGCCCTGGGACGGCTCGTGCGTTGACGGGGGTCGATCATGGGGGGGGTCTCCTGGGAAAACTCTGGAACGATTTGGGGTCGGGCGGCGCCCGTGGGCGAAGGATGCCCGTAATCGCGCCGCCCTGCACCCCCCCGAGCCGCCCCACCGGCCCAAGCGCACCGACCGCCGCCCAGGTCGTCGACCCGGTCGCCGACCAAGTCGCCGTAAAGGGCCGGGCTCTGGTACGCTGCGCGACCTTTTTTGCCCGCCCCTCGCCGCCCGCCTTGGGCCCGCTCCGCACGGACATCCCCACTCATGAGCACCGCCCGCCCCATCCGCAACATCGCGATCATCGCGCACGTCGACCACGGCAAGACCACGCTGGTCGACTGCCTGCTGAAGCAGTCCGGCACCTTCGCCGCACACGAACGCATCGGCGAGCGCGTGATGGACTCCAACGACCTGGAGCGCGAGCGCGGCATCACCATCCTCGCCAAGAACTGCGCCATCGAGTATCAGGGCACCCGCATCAACATCGTCGACACCCCGGGTCATGCCGACTTCGGCGGCGAGGTCGAGCGCGTGCTGTCGATGGTCGATGGCGTGCTGCTGTTGGTGGATGCGGTCGAAGGTCCGATGCCCCAGACCCGCTTCGTGACCCGCAAGGCCTTGGCGCTCGGGCTCAGGGCGATCGTGGTGGTCAACAAGATCGACCGTCCCGGCGCGCGTCCTGACTGGGTCATCGACCGCACCTTCGAACTCTTCGATAAATTGGGCGCGACCGACGCACAGCTCGACTTCTCGATCGTGTACGCGTCGGCGCTGCAGGGTTGGGCGACCACCGATCTCAGCAAGCCCGCCACCGACATGACCGCGCTCTACGAATCGGTGCTCGCGAACATCCCGCCGCCGGCGATCGATGCCGAGGGCCCGCTGCAACTGCAGATCTCGCAGCTCGACTACAACTCCTATGTCGGCCGGATCGGTATCGGACGCATCCGCCAGGGCACCCTCAAGAGCGGCAAGCCCGTCGCCCTGCGCTGGGGCGATGAAAGCCGCGGCACCGGGCGTATCGGTCAGGTGCTGACCTTCCGCGGCCTCGAGCGCATACCGGTCGAGACGGCTTCAGCCGGCGACATCGTCGCCATCACCGGGATCGAGGAGGTCAACATCGGCCTCACGCTCTGCGACCCCGAGAATCCGCAGGGGCTACCGCCGATCGACATCGACGAACCGACGCTCGCGATGACCTTCCAGGTCAACACCTCGCCGCTCGCGGGACGCGAGGGCAAGTTCGTGACCAGCCGCCAGATCCGCGATCGGCTGATGCGCGAACTGCAGAGCAACGTCGCGCTGCGCGTGGAAGAGACCGCCGACGCCGACGTGTTCCGTGTCGCCGGCCGCGGCGAACTGCACCTGACCATCTTGGTCGAGAACATGCGTCGCGAGGGCTACGAACTCGCGGTCGGCAAGCCGCAGGTCCTCAAGCGCGTCGTGGAGGGTCAATCGCAGGAACCCTTTGAAGCACTCACCATCGACATCGACGAAGGGCTGCAGGGCGGCGTGATGTCCGAGCTCGGCACCCGTCGCGGCGAACTCCTCGACATGGTCATCGAGGGCGACCCCTCAGGCCGGGGCCAGGGGCGCGTCCGCCTCGAGTACCGCATCCCGGCGCGCGGGCTGATCGGCTTCCAAGGCGAGTTCATGACCATGACCCGCGGTACCGGTCTCATGAGCCACATCTTCGACGGCTACGATGTGGTCAAGGGCGAGATCCCCGAGCGCCACAACGGCGTGCTCATCAGCAATGAGACGGGGTCTGCGGTCGCCTACTCGCTGTTCACGCTCCAAGAGCGGGGCCGATTGTTCGTCGAGCACGGCACGACGGTGTACGAGGGCATGATCGTCGGCATCCACAGCCGCGACAACGACCTGGTGGTGAACCCGATCAAGGAGAAGAAGCTGAGCAACGTCCGCGCCGCCGGCAAAGACGATGCGTTGTTGCTCGTGACGCCCATCCCGCTGACGCTGGAGTACGCCGTGGAGTTCATCAACGACGACGAGCTCGTCGAGGTGACCCCTCAGTCGATCCGGCTGCGCAAGCGCTTCCTCAAAGAGAACGAGCGCAAGCGCGCCTCGCGAGGATCCGAGTCCTAAGGGCGGCTGACGCGGGAGATCAGCCCCGGCGCGGACCGGGGAAGAACGCGTTGGTGCGGCGGATGTATTCCGCGTACTCCGGGCGACGCTGCCCGATGTCGCGCTCGAGGAGCGTGACGCCAGAGACCCGCAGCAGCAGCACGCTCATCAGCACCGGGCCGAGCAGGCACCACCACGCTCCGGCGGAGAGGCCGATGAGACCGAAGCCCCACCACACGCAGAAGTCGCCGAAGTAGTTCGGATGGCGCGTCCAGCGCCAGAAGCCGCGGTCCATGACCTTGCCGGCGTTGGCCGGATCGCGTTTGAAGCGCGCGAGCTGCCAGTCGCCCACCGTCTCGAACACGAATCCGACGACCCAGAGGGCGACGCCCGCCCAGTCGAGCCAACCGAGTTCGGTGCGACCGAGCGCGGCGCCGAGCAACGGCAGCGAGATCACCCAGGCGAGCGCGGCCTGGATCAAGAAGACGCGGTACAGGCTGCTGAAGGCGAACCCGGGCGTGTTACGCCTGCGGATCGCCTGATAGCGGCGGTCCTCCGGGTGCCCCCAGTTGCGCGCGGTGAGGTAGACCGCGAGGCGGATGGCCCAGATCCCCACCAGCACCAACACCAAACGGCCGCGCTGGGTCTCGGGGACGGTGCCAGCGTAGACCAGCATCGCCAAAAAAAACATCAGCGACCACTGGGTGTCCACATGGTCGACATTGCTGCGGTACACCGACAACGCCCACCCCGCCGCAGCGAACACGGACAAAGCGGCCAGACCGGTGAGATAGAGGGGAAAGTCGAACATGAGGGTCACCAGACAGCGCGGTGGAGGGCGCCCATTGTGACCTGCGTCACAGTCAATGCTCAACCAGATTAATTAAAGTCCGTCCCGGGGAGGCCGTTACCGGGTCAGGCCCCCTGCAACCCCTGCGAGCACATCTAATGATCGCGATGATCGGTTCCATCATCGTCCTGGCATCAGTCGCCATCGGGTTCTTGATGGCGGGCGGAAACCTGCTGCTGCTCTGGCACCCCTCCGAGATCGTGGTGATCATCGGCGCCGCATTGGGCGCCTTCATCACCAGCCACCCCCTGAAGGTCGTCAAGGCGTCGTTCGCCAACGCGATCGGCCTGTTCAAGCCGCCCGCCTATACCCGCGACTCCTATGTCGATCTCCTGAAGCTGGTGTTCGACCTGCTGGTGAAAGCCCGTAAAGAGGGTCTGCTCGCGATCGAATCGGACATCGAGAGCCCCGAGAAAAGCGAACTCTTCAGCCGATATCCGAGCATCGTCGCCGACCACCACATGCTCGAGTTCATCACCGATTGCCTGCGCTTGATGGTCGGCGGCAACCTCGACCCGAACGAGCTCGAGAGTCTGCTCGACTACGAGCTCGAGACCCACCACAAAGAGACCTTGGAGCCGGCCCATGCGGTGCAGAAGGTCGCCGATGCGCTGCCCGGTTTCGGCATCGTGGCCGCCGTGCTCGGCATCATCAACACCATGTCCGCCATCGAAGGATCGAGCAACGCCGAGATCGGCATGAAGGTGGGCGCGGCGCTCACCGGCACCTTCCTCGGCATCCTCGTCGCTTATGGCTTCGTCGGGCCGATCGCCGCCGCGATGGAGGGGCGCGCCCACGAGGAAGGCAAGGCCTTCGAGGTGGTGAAGATGGCGTTGGTGGCGAGCGTGCGCGGCTATCCCCCGCAAGTCGCCGTCGAGTTCGCACGCAAGCTGCTGTTCGCCGATGTGCGGCCGACCTTCGGCGACCTCGAGGCGCACCTCAAGAGCAAGTCCAAGGCTGCGGCCGAGTAGGGAGACGCCCCGATGGCAGCGAACCTCAAAGACAAGGACGGCCAACCGGTACGCCCGATCATCATCCGGCGCAAGAAGATCATCGCCGCAGGGCATCATGGCGGCGCCTGGAAAGTCGCCTATGCCGACTTCGTCACCGCGATGATGGCGTTTTTTTTGGTCATGTGGTTGGTCGCCACCGCAAATCCTGAGAAGCGGGCGGCGATCTTCGAGTATTTCAAGAACCCGAGCATGCAGGCAGGCGAGTCGCCGAAGCCGGCACCCGGCCAGAGCGGCCCCGGCGGCGCGAGCAGCAGCGCGATCAATCTGGGCGGCGCGATGGAGGCCCCACGCGCCGCGCCCGATGTGAGACCCATGATCGGGCAGGTGATGGAGGACCTCGAAGCCGCGCAGCGCGCGGAGACACCGGAGGAAGCCCGAGCACGCAAACTCGCAGAGCTGCGTGAGAAAGCGCAGCTCGATGCGCTGCATGGCCAATTGCGCGACGCCATCGACAACAGCCAAGCGTTGAAGCCGTTCAAGGACCAGTTGTTGCTCGACATCACGCCGGAGGGTCTACGCATCCAGGTCATCGATGCGCAGAACCGGCCGATGTTCGATCTCGGCAGCACGCTCCTGAAGGACTACACCACCCGCATCCTGCGTGAGTTGGGGCCCTACCTGCACTCGGTGCCGAACCGCATCAGCATCTCCGGGCACACCGACAACACGCCCTATGGTGACGGCCGTCCGAACAGCTACAGCAACTGGGAGCTCTCGGCAGACCGCGGCAATGCGGCACGGCGGGCACTGCTGTCTGGGGGCCTGGGCGAGGACAAGATCGTCCGCGTGGTCGGCGTGTCATCGGCGATCGCGTTCGACAAGGAAAACCCGCGCAATCCGATCAACCGCCGGATCAGCATCATCGTGATGACCAAGAAAGCCGAACTGGCGGCGATGCAGGGCTACGAGCGCGAGCAGCCGAGCACGCCAGCGCCGGTCATTCGTAACGCAGCGCCGTGATCGGGTCGAGGCGCGACGCCTTGATGGCCGGATAGAGCCCGAAGACCACGCCGACCGCGGCGCTCACGCCGAGCGCCATGAGGATGATGTCGGTGCGTGCGAGCATCGACCAACCAAAGGCAGCGGCCACGAACTTCGCGACTCCGAGACCGATCACGATGCCGATGGCGCCGCCGATCGCCGCCAGCACCAGCGACTCGATCAGGAACTGGGCGCGGATGTCGCCGGGTTGAGCGCCGACCGCCATGCGGATGCCGATCTCGCGCGTGCGCTCGGTGACCGACACCAACATGATGTTCATCACCCCGATACCGCCGACCACCAGGGACACCAAAGCGATCGCCGCCAGCAGGTTGGTCAAGGTCTCGGTGGCGCTGGTGAAGACACCGGTCATCTCCGCCATGGTGGTGGTGCTGAAGTCGTCGTCTTCATCCGGCGCGAGCCGGTGCCGCTCACGCAGCAAGCCGGCGATCTGTTCACGGGCGGGCTGGATGGACTCGCTGGTCATGGCGCTGACGTAGATGGGGCCGCGCACGAACTGCGTGAGACCGCCTTGGATGCGCGTCTGGAAGGCGCTGGCCGGCACGAAGATGCCATCGTCCTGGTCTTCACCCATGCCGCCCTGGCCCTTGCTCGAAAGCACGCCGATCACGGTGAACGGCGCGTTGCGGATCCGCACGATCTGACCGAGCGGGTCGGTACCCTCGCCGAAGAGATTCACCGCGACCGTGCGGCCGATGACTGCATTCTTGGTCGAGCCGGCCATGTCCGAGGCGGTGAGACCGACCCCCTTGTCCACCGCCCAGTTCCGGATCACAAAATACTCGGGCATCGTCCCGTAGATGGTCGTCGTCCAGGTGCTCGATTCGGAGATCACCGACGACATCGTGCGCAGCACCGGTGCGGCGGCGCGGACGAGCGGCAACTCGGTCTGGATGGCCCGCAGGTCGTCCCAGGTGAGGGTCGGTTGCGAGCCCATGCCACCGCGCATGCCGCCCGAACGGCTCGAACCGGAGAACACCAGGATGACATTGGTGCCGGCGCCTTCGATCTGCGCGCGGATACGGCTCTTGGCGCCCTCGCCGATCGTCACCATGCAGATGACCGCCGCCACGCCGATGATGATGCCGAGCGCGGTGAGCGTGGATCGCAATGTATTACGGCGCAGCGCCCGCAACGCCATACGCACGGTTTCACGGGTGGAGATCATGGCGTGGCCTCGGCGCTGCGGGTGTCGGAGAGGATCGCGCCGTCGCGCAGCGCGAGCTGGCGATCGGCGTAGGCGGCGATGTCGCGCTCGTGGGTGACGAACACCACCGTGATGCCGGAACTGCGCAGTTCGCGCAGCAAGCCCATGATCTCGAGACTGGTGACGGAGTCGAGATTACCGGTCGGCTCATCGGCGAGGATCAGTGGCGGTCGCGTGACGAGCGCCCGCGCGATGGCCACGCGCTGCTGTTGGCCGCCCGACAGCTGCGACGGATGGTGCCCGGCACGATGGCCCAGACCGACCCGCTCGAGGGATTCGAGCGCGCGCCGGCGGCGTTCGGCAGGCGGCACCCGTGCATAGATCATCGGCAGTTCGACGTTCTCGGCGGCGCTGGTGCGTGCGAGCAGATTGAAGCTCTGGAACACGAAGCCGATGAACTCGTTGCGGATGGCGGCGAGCTCGATCCGCGAGAGCCCCGCGACATCACGCCCATCGATGCGATAGGTGCCGCGGCTCGGCGAGTCGAGACAGCCGAGGATGTTCATCAAGGTCGACTTCCCCGACCCGGAAGAACCGGTCACCGCCACGAACTCGCCGCGCTCGATGTCGAGATCGAGATCGTGCAGGGCCATGAAATCCTGGTCGCCGGAGCGATAGATCTTGGCGATCTCGCGAAGTTCGAGCAGCGCCATGGGGTCAGAGGATCCGCATGCGTGGCCGACCACCCGGTCGGCCGCCACTGCCGCCGGACTGGCCTTCGATACCGGTGATGACGAGGTCGCCCTCGCGCAGTTCGCCGCCCGTGACCTCGGTGAAGCCGCCATCGGAGAGCCCCACCTTGACCTCGCGCCGTACCGACTCTTTGTCGACGAGCACATAGATGCTGCGCAGCGCGGGGTCTCGATCCGGACGCTCGCGCGCCGACGGACCACCGGCCGCACCCGCAGCCATCGAGCCGCTGCGGCCCGCTGCGCCACCGGCGCGGCTTGCGCCCCCCGCACCCGCCGGACGAGCGGCCAGTGCGTCAGGACGGAAGCGCAGCGCGGCGTTCGGGACCCGCAATACGCCATCGCGTCGTTCACTGACGATGTTCACCGTCGCCGTCATGCCCGGCTTGAGCTTGAGCTCGGCGTTCTCGACGTCGATCACGGCATCATAGGTGACGACGTTCTGGACGACCTGTGGCGCGTTGCGGATCTCGCGGATGCGGCCACGGAAGCGTTCTGTGGGATAGGCATCCACCGTGAAACTTGCGTCCATCCCGGCTCGCAGTCGGCCGATGTCGGACTCGGCGATGTTGGTGTGGACCTCCATCGCCCGCAGGTCCTGGGCGATGGTGAAGATCACCGGTGCCGACAACGACGCGGCGACCGTCTGGCCGACGTTGACCGCGCGCGAGATCACGATGCCGTCGGTGGGGGCGAGGATATCGGTGTAGCGCAGGTTGGTCTCGGATTGGTACAGCGCCGCCTGCGACTGCGCCAATTGGCCACGACCCTGTTGGACAGCCGCCCGCGCGGCGAGCGCAGTGGACGCCGACGCATCTCGGTCGTTCTCGGCCACGATGCGGGTCTCGAAGAGTTGTGCCGCTCGACGGGCCAGGCGCTCGGCCTCCTCGGCCTGGGCCTCGAGGCGCGCGAGGTTGCCGCGCGCCGCCGTGACATTGGCCGCCGCCTGCGCCACCGCCGCCTCGAAGAGGGCCGGGTCGATCTTGGCGATACGCTGACCTTTCTTCACAACCGAGTTGAAGTCGGCGTAAAGCGCCTGGATGCGACCGGAGACCTGGCTCCCCACCTCGACGGTGACCACCGCTGAGAGGCTCCCTGAGGCGCTCACGCGCGAGATCACATCGCCGCGCGCGACGGCGTCGGTCACATACTTCGGCGCCGCCTCGTCGCTCCGGGTGCAGCGCCACAAGACAAGAGCCGCCACCAACCCGAGCAGGATGGCCCAGAGGAGCTTGCGTTGCAGGATCGCGCGGTAGTCCATCATTCACCTTGAGGAGTTCAGAGAGCGGGCGTCAGGGCATGGCGTTCGAGAAGTGTAGACCAGCGCGGCATGGGAAAGATTCCACCCGCATAGGCGCGGGGCGCCCGAGCCGGTTAACATGGGCCTATGGGGCGCATGTTCGAAGTCCGCAAGCATACGATGTTCGCGCGTTGGAACCGCATGGCCAAGCAGTTCGCGCGGATCGCCAAGGACATCACCATGACGGTCAAGTCGGGCGGCCCCGATCCGCAGTCCAATCCGACGCTGCGCCGGATCCTGCAGAACGCCCGCGCGGTCAACATGCCCAAGGACAAGGTCGAGGCCGCCATCAAGCGTGCGAGCGGCCGCGACGCCACGAACTACGACGAAGTCCTCTACGAGGGCTACGCCCCGCACGGCATCGCCCTGCTCGTCGAGACCGCCACCGACAACCCGACCCGTACCGTGGCGACCGTGCGCAACGTGATCACCAAGAACGGTGGCAACCTGGCCACCAGCGGCAGCACCTCGTTCATGTTCCGTAAGATGGGGGTGTTCCGGCTCGACCCGGCGGGCATCGACCAGGATGACCTCGAGCTTTACCTGATCGACCACGGTCTCGACGAGATGGGCGAGAGCGTCGGCGAGAAGGGCGAACCGCAGCTCGTGGCGCGCTGCTCGTTCGAGGATTTCGGCCGCATGCAGGAAGCCCTCGAGGCGCGCCAGATCGCGCCGCTGTCCGCTGAACACGAATACCTCTGCATGGCGCCCGTCGAACTCTCAGAAGCGGACGCTGCCGAAGTGCTGGCCCTCATCGACAAACTGGAGCAGGACGACGATGTCCAACGAGTCTTCCACACCCTCGCCTGACCCCACGAGCGGGTCAACGCCCAAACCCGCCGCGGTGCCGCCCCCGCTGCCGCCCCCGTCCCCGTCCCCGCTGCCGCCCACCAAGGTCAGCCTCGGCCGGCGCATCAAACGGTTCTTCCTCTACTGGCTCGCCGGCCTCGTCTTGGCGGTCGGGCTTTGGACCCTGTTCTCGCTCAATTGGCGCTATTCCGAAGGCGACCGGGGCGGTGTCTTACAGAAATTCTCGAGCAAAGGCTGGGTCTGCAAGACCTACGAGGGCGAGCTCGCGATGTATGTCGTGCCGGGCATGGCACCGGAGATCTGGGAGTTCTCGGTGCGGGACAAGGCGGTTGCAGCACAGCTCTCGGGCTTCGTCGGCGAGCGGGTGCAACTGCATTACTCGGAGCACCGCGGCCTGCCGACCCGCTGCTTCGGCGAGACGTCCTATTTCGTCGACCGGGTCACCCCGGCGCCGCCGGCGGTGACCTCGGAAGCGCCGCCCGGGCCTGCGATGCCACCCACACCTCCCGCACCGCCGTGAATCGGCGCTGATCCCGAGGCCCCCCGGAGGGGCGCGTCACCTATACAAACCACTGTGTCGTGTATCGTAGGGATATCCACTATGCGCGACGGTCGCCCCCGATCAGCCTCCGCCCCCATCGCCGGTCGCGTCAGCGCGACAGGCATGTTGGCGCTGCTCGGCTTGTTGGCCGCGCCCGCAGCCGAAACCCAAGACTGTGCCACCAAAGCCGGCGCGATGCAGACCCTCGAGGGTCTCCGCGCAGAGACCACGGCCTTGTACAAAGAGACCTCCTCCATCGAGAGCAACCTCGCGGAAGGGCTCGCCCAACGGGCCAAAGATTCCGGTTGGGATGCCGCGCAGATCGACGCCTTCCGACGCAGCCTGGTCGAGTCCGAGTCCTATCAGGCGCTTGAGAAGACGCGCGCCGCGGATGCCGAGAACCTGATGAAAGCTGCGGCGCACCTGATCAGCGCCGCGACGGACGCCGACACGCTCACGATCTGTCGAGAGGCGCTCACCCTGCGCGAAGCGGGTCGCAAGTTGCGCGGGACGCTGGAACGCCAATATGAGTTCTTGCGGATCAAGCTCTGGGGCAACGAGGCCGGTGCGGTCACGCCGCCCCCGGCACGGGACGGCCAGTAAGACCGTCGAGAGAAGTTGGCGCGCCCGGAGAGATTCGAACTCCCGACCTCATGGTTCGTAGCCATGCGCTCTATCCAACTGAGCTACGGGCGCGCGGTCGTCAGCCTCGCCCATAGAGCGAGGGGGGCGAATTGTAATGGAACCCCCTCGCGGAGGCTACCTTCGCGGATACCCCCCACGACTTGGCGTGAGGAATGGCGGAGAGAGAGGGATTCGAACCCTCGAAGGGCTTTTGACCCTTACACCCTTAGCAGGGGTGCGCCTTCGACCACTCGGCCATCTCTCCAGCGCGGGTCACGGGGGCGGATGATACGGCCCCCTCTGCACCCAGTCAAAACGGCATCAAGCCCGCAAGCCGGTGTGCTCGCTCTGGACCCGCTCAGGTTCGACGGCATCGGGGTCCTCGGACTTGATGCGCTCGAAGATCTCTTCACGATGTACGGCGACATTCTTCGGCGCGTTGATGCCCACGCGCACTTGATTGCCCTTCACACCGAGTATCGTCACCGAGACTTCCTCGCCGATCATGACGGTCTCGCCGACGCGTCGCGTGAGAATCAGCATGGACTACCCCCCGAGCGCTTTGGCGCGGCCGCCGGACTCGGAAAGTCTCACCCCCTGCAAGACCTCCGCCGACAGCCCAGAAGATAGGCCAAACGGCCCGGTGCGTCCACCCGAGGCCTATGCCACCTTCGGCTACCCCCTTCGGCGTCAGCCCTCGAGGCGAGCCCTGACGAAGGGCACAACGGCCGCCAGCGCCTCGGGCAACCGACTGCTGTCCGTACCGCCCGCTTGCGCGAAATCCGCCCGACCGCCGCCCCGACCGCCAAGCAGCGCGGCGGCCTGGCCCACGACCTCGCCCGCCTTGATCCGGCCGACCTCGCCCGGGGTCACCCCCGCGACCAGCAGCACTTTACCCGCGGCGTCCACGCTCGCGAGCACGATCACGGCGGCCTTGAGGCGTTCCTTCAGTTGATCGACGGCGTTGCGCAGCGCCCCCGCGTCAGCGCCCTCGACCCGCATCGCCACCACCTTCACGCCGGCGACCTCGACCGCGCCGGCGGCGAGGTCCGTGCCTTGGCCGGAGGCCAACTTGTCACGCAACGAGCGGTTCTCTTTTTCGAGTTGGCGGATGCGATCGAGGGCCTCGCGCACCTTGGCGCCGACATCGTCGCGCGTGCCGCGCACGAGACCCGCGACCTCGCGCACCAAGGTCTCGGCGGACTCGGTATGGGCGAGCGCGCCCTCACCGGTGACCGCTTCGATGCGCCGCACGCCCGAGGCCACGCCGCCTTCGCTCAGGATCTTGAAGAGGCCGATATCACCGGCGCGGCGCACATGCGTGCCGCCGCAGAGTTCCGTCGAGAACTCGCCGATGCGCAACACACGCACCTGCGCGCCGTACTTCTCGCCGAACAGCGCGACCGCGCCGGCGGCGACCGCGGCGTCGTAATCCATCTCGCGCGTCTCGGCGGCGGCATTGAGGCGCACCTGCTCGTTGACCCGTCTTTCGATGCGCTGCAGTTCCTCGGCGGTGACCGGCTGGAAGTGCGAGAAATCGAAGCGCAGTCGGTCGGGCGCGACGCGCGAGCCCTTCTGCTGGACATGGCTGCCGAGCACCTCGCGCAGCGCCGCGTGCAGCAGGTGCGTCGCGGAGTGGTTGAGCGCGGTGGCCTCGCGCAATCGCGCATCGACCTCCGCGTGCAGCGTGTCACCCTCGCGGATGGGCGCTGAGCCTGCGGCCACACGGCCGATGTGTGCGTGGGCGCTGCTCGTGCCGCGCTTCTGGGTGTCCTCGACGAGGAAGCGGCCGCCGGCCGAGTGCAGCACGCCGGCATCACCCACCTGACCGCCCGACTCGGCGTAGAACGGCGTCGACTCGAGGATGACCTCGCCCTCCTCGCCCGGCGCGAGGGTCTCGACGCGCGCACCGCCGCGCAGCAAGGCCACCACCCGCGATTCGCCACGCGTGCCGTCATAACCGCTGAAAGCGGTCTTCATGTCGATGGAGGCATCGGCGCGCAGGTCGATACCGAAACGGCTGGCGGCGCGGGCGCGCTCACGCTGCGCCGACATCGCGACCTCGAAACCGTCTTGGTCGATGCCGAGCCCGCGCTCACGCGCGACATCGGCGGTGAGATCAGCCGGGAAGCCGTAGGTGTCGTAGAGCTTGAAGACGGTGGCGCCGTCGATCGTGGCGACCGCGCCCGGAGTCTGCTGCAAGCGGTCGATCGCCTCGTTGAGGAGCGCCATCCCGGTGGTCAAGGTCTCGGCGAAGCGATCCTCTTCCTGGGCGAGCACGCGCGCGGCCTGCGCCGCACCGGCACGCAGTTCGGGGTAGGCCTCACCCATCTCGGCATCGAGCGCCGGCACGAGTTTGTGGAAGAAGGCGCCGTTGATGCCGAGTTTGTGGCCGTGGCGGATCGCGCGGCGGATGATGCGACGCAGCACATAGCCCCGACCCTCGTTGGAGGGCAGTACACCGTCGATGATGAGGAAGGTGCAGGCACGGATGTGATCGGCGATCACCCGAAGGGAGGGGTTCGCGAGGTCGTCGGTGCCGGCGAGGTCAGCCGCCGCGCGCACGATGCCGCGGAAGAGATCGATGTCGTAGTTGTTGGTGACGCCCTGCATCACCGCCGAGAGCCGCTCGAGACCCGCGCCCGTGTCGACCGAGGGCTTCGGCAGCGGCGTGAGGGTGCCGTCCGGCGTGCGATCGTACTGCATGAACACGAGGTTCCAGACTTCGACATAGCGGTCGCCGTCCTCGTCCGGGGACCCCGGCGGGCCGCCCGCGATGTGCGCGCCGTGGTCGTAGAAGATCTCGGTGCAGGGGCCGCAGGGACCGGTATCGCCCATCGCCCAGAAGTTCGACTTCTCACCCATGCGGGTGACGCGATCTTTCGGCACCCCGACCTCTTCGATCCAGATGCGCGCCGCTTCGTCGTCGTCGCGGAACACCGTGACCCAGAGGCGCTGCGGATCGAGCTTCAGCGTGCCGGTGACGAAGGCCCAAGCGAAGTGGATGGCGTCGCGCTTGAAGTAGTCGCCGAAGGAGAAGTTCCCCAGCATCTCGAAGAAGGTGTGGTGACGCGCGGTGTAGCCGACGTTCTCGAGATCGTTGTGCTTGCCGCCGGCGCGCACGCAGCGCTGCGAGGTCGCCGCGCGCGAGTAGTCGCGCAGGTCCTTGCCGAGGAAGACATCCTTGAACTGCACCATGCCGGCGTTGGTGAAGAGCAGCGTCGGATCGTTGCCGGGGACCAGCGGACTCGAGGCGATGACGGCATGGCCGCGCTCACGGAAGAACTCGAGGAAGGCGCGGCGCACTTCGGCGGCGGTCATGTAGGGCGGTTTGGGTGCAGTCATTCGATAGGGTCTTCGGAAGCGTCCGGATCCTGGCCTGTGGCAAGCCGGATATCATCCGATGAAAACCCCCGGTACTGCAAAAATCGTCCTTGCCGACCCCGCTCTGCCCACGATGCGGGCGGCTGGGCACCGAACTTGCGGGTCCGCACCTCGCGGCAGAGCGCGACGAAGTCCGGGCCAGCCGCCAACGCCTCATCGATGGTGGCGGCGTTGAAACCGAGCTGGCCGAGTTCCTGACGGATGCGACCGGGGCCTTGGCCCCGCCCCGCGTGGGCGCGCACGAAATTGTCGAGAAAACGGGCGTCGTCGAGCAGCCGTTCCTCTTGCAGCGCCGCCACCGCCTCAGCCGCCACCGCCGAGGCATAGCCTGCGGCGGCGAGCTTTGCGGCGAGTTCGGCGCTGGCGTAATCCCGACGCGAGAGCAGCAGCAGACCCGCCCGACGCGCCGCCTCGGAGGAGTCCGGGTGCTCGGGCGCCTTGCCGCCCCGGCCCCGGCCATAGGGCCGACCGCGGCGCAGCATCGTCAGGCCGAGGTGGCTTCGCTACGCGGCGGCTTGGGCGGCAGCAGCTTGGCGCGGATCTGCAACTCGATGTCCTGGGCGATCTCGGGGTGGGTCTTCAGGAACTCGCGGACGTTCTCTTTGCCCTGACCGATGCGCTCGCCCTTGTAGGCGTACCAGGCGCCTGATTTGTCGATGATGTTGTGCGTGGAGCCGAGCTCGATGATCTCGCCCTCGCGGGAGATGCCCTCGCCGTACATGATCTCGAACTCCGCCTCGCGGAACGGCGGCGACACTTTGTTCTTGACGACCTTCACACGGGTCTGGTTGCCGACGACCTCGTCACCGTTCTTGATGGCACCGATGCGGCGGATGTCGAGGCGCACGGACGAGTAGAACTTGAGGGCGTTGCCACCGGTGGTCGTCTCTGGGCTGCCGAACATCACGCCGATCTTGAGACGGATCTGGTTGATGAAGATGACGATGGTGTTCGAGCGCTTGATGTTACCGGTGAGCTTGCGCAAAGCCTGCGACATCAGTCGGGCGTGCAGACCGACCTGCATCTCGCCCATCTCGCCCTCGATCTCGGCCCGGGGGGTGAGGGCGGCGACCGAATCGACGACGACCACATCCACGGCACCCGAGCGGACGAGCATGTCGGTGATCTCGAGCGCCTGCTCGCCGGTGTCCGGCTGGGAGACCAGCAGGTCGTTGACGTTGACGCCGAGTTTTCCGGCATAGGCGGGATCGAGGGCGTGCTCGGCATCGACGAAGGCTGCGGTGCCACCGTTACGCTGGATCTCGGCGATGACCTCGAGGGTGAGGGTCGTCTTGCCCGAGGACTCCGGTCCGTAGATCTCGACGACCCGACCGCGAGGCAGACCGCCGATGCCGAGCGCGATATCGAGCCCGATCGAACCGGTGGAGACGGCCTCGATGTCGTACATGGCCGCGGAGGCATCACCCAAGCGCATGACCGAGCCTTTGCCGAATTGCTTCTCGATCTGGCCGAGCGCCGCGCTCAGCGCCTTCTTGCGGTTGTCATCCATGCTGTGTCCCCTCGGGTTGATGTGCGTGGTCGATGGGTGGAATTATCCCACAGCACAGCCGCGCAGGAACGCGCCGAAACACCGTAAAACACTTAATTTGTCGCGTTGTCCACGCGGTATACAGCAACCGGGATCAGGCCATACTGTATAAACGCCGCAGCGCGTGGCGCACCGCCGCTTCGCGCACGGCGGCCCGGTCGCCGCGGAAGCGTTTGCGCTGCGTCTCGATCACGACGCGCCGTCCGTCGCGCATCGCGAAACCGAACCAGACCGTGCCGATCGGCTTGCCGGGCACCGCTCCGCCAGGGCCGGCGATACCGCTGATCGACACCGCAAGATCTGCCCCACTGCGACGCAAGGCTTGCCGCGCGAGCTCCGCGACGGTGGCCGCACTCACGGCGCCGTGGCGCTCGAGGGTCGTCGCACGAACCCCGAGATCACGCCGCTTGGCGGCATCGGAGTACACCACCCAACCGGCCAGGAACCAGTTCGAGGCGCCGGCAGGTTCGGTCAACGCGCGGGCGAGACCGCCGCCGGTGCAGGACTCGGCTGTGGCCACCGTCCGACCCCGCTTGAGCAGGCGCCGGACCACGCGTTGCAGGAGGATCTCCATACGCGGCCGAGTATCCCACGGGCGCGTTACGATAGGCGCATGGCAGACCATACCCCGGTGATGCAGCAATACCTCGGCCTGAAGGCCCAGCATCCGGACACGCTGCTGTTCTATCGGATGGGCGACTTCTACGAGCTCTTCTTCGAGGATGCACGCAAGGCTTCGCAGCTGCTCGACATCACGCTGACCGCACGCGGGCAGTCCGCCGGGGCGCCGATCCCGATGGCGGGCGTTCCGGTGCAGAGCGTCGACAACTATCTCGCACGCTTGGTGCGCAAGGGCGAGTCGGTGGCGATCTGCGAGCAGATCGGCGATCCGGCCAAGTCCAAGGGCCCGGTCGAGCGCGCGGTGGTACGGGTGGTCACACCGGGCACGGTCACCGATGCGGCCTTGCTCGATGATCGACGCGAGGTGCTGCTCGCGGCCCTCGCGCTCGGGGACGGCACCGGCCAAGATCTGCCCTTCGGGCTCGCGTGGATCGACCTCGGCGCGGGTCGTCTCTCGGTGCTCGAGGGTCGGGGTGCGGGCGCCCTCGCCGCCGAGCTCGAGCGCTTGCAACCGGCCGAGATTTTGGTCTCGGAGTCGATGGCAGAGGATGGCTCGTTCGCCGCGTTGCTGCCGGCCGGTAAGTCGCGGCGGCGTGCGCCTTGGCATTTCGAGACCGAGGCCGCCACGCGCGCGCTCACTGCACAGTTGGGCACACTCGACCTTGCGGGCTACGGCGCCTCGGAGCTGCCGCTCGCGGTCGGCGCCGCTGGCGCCTTGTTGCAGTTCGTCCGTGATACCCAACGCACCGCCCTGCCCCATCTGCGCGCCCTGCGGGTCGAAGCGCGCGAGGCCGCGCTGCAGATCGATGCGGTCACGCGTCGCAACCTCGAGATCGACACCAGCGCCGGCGGCCGCGAGGACGCGACCTTGGTGTCGCTGCTCGACACCACCGTCACGGCGATGGGCGCACGGATGCTGCGCCGCGCGGTCAACCGCCCGCTGACCGATCGGGCGCTGCTGCAGGAACGGCATGCCGCCGTCGGCGCCTTGGTCGAGGAGCGACGCTGCGATGCACTGCGCGCGGCGCTCGGTCCGATCGGCGACATGGAACGCATGCTGGCGCGCATCGCGCTGCGTACCGCCCGGCCGCGCGATCTCACCGGTCTACGCCTTGCGCTCGCGGCACTGCCCCCGCTGCGCGCACGGCTGACCGGCAGCCATCCCCCGCTGCTGCAGCGGTTGGCGGCGGCGGTGGGCGAGCACACCACGGAGCTTGCGCTGCTGCGGCAGGCGATCGCCGAGGAGCCTGCTGCACTGCTGCGTGAGGGCGGCGTGATCGCCCCCGGACATGATGCTGAACTCGACGAACTGCGGCACATCGCCTCGGACACGGACGCCTTCCTGCTCGAGCTCGAAGCCCGCGAACGCGCCCGCACCGGCCTTCCGCAGCTCAAGCTCGGCTACAACCGCGTGCAGGGCTTCTTCATCGAGTTACCGCGCAGCCAGGCGGCCGAGGTGCCGCCCGATTACCTGCGTCGCCAGACCGTCAAGAACGCCGAACGGTTCATCACGCCGGAGCTCAAAGGTTTCGAGGACAAGGTGCTCGGCGCGCGCGAGCGTTCGCTCGCCCGCGAGCGGGTGTTGTGGGAAGCGCTGCTCGAGCGGCTCGCCGCGATGCTGCCAGCGCTGCAGGACACCGCCACCGCCATCGCCGAGCTCGATGCCCTGGCCGCCCTCGCCGAACGGGCGGCGACGCTGCGCTGGGTGGCCCCGGAACTGGTCGATCGCCCCGTGCTGTGCATCCGCGGCGGTCGCCATCCTGTGGTCGAGCGCTTCATCGACGGCCCCTTCGTGCCGAACGACCTCACGCTCGACGCCGCGACCCGCATGTGGGTGATCACCGGCCCCAACATGGGCGGCAAGAGCACCTTCATGCGCCAAGCGGCCTTGATCGTGATCCTCGCGCACATCGGCAGCTTCGTACCGGCCAATTCGGCGCAGATCGGGCCGCTCGATCGGGTGTTCACCCGCATCGGCGCGGGTGATGATCTGGCCGGGGGCCGCTCGACCTTCATGGTCGAGATGACGGAGACCGCCAACATCCTGCACAACGCGACGCCTCGCAGTCTGGTGTTGATGGATGAAGTCGGCCGCGGCACCAGCACTTTCGACGGCCTTGCGCTCGCTGCGGCGACGGCGCGCCACCTCGCGGCACGCATCGGCGCTTTCACGCTGTTCGCCACCCATTATTTCGAGCTCACCGCACTCGCCGCCGAACTGCCCGGCGTGGTCAACATGCACCTCGATGCCACCGAGCACCGCGACGGCATCGTCTTCCTGCACGCGGTGAGACCCGGACCGGCCAGCCGCAGCTATGGCCTCGCGGTCGCCCAGCTCGCCGG
>CALGVD010000044.1 GCA_937920275.1 uncultured Pseudomonadota bacterium
CTGGCGTGGCGGGTGGGGCAGCTGCAGTAGGACCGACCGCGCATATCTCCATGAACGCGCTCGATTTCCCGCTCGCCGGACGGGGCGGGGAGGGGGAATATCCGTCGCACACCTTAGACTTGTGACGGAGTATCCAGTCGGATACAATAGCGATGTTCGAGTTGCAGTCGACCCTCGTCTTCGATCAGTGGTTGCGCGCGCTCCGCGACAAGCGCGGTCGGGCCCGCATACTCATCCGGTTGGATGCCGTTCGGATGGGGCATCTCGGCGACTCGAAGTCTGTCGGCGGCGGTATCCGCGAACTGCGTGTGCACCACGGACCCGGCTATCGCGTGTATGTCGCCCAGCGAGGCAAGACGTTGTTGATCCTGCTCTGCGGCGGCGACAAGTCGACGCAGGTGCGCGACATCGAAAAGGCACACGTGCTGCTGAACACCTACGATGAAGGATGACCCATGCCCAAACCCCGCACGCGGTCTTTCGACACCAGCGACTTCCTCGACGATGACGAGATCATCGCCGAATACCTCACTGCAGCACTCGAGGAGTCCGACCCCGATGTCTTCCTGACCGCGATCGGGCAGGTGGCTAAAGCCCGCGGTATGGCCCGCATCGCCGACCGCACCGGCCTCGGCCGCGAGAGCCTATACAAGGCACTCGCACCCGGCGCCAAACCGCGCTACGACACCGTGCTCAAGGTGCTGCAGAGCTTGGGTGTGAAGTTAGTGCTGAAGGCGGTGTGAACAAGAACGCGACGCGCTCTGGTACGAGCCGAAGCCGGCTTGGCGGACTCGGCAGCCGAGAGGGACAGTCCACGAGCACCTCTGTACCATCAGCGAGCCCAAGCCGATAGCGACCCGCCGCGCCGGGAGCACAGGCCGATGCAAGCGCCGTCTGCGCCGTCTTCGGACGCGCGATAGCCGCTACGCCCTCGATGCTCACCACCTCACCGCGGGTCGGCCAACTGCGGCACTGCTGCCCGTCGACGGCGACAATCTCCACCCGATCGGGCGCCGGCGATACGCTGATGTTGTTGCAATCAGCCCGCATCAACTCTCCCAGCCAAAACGACGCGGCCATCCACGAGGCGCGCCGTGGTGAGCCTGTGGCCGTATCCTCGAGCGGCTCGTCCTGCGCCCAGCCCTTGTCGCGGTACGCTGCGGCGAGCGCCGTCGTGAACAAGGGGGCATCGAGCACCCGAGCGAAATCCCCGCCCGCCCAGGTCGCGACGCCATCGGGGGTAAGCACGGAGTTCTTCGGGTAAAGACCGGCGAGTTCCCGAAGGCCCATCCCTTGCGGGCGACGCGACCCCTGCGCAAGGGCCATCAGGCTCATGCCGCAGGGATACCTCGCTGATGGATAGCCTTGCCAGTCGCGCAACTTGGGGGGCAACGAGGTTGTCATCTGCAGGCAGCTGTTGAGCGCGGTTTCGAGTTCCGACCGCGCACCGTCGAGGCTCGCACCCTGCGCCACTCCGAGCCGCAACGCCCACCATTCGGCATTGCCCTCCCCGAGCCACGACGCCTGCGGGTCGCTCTGCCGGACGCCGGCATCCCACCAATGGGTCGCCTCATGGCGCACGAATCGCTGGATCTGACCACGGACGCCCGGTCGATCCGCGCCGCTGCCGATGATGTTCAGCGTCATGCTGCGACCGCCGCTGACATTGCCGATGAAGCGATCGCCGGATATCTGCACCATCATCACACCGACCGGACCGCCGGGTCCCTCGCCGAACGCGTCGGTGAGAACATCGACCGTATCTTTGAGCGTTGCCTCGACGGTATCCACCACTGCCGCGGGCAGCCGCGCGTCGAACACCAAGCGACCACCTCCCGGCAGCGCACGGGAGGGTGCACGGCCGAGGTAGATCGTCTGGCGATGGCCAAGTGACGGACGCGCAGTATCCCCCTGATCGTCCGGCGCGAGAGCGGCGGTGACCTCGTCGGGCTTGAGAGCCCAATGCACCGCCCGATCGGTCCATCGCCCCTGCCAGAGCACTTGCCCCCGCGGCGGCGGGATCAGCGTCACCCGCAATCCGTGTCCCGCCACGGCGGTGAGCCAATAGCCCACATAACTGACGACGCCTCCATCGCTTGCGGAGTCACCCAACGGTTGCGCCGGTTCGTAGTGTGCTTGCGCTCCGAGGGTGGCGAGCGCGACGCGTACGCGTGCTTCGGTGCAGCCCTGCCGCAGCTGCAGCATGCCGGGCTTCAAGATCGTGCAATCATCCGCCGCCTGCGCTTGCCGCGCCCACCACGCCTGTACCGCCTCGCGTTGCCCTAACAGCGGCAGCTCCCTCACACCCCGCGGCGCGTGGTAGCGCAGCTCCAGCGACTTGGCGTCGTCCGACAAACGCGCTTCGATCCGTACCACGCCGGCCTGCACCGATGTGGCGAGCATCAAAGCAGCGATCGTCGGGAAAAACAGTCTCATGTCTTCATCAATCTCCGGCCGTCGAGCAGGAAAAGGTGGATAGCGGAAGTCTCTCTGTCAGCGCCGAACTGATTCCTGGGAAGCGCTTCTGATAATGACATTCATCAGCATGTCTCCACATTAAATCCAAACACCGAAAGTCGAGCACTGCCAAGCTCATCGCTCACCAGTTGATGGACTCTCTGCCACGCCGCCTTC
>CALGVD010000045.1 GCA_937920275.1 uncultured Pseudomonadota bacterium
TTGTCATGAACAACCCGAAGCTGACCCGTCGTCAGGTCCTGGGCGCCACCGTTCTCGGTCTGTCTGCCACCCCGGTCGTGGTCCAAACCGCCTTCGCCCAAGCGAAGCCCGCGGCTGCACCGGCCGCACCGGCTGCGCTGCCCGTGTTGAACCCCACCGACCCTACCGCCAAGGCGCTCGGCTACGTCGAAGACGCGAAGAAGGTCGACGCGAAAGCGAACCCGAACTTCAAGGCGGGCCAGCATTGCGGCAACTGCCTGCAGTGGGCCGACAAGAACCGCAAGGCGCCGCTCGCCAAGTGCAATCTCTTCCCGGGCAAGCAGGTGAAGAACATGGGTTGGTGCAAGGTCTGGGTCAAGGCGCCTGGAACCTGATCACGCGCTGACGCCAACCGACGCTGAACCGCACATGACACGACCCCGGGCAGTGGCCTACCGCGCGCTGCCCGGCGCTCGTGGTCCGTTCTGGTCGAGGGTCCATGCGCTCGCCGCGCTCGCCGCCCTCACCGTGTCGGCGGGCTGCTCGCCCACGCCGCCACCCGCGCCCTTCAACTCCACCGAAGTCTCCGGCATCGACTACGGTCGCGGCCTCGTCATCGCCGACGATGCCGGCCAGCCTCGCCGGCTGGAGGACTTCCGCGACCAGGTCACGCTGGTCTTCTTCGGCTTCACCGCCTGCCCCGATGTCTGCCCGACGACGCTCGCCCGTCTGCGCCAGGCGCGCGCCGCGCTCGGCCCCGACGCCGAGCGTGTGCAGGTGTTGCTGGTGTCGGTGGACCCCGAGCGCGACACGACGGAGCGGCTGCAGGCCTATGTCCGCAGCTTCGATCCGTCGTTCAAGGCGTTGCGTCCTGAACCCAAAGAATTGGCGACCGTCATCAAGGCCTTCCACGCGATCGCCGTCAAGGTCCCGACGCCCGACGGCCGCGACTACACCATCGACCACTCGGCCGTGATCTATGTCTACGACCGCAGCAACCGGCTGCGCTTGATCACGCAGCCCGACTTCAGCATCGACGGGTTCGCCGCCGATCTGCGTCGCCTCGCGCAGGAGTCCTGAGCCATGGGGGATCCCGCCACGGACGCGCGGGGTCCGGGCGTCCCCGACCTCGTGCTGATCGACGGCTCGTCGTACCTCTACCGCGCGTTCCATGCGCTCCCGCCGCTGACCGGGCCGCAAGGCGAGCCGACCGGCGCGGTGCTCGGCGTGCTCAACATGCTCCTGAAGTCGCTGCGTGAGCATGACGGCGCGCAGTTCGTCGTCGTGTTCGATGCACCCGGCCGCACCTTCCGCGACGACCTCTTCACCGCCTACAAAGCGCACCGGCCGCCGATGCCCGACGATCTGCGTGTACAGATCGAGCCGCTGCTCGAGGCGGTGCAGGCGCTCGGCCTGCCGTTGCTGCGCATCAGCGGTGTCGAAGCCGACGATGTCATCGGCACCCTCGCGCGCCGTGCAGCGGACGGCGACCGGCGCGTACTCATCTCGACCGGCGACAAGGACATGGCGCAGCTGGTCGGTCCCTACATCACGCTCGTCAACACCATGTCGGACAGCACCTACGACCGCGACGGCGTCAAGGCCAAGTTCGATGTCTGGCCTGAGCAGATCATCGACTACCTCGCACTCGCCGGCGACAGCTCCGATGGCATCCCCGGCATCGACAAAGTCGGCCCGAAGACCGCCGCGAAATGGCTGAATCAGTACGGCTCGATCGATGCGCTGATCGCGAACGCCGACCAGGTCCCCGGCAAGATCGGCGAGAACCTGCGCGCCGGCCTCGACACGCTAGCACTGTCGCGGCAGTTGGCCACCATCCGTTGCGATCTCGACCTGCCGCCTGAAGCCGCCGACCTCGCACGCCGCCCGACCGACGAGACGGCGCTGCGCACGCTCTACACCCGCTTCGGGTTCAAGAACCTGCTGCGCGGTTTAGGCGTGCCGGATAGCCCGTCCGCCACGCCCGACGGCAGCGCGCTCGTCGCCGACCCGGCGCTGCTCGCCGCACCGCGCGGGTACGAAGTCGTGCTCGATGAGGCTGCGCTCGGACGCTGGTTGGAGACGCTCGCGCAGAGCACGCTCTTCGCCTTCGACACCGAGACCACTTCGCTCGATTACCTGCAGGCGCGCATCGTCGGCGTGTCTTTCTGCGTCGAGCCGGGCCGTGCGGCCTATGTGCCGCTCGGACACGACTATGTGGGCGCGCCTGAGCAGCTCGACCGCGACGCCGTGCTGGCGCGGCTCAAGCCGCTGCTCGAAGCGGAGCGCCCGGCCAAGGTCGGCCATCACCTCAAATACGATGCGCATGTGCTCGCCAACCACGGCATCGCGCTCGGCGGCATGGCCTACGACACCATGCTCGAGTCCTATGTCTGGAACAGCGTCGCCACGCGTCACGACATGGACTCCGCTGCGGAGCGTTATCTCGGCCTCAAGACCATCACCTACGAGGAGGTCGCCGGGAAAGGCGCGAAGCAGATCCCGTTCAGCCAGGTCTCGATCGAGACCGCGAGCACCTACGCCGCCGAGGACGCCGATGTCACGCTGCGGCTGCACCGCACGCTCTGGCCCGCGATCGAGCGCGAACCGCTGCTGCGGCGGCTCTACGAAGATTTCGAGCAGCCGTTGGTGCCGGTGCTGCAGCGCATGGAGCGACGCGGCGTGCTCATCGATCGCGAGATGCTGCGCCGCCAGGGCGTCGAGCTCGCCAAGCGCGCCGAGGAACTCAAGGCCGCCGCGCAGGCCGAGGCCGGCACCGAGTTCAACGTCGATTCACCGAAGCAGCTGCAGCAGATCCTCTACGAGAAGATGAACCTGCCCGTGCTGCGCAAGACGCCGACCGGACAGCCCTCGACCGCGGAAGATGTGCTCGAGCAACTCGCCGAGTCCTTCACGCTACCGAAGCTGATCCTCGATTACCGCAGCATCGCCAAGCTGCGCAGCACCTACGCCGACAAACTCCCGACCCAGGTGAACCCGGACACCGGTCGCGTCCACACCTCGTACCATCAGGCTGTGGCGCAGACCGGCCGTCTGTCCTCGACGGACCCCAACCTGCAGAACATCCCGATCCGCACGCCCGAAGGTCGGCGCATCCGCCAAGCGTTCATCGCGCCGCCCGGCCATGTGCTGCTCGCCGCCGACTACTCGCAGATCGAGCTGCGCATCATGGCGCACTTGTCGGGCGATGCGAGCCTGATCGCCGCCTTCGAGGCGGACCGTGATGTGCACCAGGCGACCGCCGCCGAGGTCTTCGGCGTCCCGTTGTCCGAGGTCAGCACCGATCAGCGCCGCTCCGCCAAGGCCATCAACTTCGGTCTCATCTACGGCATGTCCGCCTTCGGTCTCGCGCGCCAACTCGGCATCGGTCGCAACGAGGCGCAGCAGTACGTCGATCTTTACTTTGAACGCTATCCGGGCGTGAAGGCCTACATGGACCGTACCCGCGAAGGGGCGCGCGAGACCGGCTATGTCGAGACCGTGTTCGGACGCCGGCTGTACCTGCCGGAGATCCGCTCACGCAACCGCGCGTTGCAGCAGTACGCCGAACGCAGCGCCATCAACGCGCCGATGCAGGGCACCGCCGCTGACCTCATCAAGCTCGCGATGATCGCCGTCGATCGATGGTGCGAGGAGGAAGGGCAGGACGACGCACGGCTCATCATGCAGGTACACGACGAACTGGTGCTCGAGGCGCGGCAAGGCGCAGCGGACCGCGTCGCCGCGGCGGTGCGCGAGCGGATGGTGGCCGCCGGCCAGGGCGCGTTGCGGGTGCCGCTCAAGGTCGATGTCGGCCGCGGCATGAACTGGGATGAGGCGCACTGATCTCTGTAGCGCCATCGCAACAATATGATGGCTAACACACTGATTTAGCTGTTATTTTTATTTCATCAATGCCGGGAACCAATGCGCGGACCCCGCGGTCTGACTACCCGAACGCACTGCGTTCCCCGCTTCTCCCTCCCTGAGCGGGTTCCCGGCCTTCAGACTTGTGCCGGGTTAGTCTGCCCCGGTATCCGAGCGATCGGTTACCGGGGGTTTTTTTGCCCCGCCGTCGGCCCTAGCCAGCCGCCTTTCAGCGTGACGGTCCCCGTCTCCCAGAGCCCCTGCAGCGCCCCCTGCGCCTCCCGGACCCCGAGGCCGCTGTGCGCCGAGAACACCTGCGCCGTGGCGACGTCGCCGAGGGCGGCACGGCTCTCACGCAGCAGCGCCGCGCGCTCGGCCTGATTCAGCTTATCGGCCTTGGCGAGCAGCACATGCACGCCACGCCGGTCGGGGTGCGCCCACTCGATGAGCGCAAAGTCCTCGGCGCGCAGGCCGCGCCGTGAATCGACGATCAGCACCAGGCCTCGCAGAGAATCCCGTGTCCGGAGCGCTTCGAGGAGCGGCACCCACTTGCGTTTCTCGGCGGGTGGCGCCTCCGCGTAACCATAACCGGGCAGATCCACGATCCGACGGCTCGGACCGAGTTCGAAGTAGTTGAGCAAGCGGGTCTGACCCGGGGTCTTGCTGGTGCGGGCGAGGGCTTTGCGATCGGCGATGGCGTTGATCGCACTGGACTTGCCCGCATTGGAGCGGCCGGCGAAGGCGACCTCTGCCCCTTGGTCGAGCGGGAACTGCGCGGGGGCGGCCACGCTCAGAAGGAAATCGGCCTGGGGGAAGCGTGACACCGTCATAGTGTAAACTGCGCAGCCCAGGTTCGAACGTCTCGGAGCCCGCTCGATGTCTACCGTCCTGCCCCGCGCCGCGCTGCTTGCCGCGCTTGTCGTCGCTGCGTTCGCCACTTTGCCTGCCACGGCCCGCGCCGATGCGGCCGCCGCAGCGGCTGCCGCCGAAGCCGGCGCCGCGAAAGCCGCCGTCTGTGCCGCCTGCCACGGCGCCAACGGCAACAGCATGAACCCCGAGTGGCCGAACCTCGCCGGGCAAGGCAGCGCCTACACCGCTGAGCAACTGAAACTGTTCCGCGCCGGTCACCGAAATAACCTGAACATGTATGCGTTGGCGATCGCACTCACCGACGAAGACATCCGCGACCTCGCCGCCTACTACGCGCGCCAGACCCCGACCGGTCTCGAAGCCGATCCCGCGACGCTCGCACTCGGCAAGCGCCTCTACCGTGGCGGCGACCCGGCGCGTGGCATCCCTTCGTGCACCGGCTGCCACGGCCCGAACGGCCTCGGCAACCTCACCGCCGGCTACCCCAAACTGCGCGGCCAGCACGCCGCCTACACCGTCAAGCAGCTCAATGAATACGGCACCGAGCAGCGCTATCTGGATGTCACCACCGGGGCGAAGACCCGCTCGCGCAACGGCCACATGATGACCATGGTCAGCCAACGCCTCACCGACGAAGAGAAGGC
>CALGVD010000046.1 GCA_937920275.1 uncultured Pseudomonadota bacterium
AGCAGCGGATTGAAAATCCGCGTGTCGTTGGTTCGATTCCGACCCCGGCCACCATTTTTGACACGTAGCGCGCACGCGGTCTAGCCCGCCCGCTACTGAGACTTCGAAGGTCAATCCGATGACGACGATCCGGCAACCCGTCCTCGATCTTAAGCTGCATTGATCGAGAGGTGGGTTGGTGTGCCGTAGAGCGTAGTGCGCTGGCGCGGTGCTCGACCGATCGACTGTATCGCAGTCTCCATCGCCGCCGCACTCATCTGCTGACCGTTGATGCCGCCGGCTGCGCGCGTGATCGACTCATCCATCAACACGCCACCAAGATCGTTCGCCCCTGCGCGCAACGCCTCGAGAGCTCCCTCACGCCCGAGCTTCACCCAAGACGCTTGGATGTTCGGTATCAGCGGAGCGAGCGCGAGCCGTGTGACTGCGTGCATCAGCAGCGCCTCGCGCCATGAAGGGCCGCTGCGCGCACGGCCTTGACGCCACAAAGGCGCTTCCATGTGCACGAACGGCAGCGGAACGAATTCGGTGAACCCGCCGGTCTCTGCTTGCAACGCGCGCACAGCAAGGATGTGTCGTGCCCAGTGGGCAGACGACTCGACGCTACCGAACATGATGGTGGCTGTGCTGCGCAGTCCGAGGCCGTGCGCCTCGCGCATCACCTGCAGCCACTCCGCGCTAGTCAACTTATCGGGGCAGATGATCGCGCGGATGTCGTCGCAGAGGATCTCGGCCGCAGTGCCTGGGAGTGTCGCGAGCCCGGCGTCTTTCAGTTGCGACAGGTATTGGTGCAAAGACAGGCCCAGTGTCTGCGCACCATGGAAGATCTCGAGCGGCGAGAACGCATGGACATGGATGCCGGGCGCAGCCTCTTTGGCCGTACGCACGATGTCGAGGTAGGTGTGCCCGGTGAATGACGGATGGATACCGCCCTGCAGGCAGACCTCAGTTGCGCCGCGCGCGGCCGCCTCGGCCACCCGCGTACCGATCTCACCGAGCGGGAGGCTGTATCCGGGCCCGCGCAGGCTGCGTGCGCTACGACCCTTGGCGAACGCGCAGAACCCGCAGCGATGCGTGCAGATGTTGGTGTAGTTGATGTTGCGGTTGACGACATAGGTGACGGCCTCGCCCACCGTTCGGAGCCGCAGCGCATCCGCCTCCCCGACCACCGCCTGCAGGTCTGCACCGGCTGCGCCGAACAAGGTGACGAGGTCAGACTCCCGCGGTGCGGTGCCGTCACGGACGCGGGCCAAGGCCTCCCGCACCCCACGCGAGGGTCGCGCCGCATCGCTTGACGGCGAAGAGGCCGCCGCTCTGCCCTGCGCCGCAAGCCGTCGGTCGCGCCCGGGTGGTGGATGCCCGGCGCCAGCGCGCCATCCCGGCTCGAGCGCATAGCCGTCAGCATCGATCCGGCGCTGCACCGTGCTGCGCAAGCTTGGATCGAGCCAGCGCTGAGGCTCCCGGGCATAAGCTGGCAAGATCGGCAATCTCGGCACCAGCCATCGTCCTGCAGCGGCCGTCTCACTTTCGAGCGTCTCGAGTTGTGGCCATGGCGCTTCCGGGTTCACATGGTCGGGCGTCACCGGCGAGACACCACCCCAGTCGTTGACGCCTGCGGCGACGAGCGCGGCGAGTGCGCCGGGGCTGAGGTTGGGCGGTGCCTGGATCGACATCGTGGAGCCGAACACTAGCCGTGCGACCGCCAAGGTCCACTGCAGTTCCTCGAGTGATGGTTCCGGATACGCTGTCATGCGCGTGCCAGATTTGGCGCGGAAGTTCTGGATGATGAGTTCCTGTAGATGTCCGTGGCGCAGGTGCAGCTCGCGTAACGTGAGCAGCGACTCGATGCGCTCCCGCCGCGTCTCGCCGATGCCGATCAGCAGTCCTGTGGTCATGGGGATGGCAAGCCGACCCGCGGCCTCGAGGGTCGCAAGGCGCACGGCCGGCTGCTTGTCAGGGGACCGATGGTGCGGGCCACCCCGCTGCGCGAGACGATCTGCGCCGCTCTCGAGCATCAGACCCATCGAGACCGACACCGGACGCAGCATCGCGAGTTCCGCCTCTCCCATCACGCCCGGATTGAGGTGCGGCAAAAGGCCGGTCTCCTCAAAGATCCGCCGCGCACAATGCGCCAGGTATTCGAGCGTGGTCGTGAAACCGAGTGATGCCAGCTCCTCGCGCGCCGCACGGTAACGCAGCTCCGGCTTATCGCCGAGCGTGAACAAGGCCTCCTCGCAGCCCGCAGCGACACCCGCGCGCGCGACGGCGAGCACCTCGTCTACGGTCATATACGCCCGTTGGCCGCGATGTGGCGGCGCCGCGAAGGTGCAGTAATGGCAGACATCGCGGCACAGGTGGGTCAGCGGGATGAACACCTTACGCGAGTGGCCGACACGCCGCCCGAAACCTCGCAGCGTGATCTCCTCGGCGCGTACCAAGAGGTCTGGCAACGAGGCCTCAGTCTCGAGCAGCAGCGCCTGCGGTGCGGACATCGGCTCGGCGTCGAGATCTTCCGGGACATCAACATCCTGCGACAATCCCGACACCTCTATCCGCGCCGCCGCAAGCCCGAGTCGCCGCGCTGCATTAAGATGGGCCACGGCGCTGTTGACGCCGTACTGGGGTTTCAGTCGCGTCGGCAGACGCAACCAGAGTGCGTTGGTGCCCGTGCCGTGACGGTCCGGTACCACGCCTACCTCGAGATCCTGCGCCCGTTCAACCAGGCGGTCGATCTCAGCCGGCGTGACCTGCGGCGTATCGGCCGCCACCACTACCAGCGCCCCGCAGCGTTCAGAAAGGTGCTGCACCGCAAGCTCGACCGCCGAGTTGAGCCCCAGTCCGTGATCGTGCAACCGTCCGACGCCGGAGGGCAACTCCAAGGACTCCTCCGGAGTGACGACCCACACCTCGTCTATGCGACTCGCCGCACGGAGCGCCGCGAGCACCCGCCCGAGCATCTCCTCCATGAGCTGCGCCCGGCGACGCGGCGAGAGCACGCCGGACAGACGGGACTTACCCTCGCGGAGGCTGCGGACTGGAACTACCGCCAATACCCTCATGAGGCCTTCCGCGCAGATACCTGCGGGTGCAGCGCATCTGCCAGCGCCAAGGCCGCCTCCGCGACCCGCTCTCGGTCGGCGGACGAGCGCATCAAGGTCGGCTCGCCCACGACCCTCACGCCGGCTGACGCAGCAGCCTCACGGGTTGCGACATCATCGACATCTCCCGTATCGACCAGCAGCCCGTCGATCAGGCCGGCGTAGTGTCGGAGGATCGTGGGGGTCCCGACGTCGAGGCCAAGTTCCCGCATGATCTTCGCCGTCGGTCCCTTCACGGCACGGCCCCCAATCAAGGGCGAGACCGCAACGATCGGCACACGCGCCGCGCGCAGCGCCGCGAGCATCCCCGGTACGGCCAACACCGGATCGATGCTGAGGAAGGGGTTTGAGGGACAGATCACGATCGCACGCAGGGCGGTGCTGCGCAGCACCGCCGTAAGCTCGTCGGTCGGACGCGCCTGCGGCGCCCCCGCGTACGCCAAGTCGCGTACCTGCGGCTCGCATCGAAGGCGTACGAAGTAGTGTTGGAACTCGAGCGGACCCGCATCGGTATTGAGCAGCGTGGCGACCTCCGAATCGGCCATCGGCAGGATACGGGTCCGGACGCCAAAACGCTGCGCGAGATCGGCCATCACACTCGTCAAACGCTCGCCTGACCCGACTCGACGCGTACGTTCGACATGTACAACGAGGTCGCGGTCGCCGAGCAGGAACCACTCGGGGCCACCCTGCTGGCGCAGTTCGCTCATGAAGCCGAAGGTCTCCTCTGCACGCCCCCAGCCTTGCTGCGGATGCACGACCCCGGCCAAGGTATAGAGTACTGTGTCAAGGTCGGGGCAGATGCGCAGCCCGAGATGCGTGAAGTCGTCGCCCGTGTTCACGAGTACGGCGAGTTCGCCCGGTGGTAACACCCGCTGCAGGCCGAGTGCGAGCTTGGCGCCTCCGACTCCGCCGCAGACGGCCAGCACAGTCGGCGCCTTGATCATCTGAAAAGGTCCTCATTGGGCGGGCGGATCAAGCTTTGACCATCCGATAGCGGACCGGAAATGTCCAGCCCGCGAACATGCACCACGGGCATACCCTCGGCAGCCTCACCCATCGCCAAGCCAGCGACGGCCGCCAAGGCATCGGCGACCGCAACCTGTGTCATCTGCAAAGAACGACCTTCCCGGTCCAGGCCGCCGCGCAGGTCACGCAAGGCCGGCAGCCCGGCCACACCCAAGGCTATATTGACGACGCCTTGTCGCCACGGACGGCCGAAACTGTCGCTGATCACGACCGCTGGCTCGGCCGCTCCGAGCGGTGCAAGCGCGGTGATGCGCGCACGCAGTCGGGCTGCCGAGCCGTCGCAATCGACCGGCAACAACAGCACGGTGTCCTCGGGACGGGTGGCGTCCTCGGCAGGGACATTGGAGCGATCGATGCCGGCGTTGGCCATCACGAAGCCGAGGCGATGCCGGGTGACGAGCACTCCGGGTGCTGCACGCACCACTTCAGCGGACTCCGACAGCACCACTTCGACGAAGCGAGCATCTTTCTGGACCCGTGCGGCCAACTCGACTGCTTTTGACGATGGCGTGATCGTCGTGAGGTCCACGCTTCGCCCCTCGGCTTTGGAGACGATCTTCTGTGCCACGACCAGTACATCTCCCGCCTGTAGCGCGAGGTCGGCGCGCCGCAAAGCCGCGAGGATCAATGTCGCGAGATCGTCGCCGCGCCGGATCTCTGGCAGTCCCGATAACGGCTGCACGACGAGCGGCGCGCTCGCCATTCAGCCCGGTGTCGGAGCCGTGAGGTGGCCCGTGATGCGCAGTCCCGCCCCGTCTACCCCGTAGGTTTTATTGAGGAAGATCAGCACCGATGTCAGCGCCTCGGCGGCAGCAGAGTTGGCGAGTACGCCGCCGTGCAACGCGCGCAGCCCGCAGGCCTCCACAATTGGTAGCACCGCTTGGCGGGCTGCCCGTTCATCCCCGAATACGAGCACGTCGCACTCGATCAGATCGTCGGTCGCCAGCTTGTGCGCTGCGACGTTGTGGAAGGCGGAGACGACTCGGACACCTTCACCGAGGATCGTCTGCGCACGCACCGCTGCACTGCCTTCAGGCGGTAGCTGCACCCGCATCACCTTAGGCGGAACCAGTGGTACGGTGGTGTCCACCAGGATCTTTCCGATCACCGCAGACGCGATTTCGGCAAGCGTGGCCGCCTGAGACGCTGCGGGGACCGTCAGTATCACGACCTCACCAAGTCTCGCCGCCTCCAGATTGCCAGCGCCGCTGATGCGCGCGGCTGCATCGTCCGACCCGATCGCAGTCGCTAACGTCACGGCGGCGCCTTCAGCTCGCGAAGAGTCACGCGAGCCGATGATGATGCGTGCGCCGGCGACTGCGAGACGCCGCGCGATCGCAGCGCCCAACTGACCGGTGCCACCGATGATCGCGATGATCGGGAGAGCGACTGGAGGGTGCGTGGAAACGGAAGAATCGAGGTTAGTGGAGGTCATAAAATAAGTCTAGCATCGGTCCAGTAATGGGGGATAAGGTCGGCAATCGGGTCCGGTTCGCTCAAGCGCTGTAGCCGCCGTCTATTCCGATGATCTGGCCGTTGATGTAGCCGGCGGAGTCGGAGCAGAGGAATTCGACGAGCCCCGCAACCTCCTCAGGTCTGCCCATCCGAGATAAAGGTGTCTTGCGCATGCAGTCGGCTATCACCGCCTTCGCAGTGTCGCTGACGACGAAAGAGCTGTGCACGATGCCTGCATCGATGACCCCGGGCGCGATGGCGTTGCACCGAATGTTCCACGCGCCGGCTTCCCGGGCTGCCAATCTGATCAAGCCTGCGACAGCTGTCTTTGGCACCGAGGACATCCCGTCATTCTCCAGTGTGCGCAGCACAGCCGTGGTCACGAACGAGGTCATCGAGCCACCACCGTTGTCGCGCAGCAGTGGGATAGCCCGTTGGAGCACGTTGAAGGTGCCCATCACGTCGATATCCAGAATCATCCGGAAATCTTCGGGGCTCACCTCGGACAGCGGGCAAAGCGGAATTGGCGGTCCTGTCACCGACACCACATGACCAATACCACCCGCTTTTCTCCCCGCCTCTTCGAAAAACGCTGCCACCGAGTTCGGATGGGAGATGTCAACTTGAACAGTCCAAGCCGCGCCGCCGCCGGCGGTGATTCGGGCCAGAAGCGCTGCTGCCTTGTCCTTGTTCCGGTGGTAGCCGATGACCACCGGTCGCTTGGCTGCGAGTCGGAGGAGCACCGCCTCGCCGAGACCTCCTGTCGCGCCGATTACAACTGCTGCATCGGACATGCGTTGCGATCCTCGTGCTTTCTGCGGATTGCTACGCAGTTCGGAGTGGATACCCCTTGGGAGGGGTCTTTCGGAAGAAGCATCAGATCAGGCGCTGTGTCTGAATTCCACTTCTGGGAAACCCGCATCGGCTGATTGGCGCATCTTGTCGTAGTAAGCATTGGCTCCGCCGAAGTAGATCAAGACCCGCGCTTTTCGATCCTTCAGGTTCGCGCCCATCATCCACGACCGGACCCTGTCACCTTGCGCCATCAGGGTCATTTGATGGATTTCCGCGGTATGCGCGGTCCATGCGGCTTCGGCATCCTGCCTTGGTTCGCAGACATCGAGCGCATCGACTTCCATCTTCTTGATGCAATCGACGATGTAATGGATGTTCTGCTCGATGGAGGTCGGCAGGTTCGCGAACGGGGCCTGCGGACCTGTGATCATGAACATGTTGGGGAATCCCGAAACAAAGACCCCCAAGATGGAACTGGACACATCCTCCCATTTGTCCCTCAGGAGCAAGCCGTTGCGACCACGGATCGGCAGGGCCTCCTGTGCGCCTGTGTAGGCCTGGAAGCCGGTAGCGAGGACGATGATGTCGAATTCATGGTGCTGCTTGGTTGTACGGATGCCCGTTTCCGTGAACTCGATGATGGGTTCACGCTCGTCGATGTCCACCAGTCTGACGTTGTCTCGATTGAAAGCCTCGAAGTAACCGTGGTCGAGAGGCGGTCGCTTAGCGAAGAACGGATAGCCCTTCGGGGTCAAGATCTCCGCGATCTCCGGATCGTGCACCCTCTCCTTCATCTTGCTGATGATGAAGTCGCCAACGACACGATTGGATTCGGCATTGACGATGAGGTCATCGAAAGTCTCGAACACGAACCGGAAACTGCCGCGCGGCCAATGCTCTTCGAGGATCCGTTGGACCTCTTCCGGCGGCGTATTCGCGAGGTTACGACCGACCGGACTGTCGAATGCCATGCCGAAGGAGTGGTTCCGGCACTTCTGGATGATCTGCTCGTAATTGGCCTTGATCTCTTCCTCCCACTCCGGTGTCATCGGTTTCTGCACCGCCGGCATGACAAAATTCGCTGTGCGCTGGAAGACAGTGACTTGTGCGGCTGTCTTTGCGACCTCCGGCAACATCTGGACGGTGGTCGCGCCGCTGCCGATGATGCCGATGCGCTTGCCGGCGTGGTGCAGACCTTCGGGCCAGCGTGCCGAGTGGAAGCAGGGCCCCTTGAAGTCGGCCATGCCTTTGAAGTCAGGCATCACGGGCTCCGAGATCATACCCATCGCGCTGATGAAGTAACGGCAGGTATATTGATCACCTGCCTCGGTGCGTATCACCCACAGGTTGTCCTGCTCTTGGTAAGTGGCACTGGCTATTTTGGTGTTGAGAGTGATGTGCGGCCACATATCGCATCGGTCCGCTACGAAGTGCATATAGCGGAGGTTCTCCTCCCAACCCGGATAGCGGACCGACCAGCTCCAATCCCTCAACAATTCTTTGGAAAACGTCAGGCAGTAGTAGTAGCACTCACTGTCGCTCGCCGCACCAGGGTAGCGGTTCCAAGTCCAGGTGCCGCCGATATCAGACGCCTTGTCAAACACGCGTATCGAGAGCCCTGCTTCGCGTATGTGGTGGATGAGTCCTAGGCCTGCAAAGCCCGCTCCGATAGCTATCACGTCGAAATCTGCCTGCTTCCTAACTTGCTCCGTCATCACTTTAAAAACCCTCCATGCCCGGGCATTTGGTCGGAAATAAAGGTCGTCAGATCCGATGCCGCCAGGACGGATGGTTGCGTGCCACCCATCGATCAGGCGCTGTCATAACTACATGCTCGGTTGATAGTAGTTTTTCTTGTTGGTAACTAGCAAGTCCGCGAACAAGGGTTGGCGGATGGTCGTGGTGTCAACTTGACTTGTTGTCAGCAAACAAGAGAACATTGTTCGGTAGAGGTTTCAGGCTAGGGGAGGAGTCATTGATGCGCATTTCGGCAAGATTGGTCGTCCGTTGCCTCGCCTTGGCCAGCATGGTCTCGATGCCCCACCCACTCCCGGCCGCCGACCTCTACACAAACGGTCAGGCGGGACGAGGAAAGGACGCGTACGAACGTCACTGCGTCGAATGTCACCACATCACGCTGCGGGGCACTGGACACGGCGTGCCATTGAAGGGCAGCGCCTTTTTGGCCAAGTGGAGCGGCCAACCGGTTGCCAGTCTGCACCACTACATCCGCACCTCGATGTCGACCACGGTACCCGCTAGTGCGGGAGATACGGTCTTTACCGACATGACTGCGTACCTGCTACAGGCGAACGGTTTTTCAGCAGGGATGCGCGAACTGAAGGCGAGTCAGTCCGCACTGATCGGCGTGCCGGACGGGACGCTGCCGCCGTCCGCTCGGCCCGAGGGGGGCGCAACCGTCAATGAAGCGGGATCAGAGTCGGCCGTGCGGGCTTGGGAGGGGGCGAGCGGCGTGATGGAGGCGGCCGAGCGCGCGGGACGTTGGACCAACAGGTCCACGCCGCCTCTGTCTGTTGTCACCGCTGCGATGTTGCGCGATCCGCCGGACTCCGCCTGGTTGAACTGGCGGCGGACGCAGGATGGTCAGGGCTTCTCGCCCCTCTCGCAGGTCGACGCCGGCAATGTCCGCGGTCTGCGCCTAGCCTGGACCTTGACGATGCGGGAGGGCAGCAACCAAGTCACTCCGCTGGTGCACGAGGGGATCATGTTCCTCACCCATCCGGGGAATGTCATCCAGGCGCTCGATGCGGCGACGGGCTCGCTGATCTGGGAGTACGCGTATCCGCATCCGCCGGAGTCGAAGACGCTCGGTGGTCCGACGCGGAACATCGCCCTCTACGGGGACCGGTTGTTCGTCGCCACCTACGATGCTGCATTGATCGCCATCGACGCTCGCAGCGGCAAGCTCCTGTGGCGTACCACCAAGGCGGACTTCACGGAAGGGTATACGCACTCGGCGGGGCCGATCATCGCGGATGGCGTCGTGGTGAGCGGCATCAACGGGTGCGAGCGCTTCAAGAAGGGCGGTTGCTTCATCACCGGGCACGACCCGCAGACCGGGCTCGAGCTCTGGCGTACCTCTACTATCGCCTTACCGGGCGACCCGAACGACGCGAGTTGGGGAGGCGTTCCGCCGTCGCTGCGCGGTGGTGGTGACAACTGGATCGCGGGGTCTTACGACCCGGAACTGGGCCTCGTCTTCCTCGGTACATCGCAGGCGAAGCCGTGGGTGGCCGCGAGCCGTGGCATGACCGTGCGCTCCGATGCCCTGTACACCAATTCCACGTTGGCGATCGAGCCCAAGACCGGCAAGCTGCGCTGGTTCTTCCAGCACATGCCGGGCGAGACGCTCGACATGGAGACGGGCTTCGAGCGTGTGTTGGTGGATGTCGCAGGAAAGCGATACGTGGTGACCGTGGGCAAGGATGGCATCCTCTGGAAGCTCGATCGCCGCGACGGTCGGTTCGCCGATTTCGTCGAACTGCTGCCGCAAGACATTTTCAAGAAACCCATCGACCGGAAGACCGGTCGTCTGCAGTACCGCGACGATATCGTCGGCGCGAAGGTCGGCGATGCCGTTCGGGCTTGTCCGAGCATCTACGGTGGGCACAACTGGCAGGCCAGTGCGTTCGATCCGACATCCTCGGCGCTGATCGTTCCGCTGCATCAGACCTGCATGGAGTTCACCGGACGCAAGGTGGACTTCGTCGAGGGCGGCGGTGGATATGGCGGTGAGTCGACCATGCTGCCGATGCCGGGTGTCGACGGCATGCTCGGCCGCTTGACCTCGATCGACCTGCGCGACCTCAGTGTCAGGTGGTCGCACACCCAGCGGGCGATGTTCATGACCGGCGCGCTGGCCACGGGCGGTGGGCTGACCTTCATCGGCGATCTCGACCGTTATTTCAAGGCGTTCGATACCGGAACCGGCAAGGTGCTGTGGCAGACCCGGCTCGGCGCCCCGTTGCACGGCTATCCGATCACCTATTCTGTCGCCGGCAAGCAATACATCGCCGTGCCCACCGGGATGGGTGTGTTCAAGCTGATGACGGCCCGCGAGGCACCCGATATCTACCAGCCTGCGGGCGGTAACGCGATCTACGTCTTCGAACTACCTGATTGAGGCGATACTGTACTGGCATGCCTGACGCATTCATCTTCGACCATCTGCGCACCCCGCGCGGCCGCGGCAAGCCCGACGGCTCGTTACACCCGATCACGCCGATGAGCCTGATGGCGCAGGTGCTCGCCGGCCTGCGTGACCGCAACGGTCTCGATACGCGCCTCGTCGATGATGTCGTGCTCGGTTGCGTGTCGCCCGTCGCCGAGCAGGGGGCGAACATCGCCCGCGTCGCGACGCTGGTCGCTGGCTACGATGAACGCGTCGCGGGGCAACAGGTCAACCGCTTCTGCGCCTCCGGACTAGAAGCGGTCAACATCGCCGCTGCGCAGGTCATGAGCGGGCAATCGGTCTGCGTCATCGGCGGTGGCGTCGAGTCGATGTCGCGCGTGGCGATGGGCTCCGACGGCGGTGCTTGGTATTGCGACCCTGCGGTCGCCGATCCGCTTCACTATGTGCCACAAGGGATCGGTGCCGACCTGATCGCCACGCTGGACGGCTACGATCGCGAGCGTCTAGACGGCTTCGCAGTCGAGAGCCAACGCCGGGCGACGCAGGCGTGGGACGAGGGCCGCTTCGCAAGGTCGGTCTGCCCGGTCCGCAACAGCGTGGGCGATGTCGTGCTGGCACGAGATGAGCACATCCGCGCGGACACTACGGTCGGATCCTTGGGGAAGCTGAAGCCTGCCTTCGCCGGTCTCGGCGAAAAGCTGGGCTTCGACGTCGTGGCGCAACTTCGATATCCCCATGTCGAGTCCATCCAGCATCTCCACACGGCCGGCAACTCGAGCGGTATCGTCGATGGCGCGGCAGCGGTGCTGGTGGGTGGCAACGAGTTCGCTGCTGCGTCAGGTCTGAAGCCTCGGGCGCGCGTCCGTGCGTTCGCCTCGATCGGAAGCGAGCCCGCGATCATGCTGACCGGTCCTGCGCTGGTGACAGAGAAGCTCCTCGGCAGAGCGGGCATGAAGATAACCGACATCGACCTTTTCGAGATCAATGAGGCTTTCGCTGCGGTGGCATTGCGGTTCATGCGGCATTTCGACCTGCCGGCGGACCGCGTGAACGTCAACGGTGGAGCGATCGCGATGGGGCACCCGCTCGGCGCGACTGGCGCGATGATCCTCGGTACCGTGCTCGACGAGCTCGAGCGTCGGGACCTGCGCACCGCGCTCGTCACATTGTGCGTGGGTGCAGGTATGGGTACGGCGACTGTGATCGAGCGGGTTTGAATGACCGTGACGGGCAAAAATATCTTCGTGGAAATGGATGCTGACGGTGTGTTCGTCGTAACACTCGACGTGCCGCAAGGTCCTCTGAATCCGCTTTCTGACGAGTTTGTACATGAACTCGATGCGGCCCTCGATTTGGTGGCCAGCCGCGATGACGTGCGCGGCGTGCTGGTCACCTCGGGCAAGTCGGCGGCCTTCGCTGCGGGCTGGAACCTCAAGACCTTGCTGGTTCAACTCGAGTCGACGCCGGATGCCGCGTCGCTGTACGCGGCCACCGGCGGGCTATCGCGGGTGCTGCGCAAGCTTGAGACCTGCGGCAGACCGGTAGCGGCCGCCATCAACGGTTTGGCGCTCGGGGGCGGGCTCGAGTTGGCGCTGGCGTGCCATCACCGTGTGCTGGCCGATCACGACACAGCCAAGGTCGGTCTCCCGGAGGTGAAGGTCGGGTTGTTGCCGGGCGGCGGCGGCACGCAGCGTCTGCCCCGGCTGATCGGTGTCGAAGCGGCGGCGAAGATGATGGTGGACGGCGAACCGGTCGTTCCGATCGAAGCGCTGCGTCTCGGCATCGTCCATGAGTTGGCCCCCGTGGGCGAGGTCGTCGCCCGGGCGAGGGCGTGGTTGCTTTCGACACCGACCGCGACGCAGCCTTGGGACCGCAAGGATGTACGGCCTGTCGGCGGCGCCCAGATACCCTTGAGGGGAGACCTCACCCAGTTCTTCATGGGCGCGGTGCCGGAAGCCACGCGCCGGACGCTGCGGAACTATCCGGCTCCGGTCGCCATTTTATCGTGCGTCTATGAGGGTCTGCAGTTGCCGCTCGACCGCGGTCTGGACATCGAGCACCAACAGTTCGCGCTCCTCGCCTCCAAGCCCGAAGCGCAGAACCTGATCCGCACGATGTTCATCAACAAGGGCAAGGCAGACAAGCTGGGTCGCCGCCCTGCGGGGATCGACCGGAAGCCGGTCACGAAGGTGGCGGTGCTCGGCGCCGGCATGATGGGTGCTGGTTTGGCCCATGTGCTCGCACGCGCGGGTTGCTACGTGACTGTACTCGATCGGACGCTGGAACTCGCGCAGCGGGCACTGGGCCACGCAGAACGCCAGCTCCAGAAGTCGCAGGCGGCGGGAAAATTGGATGCCGAAACTGCAGCTGAGATTTTGGCGCGCGTGAAACCGACGGCGGACTATGCCGATATGGCTGGCAGCGAGTTCGTCATCGAGGCGGTGTTCGAGAACCGCGCGGTGAAGGCCGAGGCGATCGCGCGTTCCGAATCCGTCATCGATCGTGATGCCGTGTTCGCGACCAACACCTCAACCCTGCCCATCACAGGTCTCGCAGACGCCTCGTCGCGACCCCACCGCTTCATCGGCATGCATTTCTTCTCACCGGTCGAGCGGATGCCGCTGGTCGAGATCATCCGCAGCCGTACTACGGACGAGACCACTTTGGCTTGGACGATGGATCTCGCACGTCGTCTCGGCAAGACGCCGATCGTGGTCAACGACAGCCGGGGTTTCTTCACAAGCCGTGTGTTCGGCACCTACTGCTATGAAGGCCAGATGCTCCTGAAGGAGGGTGTTCATCCCGCTTTGATCGAGAACGCCGGACGGTTTGCGGGGATGCCGGTGGGGCCGCTTGCGGTGATGGACGAGGTTTCGCTCGAGCTGCAGTACGACGTCGTCCGGCAGTCGCGTGAAGATCTCGGCGCGCACTTCGTCTACCCCGTCAGTTGGGATGTCCTCCGGCGTTTCGTCGAGGACCTCAAGCGCACGGGTCGCAAGGCGGGAGCGGGGTTCTACGATTACCCGGAATCCGGTAGGAAACACCTTTGGCCCGGGCTCGCGACCGAGTACCCGGTCGCGAAGGAGCAGCCGTCGCTCGAAGAGGTCAAGCAGCGGCTGCTGTCCATCCAGTCGTTGGAGACGGCCCGCTGCCTGCAGGAGGGTGTGCTGACCAATCCGGTCGACGGCGACCTCGGTTCGGTCTTCGGCTGGGGATACCCCTCGTACACGGGCGGCGCGCTCTCCTACATCGACATGGTCGGTGTGGGGCGTTTCGTCGAGACCTGCAAGCGTTTCGCGACCGTCACCGGTCCGCGCTACGAGCCCTGCGAGCTGCTGCTCGACATGGCGAAGAAGGGAGCGCGGTTCCGTGACGCCCGGTGATCGGAGAGAGGACGACACGTCGGATCGGCTAGAGGCGGAGGACGCTCCGACCGCTGTTCCGCCGTCCTCCAGCGGACCACTGGCAGGTCTTCGGGTCGTCGAACTGGCGGGTATCGGTCCGGGGCCCTACGCGGGGATGCTGCTCGGCGACCTCGGAGCTGAGGTGATCCGCATCGAGAGACCCGGGGCCGGGGTGTCCGGTCCGGCCGATCCGACCCTGCGCAACCGTCGTACGATGGTGCTCGATCTCAAGAACCCCGCCGCGACCGAGGTCGTGTTGCGACTGATCGAGCGCAGCGATGTGTTGTTGGAGGGTTTCCGGCCTGGTGTGGCCGAGCGGTTGGGGCTTGGCCCCGAGGTCTGCAGCGGGAGGAACGCGCGGTTGATCTATGCCCGCATCACGGGCTGGGGCCAGGATGGGCCATTGGCGCAGGCCGCCGGGCACGACATCAACTACATCGCGTTGACTGGATTGCTTCATCAAATCGGCGATAGCCGTGGGAAACCCGTTCCGCCGCTGAACGTCATCGGCGACTACGGCGGAGGCGGGCTGATGGTCGCATTTGGCATCGTCTGTGCGCTGTTCGAACGTGCGCGTAGCGGCAAGGGCCAGGTGGTCGACACCGCCATGATCGACAGCGTGATCTCTTTCATGGCGCCGTTGATCGGCTTGCGGAACCAGGGCCACTGGCTGGATCGGCCAGCGGCGAACTTCCTCTCGGGGGCGGCCCATTTCTATGACACTTACGAGACCCGCGACGGCAAGTGGATTGCCGTCGGTGCCATCGAGCCGCAGTTCCACCGGTTGCTCATCGAGAAATTAGGTCTCGACGCTGTGGAGTTCGCCGCCGGCGTAGGGTTCGAGGGAAGGCCTTACGAGGAACTGGTGGACCAAGTGTGGCCGAGGTTGCGCGAGAAGCTCGCTGCGGCGGTGAAGCGGCATACGCGCGCCGAGCTCGAGGCGCTATTCGCGTCGTCCGATGCCTGCGTCGCGCCCGTCTTGTCGATGGACGAGGCGCCCCGACATCCGCACAACATCGCGCGACAGGCCTTCATCGAGGTCGGCGGCGTCCTGCAGAACGCGCCGGTGCCGCGCTTCAGCCGCTCTCAGCCATCCTTTCCGACACCGGCGAAGGCGGCGGCCGACGCCGACACCGCCGGGATCCTGGCGGAGCTCGGACTCGGCGCGGAACTGGTCCGCGAGGCGTTGAAGCCTCGCTGAGGGTCATTTCACGCGGACCACATCGACCTTGCCGGTGGCGAATAGCCGGCGCAGCGCGACCTTGTCGATCTTGCCCACGCTCGTCTTAGGCAGTTCCGTCAGAAAGGCGAAGTTCTCGGGGACGGCGATCCGGGCCACCAAGGGCGACAGATGGTCGCGGATCGCCTGCGGTGCGACCGTTGCCTGTTGCGGGTCGCAGACCAGGAACACCAGCGGCCGCTCCTCCCAGCGTGGGTCGGGTATGCCGATCACGCCGACCTCGCGCACGCCGGGGAACCCGGCCAGCTTGTTCTCCAGTTCCAGCGAGGACACCCATTCACCCCCGGATTTGATCACGTCTTTCGTCCGGTCAGTGATCTGCACATAGCCCTGCGCATCGATGGTGCCGACATCGCCGGTGCGCAGCCAGCCGTCGGGCGAGAAGCTCTCCGGTGCCGGGTGGTCGTGGTAGCCGGCCGTCACCCATGGACCGCGCAGTTGCAGGTCGCCCACCGTGCTTCCGTCCTCGGGCAACGGCCGGTCATCGGTGCCGACGATTCGTACCTCCATGCCGGGCACCGGACGTCCGCTCTTAGAGCGCCACTCGGCCTCCTCGTCGGTGGATGCCGAGCGCGGCGGGATGGACAGGCAGCACATCGGGCTCGTCTCGGTCATCCCCCAGCCTTGCAGCACGGGCACTCCCCAGCGCTCGCGGACCCTTGTGATCAGCGCTGGAGAGACCGCCGAGCCGCCGGACACCAGTACCCGGAAGCAGCTCATGTCCATGGGCACCTGGCGGTCCGCGACCAGCAGGTCGTTGATCAGGGTCGGCACCATCGCGGTGAAGGTGGGGCGCTGCTGCTCGATGATCACGCGGATGTCTGTCGACTTCAGGTGCGGACCGGGCAGCAGCAGATCCGCCCCCGAGAACCACGCGGAGTAGGGCAGTCCCCAGGCGTTGGCATGGAACATCGAGGGAAGCAGCAGGATGCGGTCCGCTTGGCAGATGCCGAAGGTGTCCTTGCCAAGGGTCGCGAGGGTGTGCAGGAACACCGAGCGATGACTGTAGACGACGCCCTTCGGTGAGCCCGTCGTGCCGCTCGTGTAGCAGACGACAGCCGCATCCCGCTCGTCCACCGTGGGCCACGGGAAGCGCTCTGCACCCGCCGCCAGCAGTTCCGCGTAGCGGTGCAGACGGAAGTGTCCCGGCGGCACCTCGGTCGCCGTCTCGCCCACCACGATGACGTGTCTGAGCGACCGGATGTCCGGGAGTACACCGGCGACCTGCGCCAGCAGCGAGCCGTCGATGATGAGTACGTCATCTCCCGCATGGTCCATCACGCCCGCCACCTGCTCCGGGAAGAGGCGGATGTTCAGCGTGTGCAGCACCGCACCCATGGAGGGTACGGCGAGATAGGCCTCTAGGTGGTGTTGGTGGTTCCAGCAATAGGTCGCCACTCGGGCGCCTTGGCGGACTTCAAGCGACGCGAGGGCCGACGCGAGGCGCTCCGCTCGTCGGGCCACTTCGGCGAAGCGGGCGTACGCGAACGCCGCGCCGTCGAAGGTCCCGACCCGGCTGTTGGCGTGGATCCTCGCGCCATGTCGCAGGATCATTTGGACCGACAGGGGGAGATCCATCATTGTGCTTCGCATGTCCGATGCTCCTGACAGGGCAGTTCAGTGGCGGTAGGCGATGTTGGCTGCCTCTTCGAGCATCGCCGGCACGTCATATTCGAGACGCCTCACGTAGTCGCCGTCGACCCGCCCGCGTTGGTACAGGATATAGGCGCCTTCCACAATGGAGGCCAAGCGCCAGAGCGCGAAGACGATGTAGGTGTCGAGGTGCTCGAGGTCTAGTCCGGTATGCGCCGACCACCGCTCGGCGAGCGCCCTGCGCGTGATCACGTCGCCGGCCATCCGCGAGACCTTCTGCACAAAGGCGAACCCTGGAGGGTCGATACTGCGAGGGCCCCAAAAGGCCAACAGCAGGCCGAGGTCGGCGTAAGGGTCTCCGATGGTTGCGAGCTCCCAGTCGATGATTGCCTGGAGCTTCGGCACCGTGGTCGAGAACAGCGTGTTATCCAGATGGAAGTCGCCGTGGATGACGGTGGCTGGCGGTGGCTCCGGGAGCCGCTCGGTGAGCCATCGTGCGAGCTCCTCGATCAGGGGGAGTGGGCGCTCCGACTCCTCAGCCCGCAGCTTGCGCAGGCGTGCAATCTGTTTGGTGGCGTAGCGCTCTGGTGCAGCCGGAGCCTTCATGCCGATCACACGCCAATCGATCTGATGCACCGTAGCGAGCGCATCGATGAGTTCGGTGCCCAAAGCCGAGATAGTGGCGGCATCGCAGGCGTAGCCCGTAGGCAGCGTTTCGGAGATGGCGACGCCGGGGACGTGCTCTATGACGCTGAAGACATGGCCGGCGACCGTCAGATCGTCGCAGTAACCAAGCGGACGTGGCACCTTCGCTCGTCCATGCAAGGCTTCCAACATGCCGTACTCGCGCGCGATTCCGGCGCCCGCGCTCGCCGAGATGGTGTCGTCGGGGGGCCTGCGCAGCACCGCCAATCCGCCGTCATGCCGGATCAACTGCGTCACATTGGAATTCCCGCCGCCCAGACGGGCGTCGGCGCTTGCATTCCGAAGGCCGAGTTCGGTCTCGAGCCATCGCTCCAGTCTTCGCTGTGGCATCACCGCGAGCCTCCCCTGAGGTTCAGAACTGGGCCATCAATCCGCCATCGGTCGGGATGACTGCACCGGTCATGTAGGTCGATCGCGCCACCCAACAGATGACCTCCGCGATTTCTTCGGCCTGGCCGACACGACCAAGGGGGATACGCGCGAGCAGCCGCTCCATCGCTTTCCCGTCGACCTCCGAGGTCATCTCGCTCATGACCAATCCTGGCACGACGAGGTTGACGCGGATGCCCTTCGGGGCGAGCTCGACAGCGAGCACTTGGGTCAGTCCGGCGAGGCCGGCCTTGCTCGCGCCATAGGGGCTGTCGCCGGGGAAGCCGCGCAGGCCGACAACGGCGCCGATGTTCACCACCGATCCGCCGCCGACCATCAGGTCGAGCGCCGCCTTGATGCAGTGCATCGGACCGGAGAGGTTGGTGGCCAGCACGGCATCCCAGTCGGCGGTTTCGAGCCGTGCCAGCCGGCGCCCGCGGTGCAGGCCGGCGTTGTTGACCAGCACGTCGAGACCGCCCCAGACGGCGCGGACACGGGAAAAGGCTTCGGCGATCGAGGATGAGTCGGTGACATCAGCGGTGAGCAGAAGTGCATCCGCCCCGAGCTCGCGTCGCAGGGCGGACTCATCCAATCGGCGCGCCATGATCGCGACACGATCACCGTGGGACAGCGCTGCTTTGGCGGTGGCGAGACCGATTCCCCGCGAGCCGCCGGTGATCACCCAACGTTTTGAGGACATGAGTCTATTGCAAGGAAGCGGGAAAAGAGTCTGAAGGGGCTTCCCGGGGCGGCGCGCTCCGTGAGGAGGGCGCCGCCCCGGTAGGCCGGATGATGACGGATCAGTTCCCGAAGTTGTGGGTGATCCGCAAGCCGTAGGTGCGCGGTGGGCGCGCAGCGGCATAGGTCCAGAGGCCGGGGAAGGTGACGCTCGTGCCGACGTCGTACGCCTGGGTCCAGGAGTCGTCGTCGGTGAGGTTCGAGCCCCACACAGTGAAGGTCGTGTTATTCAACCGATAGCCGATCGAGGCGTCGATCACTTCGTGCGCTTTGACGCTGCTCTGCGGTGAATTCAGGAAGGTGAGTTCCTGATCGTCCACGAAGCGCAGATCCGCTTGCAACCACATCGTGCCGGTACCGAGGTTCCAAGTGTAGTTGGGCGAGATGGTCGCAGTATATTCCGGCGCACGGCGGAGTTTCAGGTACGAAAGGTCGCGCTGGTTTGCCGGCGTGGCCGGATCGGTATCGATCAACTTCTTGAACTTGGAGTCCAGGATGCCGATGTTACCTGTGAGGGTGAAGTTCTCGGTGATGAGCGCCGCCACATCGAGCTCAAATCCGTTGATGTCGGCCTGCGCGGCGTTGAGTACCAGCGTCTGCTGCCCAGTTCCGCCCGCAGTCGGAACACTCTGCTCTTCCTGCTTGTCATCGTACTTCATCATGAAAAATGATCCGTTGACGCGGACGCGGCCGTCGAGCCATTCGGTCTTCCAGCCGATCTCGTAGTTGTCCACGGTCTCCGGGTTGTAGGCGATGGAGGCGGCCTCATAGGTGCCCGGTCGGCCGGTGAAACCGCCGGCGCGGAAGCCCTTGGAATAAAGGCCGTAGACCATCGCGTCCTGATTGAACCGATAGCGCAGATTCAACTTGGGCGTGAATTCGCTCCACGACTTCTTGAACGGGTTGGAGAGGCTGCCAAGCGTTGACAGGTCGGGCATGCTGGCGTCGATCAGGCCGCTGTCCTTTTCGTCTTTCGTGTAGCGGCCGCCGACGGTCAGGGTGAGGGCTTCCGTCAACTGGTAGTCTGCCTCGAAGAAGGCGGCCTGCGAGTCGGTGTTCTGCGCGACCGTCTGATCGATGGTCAGCACCGTGCCTGGCGGCAGACCGAACAGCACATCTCCGAAGCCGATGTAGCTGCGCAGGTCTATGCGGTAGTCGGATTCCCAGAGGTAGACGCCGGCAGTGAAGTCGAGACGATCGCCGGAATGCACCCAGCGCAGTTCGTGGCTGGTCTGGTTCCAGACGGCCGGACGGTCGGTGTGGTACAGGGTGCGGGCCGTGCCATCCCAGTCTTGGAACACCTTCTCGTCGGTCGAGAACTTACCGAACACATATTCGATTGTGTTGCCTGCGTTCAAATCGAAGCTGGCGGTCGCGCTGTGCAGTTCGCTGTCGAAGTAGGTCTGGTAGTTGCCAACGCCGTTCTGCAGGACGGTGTACCGATCGCCGGACGAAGGGGTCTGCACGCCCTGGGCGCACTCGCCGTAGGCTAGGCAGAAGATCTGGTTACCTTGCGCCATGTTGAGCAGGGTGTTGGCATCCTGGTCCTGCTCGGTCTTGTCGTAGCGATAGTTGAGCTCGAAGTTGTCGGTGGGCTTGAAGATGAAGCTCGGGCTGATGCTCGTGTACTCGACCTTGCCGGAGTCGGTCCGGCGGGTCTGGTTGTAGAACCAGCCGTCAGTGTCGCGCTTTGAGGCGCCGAGCTTGAACGCGAACTTGTCCGAGAGCGGCACGTTGATATAGCCGTCGAGCGCCAGTTCGCCATAGTTGCCGCCGTTGGCACGTACCGCGCCCGAGAAGCCCTCGGTGCTCGGCTTACCGCGCGTCACATTGATGACGCCGGCGATGGAGTTGCGGCCGAAAAGCGTGCCCTGCGGGCCGCGCAGTATCTCGAGCCCTTGGAGGTCAAGGGCCTTGATCATGGCGCCCGAGTTCACGCCGATGAAGACGCCGTCGACGACCACGCCCGCGGTCGGGTCGAAGTTCTTCTCGACGTCGGTGGTGCCGATGCCGCGGATCGAGATCGCCGCCGGGCTGCCGGGACCCTGCTGAAGGTCATTGATGATGACGTTCGGCGCCGCGTTCGCGAAGGACTGTAGGTCGATGTCGGCGCGGCGCTCGAGGTCGGCTGAACCGAGCGCACTGATCGAGGTGCCGAGGTCCTGGAGGTTCTCTGCGCGCTTGCGGGCGGTGACGGTGACCTCCTCGAGAACATTCTGGTTCGAGGGATCGTCTGCTGCGACCGCAGTGTCGCTGAGCGAGCCGCACGCCATCACGATGGCAGCGGAGATCAATAGGCTTGACTTCGACTTGGTCATTTATCTTCTCCGATGTTTGGATATCTGATTTGTCTTTAAAGTCTTGTCGATTTGCACTGTCATCGGTCTGCCACAGGCGGGTCCAAACAAGCAGACCGGCATTCCTCTAATGACCATAATACTCTTGTTGTCGACTAGCAAGTGAATCTCTATACTGGCGTCGTTGGGACTTTGACGTAGGCTCGCCTCAGAGGCCATGTCGGAGCATTCGAGACGGCGTTGGGCCTTCGCAACAAAGTTTTGTTTCAGCCAGAGGGTGACGAAATGGCTTGGGATTTCGAAACGGATAAGGAATTCCAACAAAAATTGGATTGGATGAACGAGTTCGTCCGAGTCGAGGTCGAGCCGCTGGATCTGCTGTTCCGTGGGCCTGCCGACCCCTTCGATCCAAGTCGCCGCGGTCCGGCGGCGGCCATGGCGCCGCTCAAGAAGATCGTCAAGGAACAGGCGCTTTGGGCCTGCCATCTCGATGCGCATCTGGGCGGACAAGGCTACGGCCAAGTCAAGTTGGGCCTGATGAACGAGATCCTCGGGCGCAGCCGTTTCGGGCCGACCGTTTTCGGCTGTCAAGCGCCCGACACCGGCAATATGGAGATCCTGGCCCGCTTCGGCACCCCTGAGCAGAAGCGCAAGTACCTTGAACCCCTGCTTGCCGGCGAGATCGCGTCTTGCTACTCGATGACAGAGCCGCAGGCGGGCGCCGATCCGGGGCAGTTCACCTGCCGGGCGGAATTGGTCGGGGACGAATGGGTGATCAATGGTGAGAAATGGTTCGCGTCGCACGCTGATTTTGCGCGATTCCTTTTGGTAGTGGTGGTGACCGATCCGACTGTCCCCATTCACCAAGGCGCCTCAATCCTTATCGTCGACCGAGAGTCGCCCGGCCTCGGTGTCATCCGCAATTGTGCGGTAGGGATGATCGAGGAGATCGGTGCCGGTGTGCACGGCTATCTGAGCTTCAAGGACTGTCGAGTACCCAAAGCCAATATTTTGGGCAACCCGGGGCAGGGGTTTGAAGTAGCCCAGTCGCGGCTTGGTGGTGGGCGGATCCACCACGCCATGCGTACAGTCGGACTGCTCAACAAAGCGCTCGATATGATGTGCGAGCGCGCGCTGAGTCGGCAAACCAAGGGTGAGCCGTTGTCGAAAAAACAACTCACGCAGGAAAAGATCTCGGACTCCTATACGCAAATCACCCAGTTCCGCCTGCATGTCCTATATGCCGCTTGGCTGATCGACAAGCACAAGGCCTATTCCCGCGAAGTGCGTCGTGAGATCGCAGCGGTGAAAGCTGCCATGCCCGGAGTGCTGCGGGATGTGGTCTATCGCGCCCTGCACCTTCACGGTTCGCTGGGCATGACGAACGAGACGCCGCTGATGGCAATGTGGGCGACGGTGCCGGAGATGGGCATCGTTGATGGTCCGACGGAAGTCCATAAATTCAGCGTCGCGAAAGAAGTTCTGCGCGATCGCAAGGCCTGTGACAATCTGTTCCCGGACTATTATCTGCCCGACGCCATCGAAAAGGCCAAGATGAAATTGGGTTGGGCGCTCGAGTTGGAGGTGGGGAACCACTAGTCTTCGGTCGGATGCTTTCCATCGGAGGGTGCTTGTAGATGGACATTGATCTGAAAGAGCTCTTGCTGCGTATCGATCGGCTCGAGAGCCGTCATGTGATGCGCGATCTGGTAACCGATTACTGCCGCGGCTTCGATCAGCGGAACTTCGACCGCTTCCTCGCCATTTGGTGGGAAGATTGCACGTGGAACATCGGACCGCCCTTCGGGGTGTTCGAAGGTCACGCCGGTATCCAAAAGGCCGTGCAGGAGATCCTTTGGCCAGTATGGCGAGAATCCCATCATCTCACGAGCAACCTACAGGTCGAGTTCACTGGCCTCGACGAGGCCCGCGGTGAATGCGACGTAGACTGCATGGGCGCGTTGATGGACGACTCTGTGCAGATGATCAGCGCGACCTATCGCGACCATTTCACGAGGCGCGACGGCGTCTGGAAGATCCAGCGGCGCGATGTTGTCATCCACTATTTCAACCCGATCCCCGGCGCGCAGATGACTGCGCCGCAGGGTTGACCGGGCCGACCAAACGCGGAGGAGACATCATGTCCTACATCGAGCGGGAGAACGGCCGAAAGATCTACTTCGAGCACCATGCTGGGAGCAAGACCCCCGTGTTGCTGATCCATGGGTGGGGGACAAGCTGCCGCATATGGGACACGACTCTGGTGGCGTTGCAGGCGTCGGGACACGCGGTCGTCGCCTTCGACCAACGCGGCTGCGGCCAGTCAGACAAAGATTTCACGGACAACACCATCGCCCTCGGCGCCGAGGATGCCATCGCCATCCTCGACCATCTCGGGATCCGGCGGGCGGTCCTGAACGGTTGGTCGCTCGGTGGGGCCATCGCGGTCGAGGCCGCTGGCCGCCTCGGCGGCCGTTGCGCCGGCCTCGTCTTGACCGCCGCCGCGAGCCCGCGCTATGTGCAGGCGCCGGACTATCCCCACGGCGGAGCGCCAGGCAGCGCAGCGGCCACGGTCGATGTCATGCGCAAGGACCGTGCGAACTTCTTCGATGTACTCACGAAGGCGGTTTATGCGGAGCCACAGTCTCAGGCGATGCACATCTGGATGTGGTCGCAGTTCATGCTGAGTTCGCCGTGTGCGGACACGTCGCTGGCTGAACTGGACGTCATCGATCAGCGCGTCATCCTCGCGAAGCTGGAAGCGCCCGTGTTGTCCCTCGTCGGCGCCAAGGACCTCGTTGTCGCGCCTGATGTCTGCCGTTCGGTCGCGCAGTACGCCAAGGTCTGCCGGGTGGTCGAGTTCGAGGCCTGCGGACACGCGCCCTTCCTCGAGGACGGCGATAGATATCGGGAGGCGCTGATGGGCTTCCTCGACACCTTGGGCTGATTCGGAGGGATGCCATGACGCGTCAGGTCAACTTCGGGCTTTGGTACGATTTCCGTAATCCGGATCCTTGGCGTATTCCCTTCGAGACCCTTTATGAACAATGTCTCGAGCAGATCGTCGAGGCTGAACGTCTGGGTTTCGATTCGGTCTGGATGACCGAACATCATTTCTGCGACGACGGTTACACGCCTTCTCCGCTGGTGATCGGTGGCGCCATCGGCGCCCGCACCCAACGGATGCGTATCGGCACCAACCTCATGGTCCTGCCGTTGCACAATCCGATCCGCATCGCGGAGGATGCTGCGACCCTCTCCCTGTTGACGAAAGGGCGCTTCGACCTCGGTGTCGGCATCGGCTATCGGGATCTGGAGTTCCGGCAGTTCGGTCGCGAACTCAAGCAACGACCGAGCTTGGTGGAGGAAGCCATCGAGGTGATACGTCGTGCTTGGTCGGGTGAGCCCATCAATTTTGAGGGCAAGCGCTTCCAAGTGGGTGATGTCCGGGTGACGCCTGCACCCGAGCATGTGCCAAAGCTCTATCTAGGTGCGATGGCCGAGCCGGCGATCGATCGTGTGGCACGGGTGGCGGATGGTTTCCTGTCCACTGGTGGAATCGGTCAGGACGTCTATCTCGAGTGCTTGAAGAAGCATGGGCGAGATCCGGCCCAAGGGGTGATCATCGCGGGTCATTGGGCGATCATCTCGGACGATCCGGAGCGTGAATCGGCAGCTATCGGCCCTCATGCGCTCTATCAGAGCAACCAATACATAGAGTGGGGCGCGTTCGGGCCGCCCGATATCACCCCACGATTCCCGGATGCGCAGACAGCCCTGTCACAGGGGCTCTACAGGCTGTGGGATGCCGATACGGCGGTACGCGAGTTCACGCAGCTTTTGCTTGCATATCCGCAGATCCGCGATCTGCACATCTGGGCGCGGCTGCCCGGTGAGAGCGTCGCAGCCGGACAGCGACGGATCGAGTATGTAGCCAAGCATGTCTTGCCCAAGGTCCGTGCCGCGCTCTGATGGCCTCAGTTACACTATTGCCATGAGCAAGGCAGAGAACGCCGGCCCACCCCCGGTGCGACGTCGACAGGCAGATCGCGTAGCGTTGTCCGACCGATTGTTGATGGAAGCTGCGATCGAACTGATCGTTAAGATCGGTATCAACGGGACGACCCTGCAGGCAGTAGGAGAGCGCGCTGGATATAGCCGAGGCCTTGCGACCCATCGATTCGGCTCCAAGGCGGGCCTGTTCGGGAAAGTTCTAGAGGAAGCGAGCGTCGATTGGCTCGACCGCATGCAGGTCGCTGTAGGTGACCGGATCGGGGTCCCGGCGCTGGTCGCGGCGACCGATGCCGCCGAGATGTTCATCCGTGAGCGGCCCGAGGAAGTGCGGGCGATGTACCTGCTCTGGTTCCTCAGCATCGATCCATCGGCCGATTACAAATCCAACATCGCGACCGTGCACAAGGCGCAACGACGGGACGTCGCCGAATGGGTGAAGGTGGGCCAAGTGGCGGGTATCGTCGATCCAAGTGTCGATCCAGTCCGTGTGGCTGAGCAGTACGCGGCGTCGATGGCGGGCATCATCTATCAATGGCTCGCCAACTCCGAGATGCCGCTCACGTTGATGTTCCAGCAGTTGAAGTCGGACTTGAGGGTGCGCCTCGAGCGTCCGGTGGGCGAGCTCGCAGGCAAGCGCAGACTTGCCCGCGGTTGACCCGAGATCCATGAGCGAGCCGCACCACTTCCGCCCCGGACTGGGGTTCGATGTCGCTGCGCTCGAGAGGTACTTGAGGACCGCGATCGCCGGGTTCAACGTGCTGAACCATGTCACGCAATTCCCGGGCGGGCAATCGAACCCCACCTATCGGCTCGATGCGGAGGTCAGCGGCGTTCCCAAGGCCTTCGTGTTGCGCCGTAAACCGCCCGGAACGCTGGTGCCGTCTGCGCACGCCATCGAGCGCGAACATCGTGTGATGCACGCGCTCCATGCGGTAGGCTTCCCCGTTGCCCGGACGTGGCTCTTGTGCGACGACCACACCATTGTCGGCACCGCTTTCTACGTGATGGATTGTCTGGAAGGCCGGATCCTCTGGGATCCATCCTTGCCCGAACTCGACGCCGACGAGCGCAGACCGGTCTTCAGTGCGATGGTCGAGACCTTGGCCGACTTGCATCTCATCGACATCGACCGCGTCGGCCTCGCCGACTATGGCAAGGCCGAAGGCTATGTCGCTAGACAGATCGCACGATGGTCGAAACTGTACCTCGCCGATGTAGATGTCGCAGGGCGCGTTCCTGCGATGGAACGTCTGATCGAATGGCTGCCTGCCCACGCTCCGGCGAACGAGCCTGCGCCGACCCTGGTACACGGCGATTTCCGCATCGACAACATGGTGTTCGCGGCGGACAGGCCTCGCGTCCTCGGCGTGCTCGACTGGGAGCTGTCGACGATCGGCAACCCCGACGCGGACTTCGCATACAACTTCATGATGTACCGCGCCCCATCTGCTGCGATCCCGGGGTTGCTGGGCGTCGATCTTTCTGCGCAGCATCTGCCGTCCGAGCAGGAGTACATCGCGATCTATTGTCGGCGTCGCAGGATCGACGGAATCCAGGATCTCGACTACTACGTGGCTTTCTGCATGTTCCGTCTCGCCGCTATCTTCCATGGTATCCGCGGCCGCCTCGTCCGCGGCACCGCGGTCAGTCCGAAGGCGAAGGAGTACGCCGCCGGAGTCGAAGATCTGGCGGACCTCGCTTGGCGACAGGTCGGGCGCCCGGGCTGAGGCCGCTCCGAGTCGGCTCCGTCATCCGTGCCGGATGACGACCTTGCCGAAATGATCGCCGGCTTCCATGTGCTCGAACGCCGCCGGCGCCGCCGTATAGTCGAACACGCGGTCGATCACCGGCCGCAATACATGCTGCTCGATGAAGGTGTTCATCTGCACGAAATCTGCGCGAGATCCGACGAAGATCCCCGAGACGCGGGTGCTGTGTCCGATCATGGGCAGTGACGGGATCTCGCCGCCGAACCCGGCGAGGCCGCCGATGATGGCGATGTGCCCGCCATGGGCCAGCGCTGCCAGCGAGCGTTGCAGCGTGCCGATGCCACCCACTTCCAGCACGTGATGGACGCCGATGCCCGCGGTCGCTTCAAGCGCAGCTCGATCCCAATCGGGCGTCGTCCGATAGTTGATCAGGTGAGTTGCACCCAGTCCCCTCGCACGAGCCAGTTTGCCATCGCTCGAACTTGTGAGCAGGACAGTCGCTCCTGCCAGGGCCGCGAACTGCAGGCCGAAGATGGAGACGCCGCCCGTACCCTGCAGCAGCGCGTAGTCTCCCCTGCGCAGACCGCCGCATGTGAAGAGACCGTTCCATGCCGTAAGCGCTGCGCAGGGCAGCGTGGCCGCCTCCTCGAAGGAGAGGTGTGATGGGCATTGCAGAACGCCGGTCTCGTGCAGCGTGATGTACTCCGTGAGCATGCCGTCCAGTGCGCCCCCCAACGCCGACGCGCCGGTCGAGGCGACAGGTCTGCCGTCGAGCCAAGCTTGGAAGAACGACGCCACCACCCGATCGCCGCTTCTGACCCGCGTGACACTGGAGCCGATTGCGACGACCTCGCCGGCGCCGTCTGAAAGCGGCACGACTGCGTCCCGGTCTCCGATCGGGTACAGACCGCGATGTATGAGGAGGTCACGACGGTTGAGGGAAGACGCCATGACCCGCACGAGCACCTCATGCGGTCCCGGCGCGCGCACGGTGACGTCGTCTATCAAGCGGAGGTCATAACCTTGCGGACCTTTGTGGAACTGATACTGGCGCTGACGTACGGGAATCTCCATATGCCCGATTATAGGCGCGGATCATCCTGATGGGGTTGCAGACCGATCACGCCGGAGAGACCGGTGCGGTGATGATCTATCGCGGCATCTTGGCGGTGACGCGCGATCAGACGCTGCGCGCCTTCGCGCATCACCACTTCGAGACCGAACGTCGAGGCCGATGCCCGGACGACCCGACAGACACAGGAATTCCTGCAGCGCTTGCGCGCGTTGCTGGTCGTATGCCGGACGGACGAGTTCGCCCACCGTGACGAGGCCGCCGCCGCCCAAGGGTCGCAGCCATCGGGTATCGTGTTGCGAGCCTGGTGCACGGTGGTCGGCTTCGGCTCGCGTGCTGCGGTGGCGGTGTGTCGGTATCTTTAAGCGGTCGCCGAAGACCTGCCCGAGGACTCTCGTATGGATTTTCCGCCGACCCGCCAAGC
>CALGVD010000047.1 GCA_937920275.1 uncultured Pseudomonadota bacterium
TCGAAGTTGACCGCCGGGTCCACGGTGATGAGGTTGCGCGGGTCGGCGAGCTTCGGGACATAGTAAAAGTCGAAAGTGGTGGTGTTGACGTCGGCGCGCCGCGCCTGCCCCGACACGCTGTTGCTCTGCACCACCGCCGGCGCGAAGATCGCGCCCGTCGGCAGGAATCGCGCGTAGATGAGCGTGCCTTTCAGCACGTTCTTGCCGGTGCCGAGCTCCGGGCGCGCGGCGGTGTCGAAGACCGCCTCTCCCTGGAACACCCAGCCATGGGTGCGGGTCAGCCCGAAGACATGCGTCAACATCAACGAGGCGTCACCCAGATCGTGCCCGGAGTTCCCGAGCACATCGTTCATCTGCACCGGCACGCGCAGCCGCAGGCTGTAGTCGCTCTTGGCGCCGAACGGTTGCGTGTAATTGAGGCGGAGCACCCCGCTCTCGAACCCTCCGACGAGATCGAGGTACTCGTAGGTCGGCTGCAGGATGGTCGTGAGCTTGGTGGGATCCGTGCCGTTGTTCGCAGGTTTTTCCTGCGCGCGTGCACACTGTGCCGCGCAGCCGACACCCGCCAACACGACCGCACCGATCGCAGCCCAGCGCGACGTCATCGGATCTCTTCGATGTCCGGCAGGGCCCACTCCTTCTTGAAGTAGGGCTCGGTCGGCGCGTACAGACGGAAGTAGGTGAACCAGCCCTTGCCCGGCACGGTCTGCACGAAGTTCGTGTTCGCACCCGCGGGCTTTTTCGGGCCGAAGTAGAGGTCAACCGAACCGTCCGCATTCACCACCAGCCCCTTCTTGCGCGAGGAGATGTCGGCGGCGCCCTGCGGCGACTGCAGCGGCGCGCGGGTGGTGTTCTCGTACAGCGTGAACGACCAGAACTGCTTGACCGGGGCGTTCGGCGGCACGCGCAGGCGGTAGGACTTGGCACCATCCAGCCACGCGCCCGACTTATCGCGCGCGGTCTCGAGGTACACCTGACCGAAGCCGACGATGCGGCCCTGCATGCCGGAGGTGTTGCCGATCGCCTCGTAGAACCAGGAGGCGCGCTCGTCGAGCTGCGAGAACATCGGCAGCTGCTGGTCGAGCTCGACCATGTTGGCGTATTCCCAGTGGGTGCCCTCGAACACCGTGGCGCCGGGGAAGCGCTTGTCGAAGGCGTTGGCGCGGGCCATCAGCTCGCCGGTGAGGGCCGCGTCGCCGAGGATCTTCCTGCGGCGCGCATCGGGCTCGAACGGCTTGCCCGGCTCCATGCCGAGCGAGCGCATCATGGCGTAGAAGTAGCCGTTGTGCGTCTCCATCGGTTCGCCGTCGAGGATATCTTTGAGCTGCTCGAAATAGCGGATGTCGCTCGGCTGCCAGGAGGCCCAGTCACGCCCGCCGACCGGGATGAAGTTCGTCACGCCAGGCGTGGCGCGCTGGTTCCAGCTGTAGACACGATGCTTGCGCAGCGTCGCCTCGGCCTCGACCGGGTCCGGCGCGAGACCGCGCGAGCCGAACCAGATCTGGTTGGTCTTGGAGCGCACCACGAAGTAGCCCGCCGGGTTCAGGTCTTCACCGCCCGGCGGCAGGATCAGGTACTTGCCGCCCTGCCCCTTGTCGGGACCGGTCTGGCCCATGTCGATGACGGGCCGCTGCCAGATGTCATCCACGCCACCGGCGGTCGCGCCCGCGGGCACTTCGACCACGAGCGGACCTTGCGTCGCGAGGTTCCAGAAGGTGAAGGCGTAGACCGTGGTGAGGTTCGGCGTCAGCATGCCCGCCTTGTCCTTGAGAGACTGGTACACCACGACCTCGCCGTCGCGCGCGCCGAAGTTCTTGCGCTGCGCTTCGCGCAGGCCGTAGAAGCCGACCGCCGGCAGGCCCCAGAGGAAGGTCTGCGTGGCGCGTTGGAACTCCATCTCGTCGTAGAGCTTCTCGACCGCCTCGCGCGAGGGGTAGCCGTTCTCGAGCTGCATGGGGCCGAGACGGGTGTCGACCTTCTGCGCCTCGGCGGGCAGCGCGCCGAGGGACGCGACCACGAGGGCCGCGAGGGTGACGCTGGAGCGTGCTCGGAGATGCTTGTTCATTTCGACCTCTGGATGTCGCCGGGTTTCCAACTGTTGTCGAGCGCGGCCTCGGTCGGGCCGTAGAGACGCAGGATCACGAAATAGCCTTTGCCGGGGACGGTGGCGAGCCAGTTGCGTTCCTTGCCCTTGGGCGCCTTCGGACCGAGGTAGAGATCGGTCGTTCCGTCGGCGTTGACCACCGGCTTGTCACGCGATCCGAGCGAGGGGAAGGGCTGTCCGTTGGCGAGCCCGGAGGCGTTCTCGGCCTCATACAACGTCACCGACCAAAAATTGGCAGCGGGGATGTTGGCGGGCAGGGTCAGCCGATAATCGTTGCCGCCCGACAGGTCCGCACCCGCGGCATCGGCGAACGCGATCATGTATTTGGCGCCCTTGCCCGGAACCTGAGAAAGCATGCCCGGGCTCACCGAGTAGTAGTCGGTGAAGAACCAGATGCGGGTGTCGAGGTCGAGGTAACCGCCGTCCGTGCGCCGCCAGCCGAGATCGAACGGTCCAGCCGGGTTGGCGGCGGTCGCACCCGCCATGGGATTGAGCCAGCGACGGTCCGGGTAGATCCGCAAGGAACGACCGCTGACCTCTTCCTTGAAGCCGATCACCCGGCTCATCTTATAGGCCGTACGGGCCGCGGCATCGAGGATGGCACGGGTACGCGCGTCGGGGTTGAACGCTCGGTCTTTGATGATGCCGAGGGCGGCCAACATGCCGAGCGAGTCAGGCTCGGCGAGGTCGCTGCCTTCGGCGTCGAGCAGGCGCTTGAGTTGGTCGAACGCGCGCCCGTCGCTCACCGGCAGCAGGTCCGCCGGCACGCCGGATGCGTCCGGGAACACCATCGGCTTGGCCGTCGTCTTGCCGTTCAAGGGATAGATCTTCGACTGCTCGATCAGCGCGACAGCGGGCTTGAGGTCCGAGGGGTCCTTGTAGAACGAGCGCAGAAAGATGAAGACGTTGTTGGTCGACGATCGGTACACATAGTGACCGGCTGGCACTTCGCCGCTGTAGCCCGGCGGCAAGAGCAGGAACTTCCCTCCCTGGCCTGCGTCGGGACCCGGCAAACCGACATCGCCAGCGAACTTACCCCCGTCCACCGGGATCGGCCGCTGCCAGAAATCCATGAGGATGCCTTGGAGATTCGGCGGCGCCTCGAAGACCAACGGCCCGTCCTTGCCGAGGTCCACATAGCTCATCGCGTAGATGACATCCGAGTTGGGCGTCGTGACCAGGGTCCGCGCATCGAGACGACGCTTCCAGATCGGCAGCACGTTGTAGCCGGCACCGAAGACGCGCTCCGAACCCTCCTTCATGCCGAGGGTGTTGATGAGCGGCAGCGCCCAAAGATAAGTCTGCGTGGCGCGCTGGAACAGCAACTCGTCCATCAGAGTCTCGGCCGACTGCGTAGTGGGCCGGTTCTCGGACATGGGGCTGGCCGCGAGTGCGTCGAACCGAGCTTGCTGCGCATGGACCGACGGCGGCGTCAGCACCGACGCGGCAGCAAGGAGCATGACGGCCACGGACTGTACGGAAGGGTTTCGCTCCGAAAGGCGACGGACACTGGGGTGGGACATAGGATCCTCGGACGGCTTGAACTCCGAGGCACGTTACACGCCCAGCAATCAACCTTCGCCATACCTTAGAAGAATGCTCATGTGCAAAACGCATAGAATCTATACCTGAAGCTGCTTATAGTGATCACCATGCGATTCGAGCTCCGACTCCTGCAATACGCCCAAGCCTTGGCCGAACACGCGAGCTTCAGCCGTGCCGCCAAGGCCCTCGACATCGCCCAGCCGTCGCTCAGCCGCGGCATCATGGAGCTCGAATCACGGGTGGGCGTGCCGCTCTTCCACCGCAGCCGTCTCGGCAACGAACTCACCGATTTCGGCCGCGTCTTCCTGCAGCACGCCGAAGAAGTGCTGCGCAGCGCAAAGGAACTGGAGCGTAAAGTCGACCAAGCCAAAGGCCTCGCCGCGGCCGAGGTGTCTGCGGCGCTCGGCCCCTATGTCGTCGATGCGATCGGCGCGCGTGCGGCAGGTTTATTCAGCGTCGCGAGCCCGGACATCCGTCTGCGTTTGATGATGACGGATCCGGCATCGGTCGCCCGGGCCGTGCGCACGCGGTCGGTCGACCTCGGCCTCGCCGAGGACACCGTGATCTCGGACGCGGATGACTTCGAGACCTTGGTGACGCTGCCGCCACTGCGGGGATGGATCCTCGTCCGGTCGGAGCACCCCTTGGCAGGGCGCCGCGGCATCACCGTCGCCGATGTGCTCGATTACCCCTTAGCCCAAGTGGTGATGCTGCCCCCGCGACTGTTGGCACCCCTGCTGGCATCCCGGCGGCGGCCTGCCGTCGGGGCTGCACCGCCGTTTCCGGCCCTGGAATGCGCGACGGCGCGCATGGCGATCGGCGCCGTCACGCATTCGGACGCCTTCACGTTCGGCGCGCTCGGTCAGGTCCGCCCTGAACTGGAATCGGGCGCGGTCGTGCCGCTGCTGCAGCCACCATGGCTGCGGTCCTCTTGGTCCATCGTGCGCCTGCGCAAGCGCAGCGTGTCGCCCGCCATGCTCGCGCTCGTCGCCGCGTTCCAACAAGCACATGACGCGGCGCTGCAGGAAGATCATGAGCTGAACGAGCGATACTCACACTGAACCCGCTGATGCCCGCGCGCGCGACGGCAGCGCTGCTGTCGGGTCAGGCGTTCACGCCGCACCTCGCACCCGCTCAGCGCACGACATGCCAGCTCGTCTGCCGCCCAGCGAGGTAGGTCACGCGCTCCCCATCGAAGACCGCGTCCTGTTCGAGCTTCATCTGCACGATCTGCCCGCCCCACTCCGGTACGGCCACCTTCACATTGCCTTCGATGGCATAGACCGTGTTGGGGTGCAGCGGCCAGTCGCCCTGCCCCGGCGTCGGGCCTTGGTTGTCCCACATGCCGATGGTGGGACCCGGCGCGTGGCCGAACATGCCGAGCGGGTGGGTGTACACGCTCGACTGGATGCCCGCTTTGCGGGCAGCCTCCAGCGTGCGCGCCAAGACCTCGTTGCCGCTGCGACCCTGGGTGAAATGGGAGGTGAGCAGATCCTGCCAGCGGTTGCCCGTGCGCATCGCAACCTCGAGGCCCGCGGGCACGCCCGCCTCGCCGAGCCGCGGCACATAGCCCATCTCCTGGGTGTCTGTGCAGAGCTTCAGGTAGCAGATGCCGACATCGGTGTGCAGCACATCGCCGGGCTCGATCACCCCGCTGCCGCCGCAGAACGGCATGTCGGCCGTGCAGTTGATGCCCTGCCGCTGCCGGTTGACGTCGGGGAAGAACCAGATCGGCAACCCGAGCGACTCGAAGCGCGCACGGATGTACCAGGCGACATCCTGCGTCGTGGTGACTCCAGGGGTGATGACCCGCGTGCTGAAGGCCTCGGCGATCACACCGCGGGCGATGGCGACGATCTGCGGATAGACGGCGAGTTCGGAAGCCGTGCGGGTCTCGAGCCAACGCACCACCAGCGACTCGGCGGGCACCAGTCGCTGCGCGTACGCCGGAGGCAGCACCTCGCGCAACCGGTCTCGCAACGCGCCCGTGAGGCCATCCGCGACCGGCCACTCGCGCGAGACATTGATACCGATGCGCTTGGGATCACGCTTGACGATGACCTCGGCCAAGGCCTTCCACTGCGCGTCGAGATCACCACCTGCCCAAGCCGACTCGTAGGGTTCGCCTAGCGGGTAACGGTTGACCGAGAGGCGTTCCAGCGAGCCATCGGGCTTGCGCGCGAAGACCAGCATCGTGGTGCGCCGCGCCGCAAAGCTCGGCTGCGGGACCAGCGTGAAGTACACGGGGTCTTCGGCATACTCGCGATTGATGACGAGCCACATGTCGAGACCGCTCTCGGACATGAGCTGCGGCAGCAAGGTCTCGAGGCGCTCACGCACCATGCGGTTCTCGGGTTCGATACGTTCGCGGCTCGAGAGCACACGGAAGCCATCCGCCGAGTCGATGACCCGGCCCTGCGCGGCGACAGAGTCGGCGGCGCGTGGGGGCGCAGCGGGTGCGGCCACGGCGATCAACGCCGCAGCGAGGATCATCGGGGATACAAAGGCGTTGCGGGACAGGGTAGACACGGTTCACCTCAGGTTGGCGCGCGCCATCGGGAATTCATGATACCGCGGGCCTGACACCGTAGGCGTGGTCCATCTCGGCAGCTGCCAATATAAAGGCACTGCTCGTGCTGACGTTCGCCCCGTCTGCCCGACCCGCTAGACTCAGCCTCTCGATCATGTCCCCGCAGGCTCCGCGACGCTTATGGAAGATCCACATATCCACTGGGGGATGACCGACGAACAGCTCGCCACAGAGCCGCTCGTGTACCGCGCCGATCTGTTCCGAGGACAAGTCGTGCTGGTGTCAGGCGGCGGCGGCGGGTTCGGTCGGGCGATGGCCTATGTGCTCACGCGGTTGGGTGCCGACGTCGCGATCTGCGGTCGACGCGCCGAGCGGCTGGAGCGCACAGCCGCGGGGATACGAACCCATCTCGGCCGCGAGGTGCTTTGCCTACCTATGACCATCCGTGACCCGGAACAGGTCGCCGCCTCGATCGCGGCGGTCATCGGGAAGTTCGGCCGGCTCGACCTGCTGGTCAACAACGCGGGCGGCCAGTTCCCGCAACCGGCCATCGACTACAGCGTCAAAGGCTGGAACGCCGTCATCGACACCAACCTGAACGGGACTTGGCACATGATGCAGCATGCCGCGCGCCACTGGCGCGAACACAACTCCCCGGGGACGATAGTCAACATCGTCGCGGGCGTCGAACGCGGCATGCCGCAGATCGCGCACAGTTGCGCCGCACGCGCCGGTGTCATCTATCTGAGCAAGTCGGTCGCGGTCGAGTGGGCTCCGCTCGGGATCCGGGTCAACTGCCTGGCCGCCGGGGCGATCGCCAGCGACGGTCTCGACAGCTACGAACCGACAGTGGCCGAAGATTTCCGCGTCTCGAACCCGATGCTGCGCTTGGGCGATGTACTCGACATCGCCCAAGGCGTGGTGTACCTCGCTGCAGCCTCGGGCCGATACATCACCGGGGAAGTGCTGCATATCGATGGCGGACGCCAGATGTGGGGGGACGATTGGCCCGGCGGCATCCCCGAGCATTTCCGACGCGACCGCGGACCCTGAGGGGATCAGACCTCGAACGGATCGAGATATTCGCGGACCCAGGTACCCTCGACGCAGTCGGCGATCTTGGGTCCGTAGTGCGCCAGATGCGGCGTCGACATATGGTGGTGTTCGTCCGCCTCGGCAGCGAACGATTCGACCACACAGTAGCGGTTCGGCTCACGCAGCTTGAAGAAATCGAACCAGAGGATCTCGGGCTCTTTCTCGCGGACGATCGCGGTCAACTCCTTGCACAACCCGACGAACTCGGCCTCGCGACCTGCCTTGACCGTCATACGCGAGACGAAAGTGATGCGTGACATGGTTTACCTCAATTGTGAACGCTGGATCTTGTGATCATCGGACAGGGATGTCTTGCGTCTACGGCGCACCACGCGCACGCGCACGCAAGTAGTGCCGCAACGACTCGAGCTCTGCGGCACCGAGTTCCTCGAACCGGGGCATGCCCGCGATCTCGAGCCCACCGCCCTGCACCACTGACTGGAAGGCGGTGGCGTCGAGGGAGAGCGCGGAAGCCCGTAGATCCGGCGCATAGCCCGCCGCAACCGCACCGAGCCCGTGACATACGATGCAACGCTCGGCGAACAGGACTCCGCCAGACTGCGCCTTGCCGGCATCGACGACGAACGCCGGATCATCCACCGGCTTCACCTGCTGCGGCGGCGGTGTATCGGGTAAGCGGGCGCGCCCACCCCGCACGAAGGTCAGCAATCGATGGGGATGCACCCTCGCCTGCCAGCCGTGCTGTGCAGCCAGCGAACCGAAGAACGCCGGAGCGGAACCTCCCCAACCGACCACCACGCTGATGTATTGCTGGCCACCTGCCTCGAAGGTGATCGGTGCTCCGGTGATGCCCATCTGCGCGTCGAACGACCAAAGCTGCCCGCCCGTCGCCGCGTCGTAGGCGTTGAACCGGCCGTCGGACTGTCCTTGGAAGACCAACCCACCATCGGTCGTCATCGTCCCACCGTTCCAGAGTCCCGGTGTCGGCACCGACCACGCGGCGCGCTGCTGCACGGGATCCCAAGCGAGCAATGCGCTCTTGCCGGCATCCGGCGGTGCATCACCGACCGGCATTGCAAGCCCGGTGTTGAGCTTCGTGCTCTGCATGCCGAATCGCTTCGGGTCTATGCCACGATCATCGAAAAGACTCGCCATCTCGAGCGTCGGGATGTACACCAATCCGGTCTGCGCATTGAAAGACATCGGTTGCCAGTTATGCACGCCCATGGTCGACGGCCAGACCAATGCCGTTGCCTCTTCATAACGGGCGCCCGGCACCTCGACAGGCCGCCCGGTGGCGAGGTCGATGCGCTCCGCCCAAGTGACCTTGCCGAATTTCTCGGCGGACAGCACCTTGCCGGTCTCGCGGTCGATCACATAGAAGAATCCGTTCTTCGGTGCATGCAGGATCACCGGGCGCGGTCTGCCGTCGATGGTGATCGTCGCGAGCGTGATGTCCATCGACGAGTTGTAGTCCCAGGTCTCGCCGGGGGTCGTCTGGTAGTGCCACACGTATTCGCCGGTATCCGCATCGAGCGCGACGATCGAACAAAGAAATAGATTGTCGCCGCCGCCCGGACTGCGGACCTTGCGGTTCCAAGGCGAGCCGTTACCGGTGCCGATGTACACCCGGTTGTACGCGGGATCGTAGGTCATCGCGTTCCAGGCCTGCCCACCGCCACCGAACTTCCACCAGTCACCGGTCCAGGTCTTGGCCGCCATCTCCATCGCGGCGTTCTCGAAGCCCTCAGCCGGGTCACCCGGCACGATCCAGAACCGCCAGAGCTGCTTGCCCGTGCCTGCATCGTAGGCCGTGACATAGCCGCGGTTGGCGCCGAACTCGCTGCCCGCATTGCCGATGATGACCTTGCCGTTGAAGAGCCGCGGCGGGCCCGTGATGGTCAACTCGTTGTCCGGATCCACCGTCTGGGTGCTCCAGACCTGCCGACCATCGCGCGCATCGAGGGCGATCAGCCGTCCGTCGGTGGTACCGACATAGATCTTGCCTTCCCAGTAGCCGATGCCGCGCGGACCCCAAGTGATGCGCAGCTTGCGCTTGGCGACCTTGGTGACCTCCGGATCGTGGCGCCAAAGCAGACGACCCGTGCGTGCGTCGACGGCATGCACGATGCTTTGCCCGACCGTGAGGTAGATGATGCCGTCGATCGCAAGCGGCACCGTCGCACCATTGGTGACGCCGAGCAGGTCCAGTGACCACGCGAGGCCGAGTTCTTCCACATTCCGTCGATCGATCTGACGCAAGGGGCTGGCATGATGTTCGCTGTAGGTACGTCCGTATGCAGCCCAGTTGCGACCATCGAGTTCGTCGGCGATCAGCCTTGCGGAATCCACGTTTATCGGCGCCGTGTGACAGCCCGCCAGCGCCAAGAGCGCCATGGCGAGCGGCACCCTCCGCAACCACCCAAAATGCAATCCTGTTGCCGCCATGCTGACCCCTCCCATCGATTCGAGGTTTGCCACGCGGAAAGCCGCCAGACGGCCGATGTTAGCCCAATCGACCGTTCTGGTGCGCGAAGGACGGGACAACCCAATCGCAATCATTTATAAACATCCTTGCCGTTTTTTAACCATTTGAGGTCTCGAATGAACCTAGTCCTGGCCCGTGCTGTACGCATCGCCATCGCCGCCACCCTCGGCGCCACCGCCGCCACCGCTTCCATGGCGCAGAACACGGACAACGATCTTGTGCTGACAGAGGTCACCGTCACCGCGCAGCGCACTTCCGCCTCGCTGCAGGATGTGCCGATCTCGGTCACCGCCCTCAGCGCCGAAGACATCGACCGCCAGCAGATCAACAACACCCTCGATGTGATCTCGAAGGTCCCGAACCTCGTCGGCAGCAACAACGTCGGTCTCGGCAGCGCCACCTCGTTCTTCCTGCGTGGCGTCGGTCAGGACGAGTCGCTGGCCACCTCCGATCCTGCGATCGGCACCTATGTCGACGGCGTCTACATCGCCCGCCAGATCAACAACAACGCCTTCCTCTACGACATGGACCGCATCGAGGTCCTGCGCGGTCCGCAAGGCACCCTGTACGGTCGCAACACCTCCGGCGGCGCCGTGAAGGTGATCACCCGCAAGCCCGAAGACGAACTGAAGGGCTATGTCGATCTGTCCTATGGTGAATATGACGCCTACACCGGTCGGGCGATGATCAACGCGCCGATCAGCGACACGCTCTCGCTGCGCCTCAACGGCTTCGTGCTCGGCCAGGACGAGGGCTACATCAAGAACCTCACCACCAAAGAAGAGATCTGGGCGCCCGAGGGCTACGGCGCCCGCGCGCAGCTGCGCTTCCAGCCGAACGACGATGTCGATTTCACGCTAGCCGTCGAATACGCCGACGAGGAAGGCACCGGCCTCACCGGCTCCGACTTCGCGCGCAACACCGACCGCAACCTCTTCACGGTGGTCAGCGGGCTGCGCGATCAGTTCGCCGAGACCGACCAGACCGCCGTCACGCTGGGTGGCACCTTCAAGCTCGGCAGCGTCACGGTCGAGTCGATCACCGGCTGGCGCGATCTCAACCAGCGCTTCCTGCTCGATCTCTCCGACGCCGCGCCGTCGCAGTACATCCTGCCGCACAAGAGCAACCACGAGCAGCTGAGCCAGGAGTTCGTGTTCTCGGGTGAAGCCGGCCGCGTGGACTGGCTGGCAGGCATCTTCTATATGGACGAGAAGAACCGTACGGAAAACGGCGACGAGCTGTTCCTGTTCGGTGGCGCCTTCGCAGCGAACTTCCGCCGCGACCTGCGCAACGACAACGAGAACTACGGCATCTTCGCGGAGGCGACCTTCAACCTGAACGACCAATGGTCGTTCACGGCGGGCGGACGCCAGACCGAAGAGAAGAAGACCGTCAACAACACGCAGTTCTTCGTCGCCCCGGGCGGCGGCCCGCGTGATGTCGGCGGCAACAACTACCCGGGCGTCCCGGGTGGGCTCGTGCGTCTCTGGGGCAACCCCGAGATCCTGGCCAACGGCGAGCCGACCAAGCTCGACTTCTCGGAGTTCACGCCGAAGCTGGCCGTGCAGTACCGGATCAGCGACGACCTGCTCACCTACGCGAGCTACACCGAGGGCTTCAAGTCCGGTGGTTGGAACGCCCGCGTCACCGATGTGCGTGACTTCGTCGCCTTCCAGCCGGAAACGGTGAAGTCGATGGAACTCGGCCTGAAGAGCGAATGGATGGATGATCGGCTGCGCGCCAACTTCACCTACTTCCAGGCCGACTACGACGATTTCATCATCTCGGCGCTCAACGACGCCGGCCGCTTCGTGACCATCAACGCGGCGGAAGTGAAGATCGACGGCTTCGAAGTCGAGCTCGCGTTCGTCGCCGCCGACGGTCTGGATTTCTTCGCCAGCCTCGGCACGATGGACAACGAGTACAAGAAAGTCGTGGGTGCCGACTTCCCGAAGAGCAACCAGGTCAAGCGGACGCCAGAGATGTCGTATCAGCTCGGCTTCAACTGGGATGTCGCACTGCCGGGATTGGGCGGCAGCCTCATCACCACGGGCTCGTTCTCGCACCAGGACGAGTACTACAACGGCCTGAAGAACGCGGCGGTCGAGTTGGCACCGGCGATCGACCTGTTCGATCTGTCCGTCAGCTACCGGCCCGACAGCGGTCGTTGGGCGCTCACCGCAAGCTGCAAGAACTGCAGCGACGAGGAGTACTTCCACTCGACGCTGAACTTCGGGCAGCTCGGGTTCGCGACGCAGTTCCCCGGACTGCCGCGCACCTGGAAGCTCGGGTTCCGCTACAACTTCGGCGCGCTCTGATCGCGTGATCCAGCGACCCCGGCCCCTCGCGAGGGGGGTCGGGGTTTTTTTATGTGCTGCGTCCGGCGTCGGCGTCGTAGAGCAGCTCGAAGGCCTCGACCCAGAACGGCATGTCGTCGCTGACCGTCAGCCCGAAGGGCTCGAGCAGCGCGTTCCAATAGACGGTGTGCAAAGGCACCCAGACCGCGGGATCGCGCACTGGCGACCCGTCGACCGCCGTGTCCTCGGCCGTGACCTTGCCGAAGACCACATCGCGCACCGCGCGCGTGCGCACCATCAAGGTCGGTCGTCCACCCATGTCGATCAACACCAACAGCGCACCGACCCGTGGCACGGGTTGTCCTGTGCGCTCGACGATCCAGGGCAGCGTGAAGGTGCCGGTCTTATCGCGGGCGCGGATGAGCTCCAGGATCTGCAAGGTGCTCTCGGCGTCGAGACCGATCCAGCGGACCTCGCAGACCGGGCGTGGACCGATCTCGGGGCAAGCGCGGACTGCCGCCTCGAAGAAGGCTTGCAGCGCCGCGTCCGTGGGCGGCGTCGCGCCCGCAGGAAGATGACCCGGAGTCAGGTCAAAGTTTTGGCTCATGGTTTGACAGCTCCCAGGAATGCGATGGACAAGAGCAGGATATAGATCGCCGCGACCCAGACGACCGCCCGGTCGACCGTGCGGCGGATCACCGCCTCGATCTCCGGGGTCGAGCCCTCGGTGGCGAGGCGCGCGAAAGCGGGGCCCATCGGCCGGAATTCGAGGTCGATCATGATCGAACAGAAGAACACGAGACCGAAGAGCAGCACCTTGCCGGCGAGCCAACCGGCGGGGAACGGCCCACTGCCGAGCAGCGAGGCGACACCGAGTCCGATCACGCCCGCGCCGAGCAAGGCCTGCAATGCGAGGTTGGCGGCGGCGTAACCCGCATGTCGGGGCGTGCCCTCGGCCTTGTGCAGCGCATAGAGCAGGGCGAGCCAGAGAAGCCCGATGATCCAAGCCGCCGCGAAGGCGACCGGGGGCGGTGAGACCCACCCCAACGACGCCGCCAGGTGCAGCCCGACCGCGAACGACAGCGTGAGGCAGACACGCGGCAGGATGTCGATGATCATCGCGTACTGCACCAGCACCGCGCGCTGCGGGAACGACAGATCGCTGCGGCGCGCTGCACGCGCGAGGATCAGCACGCCGAGGTCCGTGCCGAGCCAGAACACCAGCAGCAGGATGTGCAGGAAAACCCAATGACCTGGTTCCATCGACCCCCCCCTCAAGCCACGCCCGATCAGTCGACGTCCAAGCCCAAGTCCAAACGGGGCGCAGAGTGGGTCAGCGCACCTACGGAGATGTAGCCGACCCCAGTCTCCGCCACCGGACGCACGGTGTCGAGGCGGATGTTCCCCGAAGCTTCCAGCACCACGCTCTCCCCCGCGAGGGCTACGGCCTCACGCAACGAGTCGAGGTCCATGTTGTCGAGCAAGATGCAGTGCGGGCGCAGCGGCAACGCCTCGCGCAGCTGCGCGAGGGTATCCACCTCGATCTCGATGACGCGCATGTGCCCGGCCGCGGACTGTGCTCGTTCCAGCGCCGCGCGCACACCGCCCGCCGCCGCGATGTGATTGTCTTTGATGAGGACGGCATCGGCGAGCGAGAACCGGTGGTTGGTCCCACCGCCCAGCCGCACGGCGCGCTTCTCGAGCGCGCGTAACCCCGGTGTCGTCTTGCGCGTGCAGGTGATGCGGGCGCGTGTCCCTGCGACAGCCCGCACATACTCACGGGTCAGCGTCGCGATCCCCGACAGGTGCCCCATGAAATTGAGCATCGTGCGCTCGGCCATCAGGATGGAACGCGCAGCACCCCGGAACTCCGCGATCACCCCACCCGCCTCCACCGCTGCGCCGTCACCGAGCGACACCGATACGACGACCGACGGATCGACGAGACGCAGCGACAACAGCGCCGCATCGAGGCCCGCGACCACGCCGGCCTGACGCGCGCGCAGCACGGCATGCAAGGCAGCGGCCGAAGGCACAGCGCTATCGCTCGTGATGTCCCCCGCCGGTGCGAGATCTTCGAGCAGGGCGAGCCGGACGATCGGCTCGAGGATGACGTCGGGCAGCGGAGGGGCGGTCATGCGGTGGCGCTCCGCGGGCGGGGCTGTGGCGGGAGGGGGTCGCGATCGAGGAAACGGATGCCTTGCTGGCCGTCGCGCGCCATGAAGCTGCGCCGACCGATCGGATCGGTCGCGGGATGGTCGCTGCGCCAGTGGCCGCCCCGACTCTCCCGACGCTGCAGGGCCGCGGTCGCGATGAGCCGCGCCGCCATCAAGGCGCTCGGCCCGCCCGCCGTCTGTTCGGCCGCGGTGATCCAGTCCACGAGACCCGTGAGCCCTGCACCGTCCCGGACCACGCCGCAGTCGCGGCTCATGCGTTCACGCAAGGCGTCGAGGGTCGCCACATCGATCTGCGGCGGTGCCTGTGCATGCCCGACGCGCAGCGGGAGGGGCGTCGCATCGCGCAGGCGCTCGGCGATGCGCGCGCCGAACACCATGGACTCGAGCAAAGAATTCGAGGCGAGACGGTTCGCCCCGTTGGCGCCGGTCGATGCGCACTCGCCGCAGGCGGAGAGCCCGGCGAGGGTCGTGGCGCCCCAGCGGTCGGTGACGACGCCGCCCATGTGGTAATGCGCCGCGGGCGCGACCGGGATCGGCTGGAGGCGTGGATCGATGCCCGCCGACATGCAGGCACTGAACACCGTGGGGAAACGCTCCGGGAACGCCGCACCCACGCTCGCGCGGCAATCGAGCCAAGCACCGCGCCCCGCGCTGCGCTCGGAATGGACGGCGCGCGCGACGACATCGCGCGGCGCGAGTTCGGCAGCGTCATCGTAACGCGCCATGAACGGCTCACCGTCGGTGTTGACGAGCCGTGCGCCTTCGCCCCTCAATGCCTCGGTGGCCAAGGGCGTGGGATCGGCGCCGATGTCGATCGCCGTCGGATGGAACTGCACGAATTCGAGGTCGCCGACCACCGCCCCTGCCCGGAAGGCCTGCGCGATCGCTGCGCCCCGCGCTTCCCGCGGGTTGGTGGTGACCCGGAACAGACCGCCGATGCCCCCGGTGGCGAGCACCGTCTCGCGGGCGCGGACCACCCCGTCTCCGCGCGGCCCACGGACGAGCGCACCGGCGATCACGCCATCGTGCTCGAGGAGCGCGACGGCACGGACCCCCTCGAGCAGGGTGATGTGCTCGGCACGGCGCACCGCGCTCGCCAACGCGCGCATGATCGATCGGCCTGCGAGATCGCCGGCCACACGCACCACACGGGGCTTCGAATGCGCCGCCTCCTGCGACAGGGAGAGGCTGCCGTCGGTCTCCCGATCGAAGGGCACACCGAGCGCGAGCAGATCGTCGATCCGCGCAGCCGCGTCCTGGGCGATCAACGCCGCGATCTCCGGGTCCACCAAGCCTGCGCCCGCCGCGATCGTGTCCGCTGCGTGCAGGGCGACGCTGTCCCCGCGACCGAGCGGCGCGGCCACGCCACCCTGCGCCCAAGCACTGGCCGCAGCCTGCCCGAGCGGTGCAGGCGACAGCACGATGCAGGGACGCGGCGCCAAGCGCAGCGCGAGCGACAATCCGGCGAGCCCCGCCCCGATGACGAGGACATCCGACCCGAGCGCGTCCGTCACGCTGCGGACATCACGGTCACATCGACGGGATCGCGCCCCGTCGCGAAGTCGGCGGGCCGCACCGCACGCGGCAGGGACAGCATGCGCTCGATCGCCACCCGGGCTCTCGCCGCGACATCCTCGGGCACCACGACCTCGTGGCGCAGCAGGCGCAGCGCGTCGTAGATGTTCTCGAGCGTGATCCGCTTCATGTGCGGGCAAAGATTGCAGGGCCGGATGAACTGGGTGTTCGGGCTCTCCGCCGCGACGTTGTCGGACATCGAACACTCGGTGAGCAGCACGACCCGCGGCGGCGCGCGTTCACCGACCCAGCGCGCGAGCGCCGCCGTCGAGCCGGCGTAATCCGACGCCGCGACCACCTCAGGCGGACACTCCGGGTGCGCGAGCACCACCGCCCCGGGGTAGGCCTGCCGCAGACCGGCGACATCGTCCGCGGTGAAGCGCTCATGCACTTCGCAGCGACCGCGCCAGGTGATGATCCGCAGCGGCGTCTGGGCCGCGACATTGCGCGCCAGGAATTCGTCCGGGATCACGATCACGCGGTCCGTGCCCCACTCCGCGGCTGCCCACTCCGTCACCTGCACGGCGTTGGACGAGGTACAGCACACATCGCTCTCGGCTTTGACATCGGCCGAAGAATTGACATAGGTGACGACCGGCACACCGGGATGCGCCTCGCGCATCAGACGGACATCGCGTCCGGTGATCGACGACGCCAAAGAACAGCCCGCCCGCTCGTCCGGGATCAGCACCAGCTTGTCGGGGCAGAGGATCTTCGCGGTCTCGGCCATGAAGTGCACGCCGGCTTGCACGATGACGCGGGCCTCGGTGCGGGCGGCCTCCCGGGCGAGTTGCAAGGAATCGCCACGGATATCGCCGACGCAGGCGAAGATCTCGGGCGTCATGTAGTTGTGGGCGAGGATGACCGCGTCGCGTTCGCGCTTGAGGCGGTTGATCGCGTGGACGAACGGCGCGAACAGCGGCCACTCGACGGTGGGCACGATGCCGCGGACGCGCTCGTAAAGCGGCGCGGTCTCACGCTCGACTTCGGGCGTGAACGCCAGATCGCGCCCTTCGGGCAGCGCGGAGTCCGCGCCATGGCCCGGGATGACACACTTATCAGCCCCCCCGGTGAGGGCGTCGACGATTCGGCTCATGGTCCCGTCATCATACCGAAGACGGCGCGGTGCTCGTCCCGAGCCCTCGTTTCGGTGGTCGTGGCGCTGTTCGAGTTCTGCTACCATGGATGAGAATCATTCGCATCTGAAACCTCTGAGACCCTGACCTATGGCCGCCCCCCGCTCCTTGCTCTCCCTTGCCCTCGCCCTGCTGCTGTCGGCAGGCTGCAGCCAACCCGGCGCACCGACGCCCGCCGCGGCCACCGACGCCGCGCCGCCGGCCTCGAGCCCTGAGGTCGTGGTCTACACCGCGCGCAAGTACCAGCTGGTCGAGGACCTCTTCGCCGAGTACACGCAGACCACCGGCACGCCGGTGCGCGCCGTGACGGACGACGCCGGTCCGCTCATCCAGCGCCTGCGTACCGAGGGTGCCAACACGCCCGCCGACCTTTTCATCACCGTCGACGCGGGCGATCTCTGGTTCGCCGCCGACCAAGGCCTGCTGGCGCCGCTCGACAACGCGACGCTGACCGCGAACATCCCCGCGAACCTGCGCGACCCCGCCAACCGCTGGTTCGGGCTCGCGGTGCGTGCAAGGACGATCGCCTATTCGACGACGGCCTACACGCCCGAGCGTTTCGCATCCGAGGTGAAGGGCTATGCGGATCTTGCAGGCCCGGCTTGGAAGGGCAAGCTCTGTCTGCGCAGCTCGAAGCATGTCTACAACCGCTCGCTGGTCGCCGCGCTGATCGCGCGCTACGGCGAACCGAGGACCGAGGAGATCGTGCGCGGCTGGATCGCCAACCTCGCCACCGAGCCGTTCTCGAGCGACACGCTGCTGCTCGAAGCGATCATCGCCGGGCAGTGCGCGGTCGGCATCGTCAACCACTACTACCTCGGTCGGATGATCGCCGATCAGGGGGCGGTGCCGGTGGCGATCCGATGGCCGGACCAAGACGGCGCCGGTGCGCATGTGAACATCTCGGGCGCGGGTCTCACGACGCACGCCAAGAACCGCGATGCCGCCGTCAGGCTGCTCGAGTGGCTCTCCACAGCGGAAGTGCAGGCGCGCTTCGCAGCCGCCAACCAGGAGTATCCGGCGAACCCGCAGGCGCAGCCGACCGACATCGTCCGCGGCTTCGGTGACTTCCTGCGCGATCCGATTGCTGTCGCCGAAGTGGGACGCTTGCAGCCTACGGCCGCCAAGCTGATGGACCGGCTCGGTTGGCGTTGAGCACAGCCGCCGCGGCACGCGAGGTCAGGCGCCACCCGCGCCCGGACCGCGGTCCGCTCTTCGTCGCAGCCGCGATCGCGGCGTTGCCGCTCACGGTGCTCCTCGCGCTCGCCCTGAGTGCGACCGGTGCGCCGACGGAGGACATGCGGCATCTGTTCGAGCATGTCGTGCCCGGGGTGTTGCTGAACACGGTGGTGCTGGTCTTCGGGGTGACGCTGCTCGCCGGCCTGCTCGGCACCGCGCTCGCCTGGCTCGTCAGCACCTACGATTTCCCGTTGCGATCGCTGTTCGCTTGGGCACTGCTGCTGCCGATGGCGATCCCCGCCTATGTATTGGCCTTCGTCGCCATCGCGGGCCTCGATTTCGCGGGGCCCGTGCAGACCGCGCTCCGCGGCATCTTCGGTCCGGACCTTCGTCTGCCGCCGATCCGCTCGACAGGCGGCGTGATCCTCGTGATGTCGCTCGCGCTCTATCCTTATGTGTACCTGCTCGCGCGCGGCGCCTTCGCCACCCAAGGACGGCGCGCACTCGAGGTCGCCGCCTCGCTCGGCCTGACGCCGCGACAGTCGCTGCTGCGCGTGCAGCTGCCCATGGCGCGGCCGTGGATCGCCGGTGGCATGGCGCTCGTCGCGATGGAGACGCTCGCCGACTTCGGTACGGTCGCCGTATTCAACTACGACACCTTCACCACCGCGATCTGGCGTGCGTGGTCGGCGCTCTACTCCATCGAGGCCGCGCTGCAGCTCGCCGGTCTGCTCGTGCTGCTGGTTGCGGTGGCGCTCGCCTTCGAGCAGCGCGCCCAAGCGGCGCAGCGGCACACCGCGCTCGGCGGCACGGCTGCGCCGCGCCTTCGTCTGCGCGGCTGGCGGGCGGCAGCCGCCACCGCGTTGCCCGCCTCGGTGCTGCTGTCCGCGCTGCTGCTGCCCGGCATCGCGCTCCTCTCGTGGGCGGCCCGGCACGCCGCGGAGGACCTCGATGCGGACTGGTGGGCCGCGGCCGGTCGCAGCATGGCACTGGGCCTGATGGCCGCCGCGCTCGTCTGTACGCTGGCGATCGCACTCGCCTACGCGGTGCGCGTGCGTTCCGATCCGGTGACCCGCGGTCTCGCGCGGATCGCCACCCTCGGCTACGCCCTGCCCGGCGCAGTGCTCGCCGTCGGCGTGTTCGTGCCGATGGCGGGACTCAACAATCTCTTGGAGTCCGCCGCCCGTGCGGTCGGCGGCGATTGGCCGGGCTACCTGCAAGGCAGCGTCGCCGTGTTGCTGCTCGCCTATGCGGTCCGGTTTCTGGCGGTCGGCCATGCACCGATCGAGGCCAACCTCGGACGCATCACCCCGAGGATCGACGATGGGGCACGGCTGCTCGGCGCGACCGGGTTCGCCCTGCTGCGCCGCGTGCACCTGCCGCTGCTGCGCACCGGGCTGCTCACCGCCGCCGTGCTGGTGTTCGTCGATGTGATGAAAGAGATGCCGATCACGCTCATGACCCGTCCCTTCGGTTGGGATACGCTTGCCATACGCGTCTTCGAGCTCACCTCGGAAGGCGAATGGACGCGCGCCGCGCTGCCGGCGCTCGCGATCGTGCTGGTCGGTCTGCTGCCCATCGCATTGCTGTTGCGGCGCGCTGACCGTCCGGATCGAGGCTAAGGGCCGGGAATCAGACGATGCAATTGGAGATCGACTCGATACGACGATCTTTCGGCGGCACTCCGGTGCTGCGGGACATCTCGTTCGCGCTCGCGCCGGGCACGATCGGCTGCCTGCTCGGCCCCAGCGGCTGCGGTAAGACGACGCTGCTGCGCATCATCGCGGGCTTCGAAGCGGCCGACGCCGGTCGCGTGCTCGCCGACGGACGCGTGCTCACGGCACCCGGCGTGCAGCTGCCACCGCACGAACGGCGTATCGGCATGGTGTTCCAGGACCATGCGCTGTTCCCGCACCTCGATGTGCTCGCCAATGTCGCCTTCGGCTTGCACGACCAACCGGCCGCGGAGCGCCGCGCACGCGCACTGGAGCTGATCGATGCGGTGGGCCTCGCTGGGCTCGCCGCGCGGCGGCCGCACGAACTCTCGGGCGGCCAACAACAGCGTGTCGCGTTGGCGCGCGCGCTGGCACCCGGACCTCAGCTGCTGCTGCTGGATGAACCGCTGTCGAGCCTCGACGCCGAGCTGCGCCGGCAACTGGGCGCAGAGCTGCGCCAGATCCTGAAACGCTACGGCACCACCGCACTGCTCGTCACGCATGACCAGCAGGAGGCCTTCGCCATCGCCGACGAGGTCGGCGTGATGCGCGAGGGGCGGATCGAGCAGTGGGCCACGCCCTACGATCTCTACCACCGGCCGGCGACCCGGTTCGTGGCGGAGTTCGTGGGCAGCGGCACCTTCGTGGTCGGCCGTTGCCGAGCCGACGGTACGATCGACACTGCGCTCGGCGCCGCAAGCGCCCTGCATGCGGCGGACTGTCCCTGCACCCCCGGTTCGACCGTGGACCTGCTGCTGCGCCCCGACGATGTGGTGCACGACGATGCCAGCGCCACCACCGCGGAGGTGCTCGCCAAGGCCTTCCGCGGCGCAGACTTCCTCTACACGCTGCGACTGGCTGACGGTACGCAGGTGCTGTCGCTCGTCCCCAGTCACCACGACCACCACATCGGCGAGCGCATCGGCGTGCGCCTCGAGACCGACCATGTGGTGGCGTTCGAGCCGCTCGCCTGAACCATGGAGAGCTCGATCGTCACCACGCTGCTGCTGCCCGTCGCGCTCGGCATCGTCATGCTGGGACTCGGCCTATCGCTCACCGTGGCGGACTTCGCGCGCGTCGTCCGGTATCCGAAGGCGGTGCTGGTCGGACTGTTCGCCCAGACCGTCGTGCTGGTCGCGGGCGCCTATGTCATCGCGCGCCTCTTCGCGCTGTCGCCCGAGCTCGCCGTCGGCCTGATGCTGCTCGCCGCCTCACCCGGCGGCGCCACGGCCAATATCTACAGCCACCTCGCACACGGCGATGTCGCGCTCAACATCACCCTCACCGCGATCAACAGCCTGCTGGCGCTCGTCACGCTGCCGCTGATCGTCGACGCAGCGCTCGTGCATTTCCTCGGCCAGGACCAGTATGTCCCGCCGCCGACACGCAAGGTCATCGAGGTCGCCGCGATCATCGTGCTGCCGGTGCTCATCGGCATGGCGCTGCGCGCCGGCTTGCCGAAGGTCGCGGCCGCGCTCGAGAAGCCGATCCGGCTGTTCGCGGTACTGGTGCTGGTGGCGGTGATCGGCGCCGCCATCTTCGCCGAGTGGGACCGGCTGCCGGGCTTCATCGCGGCGGTGGGCGCCGCCTGCCTCGCCTTCAACCTGCTGAGCATGGCGGTCGGCTACGGTCTGCCACGGCTGCTCGACCTGCCGCGCAGCCAAGCCATCGCCATCTCCATGGAGATCGGCATCCACAACGGCACGCTCGCGATCTTCATCGCGCTGACCGTGCTGCAGAACGCGACCATGTCCGTCCCGGCAGCCGTCTACAGCATCATCATGTTCGTGACCGCCGGGGCGTTCACCCTCTGGCTGAACCGCGGACGCTGAGCGGGCAGACGGGTCTCCGCCGCCTTACCGCGCGGCCCGACGCTCGATCCTCACCGCCACACCGTTGAGCGCCGCATTGCCGCAGAGCTCGTCGATGAAGGTCTCATCGGTGAGATCGTTCGCGCTCACGCCCGCGTGCGCGGCCGCGATCTGCAGGCGCATCCCAGTACGGTGATGTCCCCATCCGTGGGGGATGCTGACCACGCCGCGCATCATCTCATCGCTCGGCTCCACTGCGATGTCGACGCTGCCGGTGCGCGAGGTCACGGTCGCCATATCGCCTTCGGTGAGCCCTCGGGCCGCCGCGTCAGCCGGATGTATGAGCATCGTGCAGCGCTGCGGCCCTTTGACGAAGCGCCGCGAGTTGTGGAGCCAAGAATTGTTGGTGCGCGGGTCGCGGCGGCCGATGAGGCGCAGGATGTCCGTCGCGGACGCGTCGACCGTCGCTGCCGCCGTCGCCGACACCTGCACCGTCCTCGACAGCCGCTCCAGGTCGGCGACCAAAGGCTTGGGCGCGAGGTCGATGCGCCGTCCCGGTGTCTTCAGGCGCTGCGGCAGGCAAGGCTCCAGCGGCCCGAGATCCAATCCGTGCGGCTGCGCCGCGATCTTCGAGAGGGTGAGACCGCGCGAGAACGGGTTCCAGCCGGCACCGCGGCTGCCGAGGCGGATGCCGAGTGCGACGCTCCGCTTCGGCGTGAGCCAGCGCGACATCAGCCGTGCCGCCCAGCCCGCCCTGCGCGCCGGGTCGTGCGCACCGATGCGCTCGACCAAGCGGTCGAAGATCTCCCAATCGTGCAGCGCACCCGGCGGCTTGGCGAACAACGGCTTCGAATACTTCACGGTGTTGCGCACTGCGAGCACATGGAAGATGAGGTCGAAGTGGTCGCGCTCGAGGCCGGAGGTCGGCGGCAAGATGTAGTGCGCGTGACGCGTGGTCTCGTTGATGTATGGATCGATGGAGACCATGAAATCGAGTTGTTCCAGCGCCTGCTCGACCTGCCGGCCGTTCGGCGTCGAAAGCACCGGATTCCCAGCAGCCGTGACGAGCGCACGGATCTGCCCTTCACCGGGCGTCAGGATCTCCTCGGCGAGCGCCGCGACGGGGAATTCACTGCCGAACTCCGGCAGGCCACGGACACGCGTACGGCGCTTGTCGAAGGACCCGCGCTGACCGAAGCCGGCGCCGAGGCCGAGAAGGTCGAACGCCGGCCGCGTGAACATCGCGCCGCCCACGCGGTCGAGGTTCCCGGTCAGGATGTTCAGCAGCTGGATCAGCCACTGACAGAGGGCGCCGAACTGCTGCGTCGACACGCCCATGCGTCCGTGGCACACCGCCCTGGGTGAGGACGCGAAGTCGCGCGTAAGCTGCCGGACCACTTCAGGGGCGATGCCCGTCGAGGAGGCCGTCGCCTCGGGCGTAAATGGCCTTACCCGCTCGCTGATGGCCTCGATGCCGTCGATGAACCCCGCAAGCGCGCCGGGCGCGACCCGACCTTCAGCGAACAGCACCTGCAGCATCGACAGCAGCATCAAAGCATCGGAGCCGGGCGTGACGAAGAGATGCGTGTCGGCGATCTCCGCGGTCTCGGTGCGTCGCGGATCGACGACGACCAACCGACCACCACGGGCGCGGAGATCTTTGAGGCGGCGCGTCACATCGGGCGCCGTCATCAAGCTACCGTTCGAGACCACGGGATTGCCGCCGATCACCAGGAAGAACTGCGTGCGGTCGATGTCCGGCACCGGGATCATCAACTGGTGCCCGTAGAGGAGATACGCCGACAGGTGATGCGGCAATTGGTCGACCGAGGTCGCCGAGTAACGGTTGCGGCTGCGCAGCGCGCGCAGGAACTTCCCGCCGCCGAGCAGTGCCGCGTAGTTGTGGACCTGCGGGTTGCCGAGGTAGCTCGCGACCGTATCGGCGCCGTGCTCGCGCTGGAGGGCGACCAGCCGCCGCGCGACCTCGTCGAGCGCCGCGTCCCAGGAGACTTCCTCCCAACCGGTCGCCGTTCGACGCATCGGCTTGCGCAGCCGATCAGGATCCTCGTGGATGTCCTTGAGACCGAGCGCCTTCGGGCACAGGTGGCCGCGGCTGAACGGGTCCTGCTCGTCGCCACGGATGGAGAGGATCTCCGTGCCGCGTACGCGGATCTCGACGCCGCAGATCGCCTCGCAGAGGTGGCAAGTGCGGTAGTGCGTGTGTTCCGCGGCGTTCATGTCGGCGCAGCCATGGGGGGGTCTCTTTGAGTGTGGGTCAGGTTTCACACAGTTGCAACCGTTCAACTGCAACATCGATCCATGGTGCAGAGGGTGCGTGTCCGCGAGTCCGAAGCTGACCCCTGGCTGGCCAGCCTGCCGGCCGCGCCACCGCTGCCTGACACCAGCGGCTTTGTCGCCCCGCCAGTGCCTTCGCCCGCCGAAGCACTGAACGCGTTCCTGCGCGCGGTCGAGCGCGATCTCGACGGTGGCAGACGGGTATTCGTACGCGGCGCATGGCTGCTGTGTATCGCTGCGATCTGCCTGCCGCCGCACATGCTCTGCCGCGCGCTCGGCCGGCCCTCACACTGGAACCGCTGGTTCATGCGCTGGGCGACCCGCGCCTGCGGGATACGCGTCGAGATCGTGGGTCAGCCCCTTCGACGCGACGTCTTCTACATCGCGAACCACTTGAGCTGGACCGATGCGCTGATCCTCGGGAGCGTCACCGGCACGGCCTTCGTCGCGCAACACGGCATCGCGCTCTGGCCGGGGCTCAATTTCCTCTGCCGCATGAACGACACGGTCTTCGTCAACCGCGCCGAGCGGCTGCGCGTCGACGAGCAGGTGGCGGCGCTGCGCGCGCAGTTCGCCGCGCGCTCGAAGCTGGCGTTGTTCGCCGAGGGCACCACGAGCGATGGACGCCGACTGCTGCCCTTCAAGGCCTCGCTGCTCGCGATGCTGGTACCGCCGCCGCGCCCCGCCTATGTGCAACCGGTGGTGATCGATTGCGACGAACCGGGCCGCGAGCTCGCTTGGATCGGCATGGAGACCGGCGCGCAGAACGCGTGGCGTCTGCTCGCGCGCAAAGGGACCTGGCGGGTGCGGGTGCATTTCCTCGAGCCGTTCGACCCCGCGGAGATGCCGGATCGCAAGGCGCTTGCCGCGCGTGCGCGGGGTGCCATCCTCACGAGACTGTCCACGACGCTGCGGGCGTCGCGCTGACGCTCCCCCGCGGTCGAGTCCGATCGGATCACCAGATCCGGACCCGCTCCTCGGGCGGCAGGTAGAGTTTGTCCCCGGGCTTCACCCCGAAGGCCTCGTACCAAGCGTCGAGGTTCCGCACGACACCGTTGACGCGGAACTCCGCCGGGCTGTGCGGCCCCGTCATGATCTGATTGCGCAGCCGCTGCTCGCGGAACAGCGTCCGCCACACCTGCGCCCAACCGTGGAAGAAGCGCTGGTCGCCCGTCATACCGTCGACGACCGGCGCGGCCTGTCCGCCGAGCGACAACCGATAGGCCTCGAACGCGACCGACAGGCCGCCGAGATCGCCGATGTTCTCGCCGAGCGACAGCCGCCCGTTCAGGCGCAGTCCGGGCAAGGGCTCGAACTGCGAATACTGCTGGGCGAGACGGTCGCCGAGTTGCTTGAAGGCCGTCTCGTCACGCTCGTTCCACCAGGTGCGCAGCACGCCGCGGGCGTCCGACTTCGACCCTTGGTCGTCGAAGCCGTGTCCCATCTCGTGGCCGATCACGCCGCCGATGGCGCCGTAGTTGACGGCCGGATCGGCCGCCGGGTCGAAGAACGGCGGCTGCAGGATGGCGGCCGGGAACACGATCTCGTTGAACACCGGGCTGTAGTAGGCGTTCACCGTCTGCGGCGTCATGCCCCACTCATCGCGGTCCGTCGGCTTGTCGAGCTTGGCGATCGAGCGCTCTACATCGAAGAGCTCAGCACGCCGGGCGTTGCCGAACGCGTCGGACGCCGACACCTCGAGCGCGGAGTAGTCGCGCCAACGGTCCGGGTAGCCGATCTTCGGCCGGAACGCGGCGAGCTTCTCGAGGGCGACTTTCTTGGTCTCGTCGGTCATCCACGGCAGCGCGAGGATCCGCTGCGCGTAGGCCTTGCGCAGGTTCTCGACGAGCGCGGACATCTGCGCCTTGGAGTCGGGGCTGAAATGGCGCTCGACATAGACCTGACCGACGGCTTCGCCGAGCGCATCGTCGACGGCGTCGACGCCGCGCTTCCAACGCGGCCGCTGCTCCGGCTGGCCGTTGAGCTGCTTGCCGTAGAAGGTGAAGACCTCGTCGTCCACGGCCTGCGGCAGGACCGACGCTTTGCTGCGCAGGTAGTGGTAGGCCATGTACTCGCGCCAGGTGGCGACGGGGGTCTGCCGGAACAGCGCCGCCAAAGGCGCCATCGCATCCGCCTCGCGTACCACGAACTCCTGCGCCTTCCCGAATCCGGCGGACTCTAGGGCTTCCGTCAACGGGAAACCCTGGGTCATCTCGAGGAGCTGCGCGCGCGTGCGCAGGTTGTAGGTCAGCTCGCGCTCACGGCGCTTGGCGACCGGCCAATGGAGCTTCGCGATCTCGGTCTCGAGCGCGAGGATGCGCTCTGCGGCCCCAGCGGCTTCCTCTGCGCGCGCGACGCCGCCGAGCTCGAGCAGCCGCGCGAGGTGCGCACGGTACTGGTCGCGGATCTCGCGGAACTGCGCATCGTCGCGCAGGTAGTACTCGCGCTCGGGCAAACCGAGACCCGCATGGGTGACGGTGACGACATGACGGTCGGGGTTCTTCTGGTCGATGGAGACCCGACCGACGATCGGCGCGGTGACCGAGACATCGGGCCGATACATGACCCGCGCGATGTCCGCGTGGGAAGCGAGCTGACGGACCTCGTCGAGCACGGGCTGCACGGGCGCGAGGCCGCGCGCCTCGATCGCCGCGGTGTCCATGTAGGCGCGGTAGTAGTCACCGATCTTGCGCTGCGGGGTTCCCTCGGCAGCCGGGTTCGCCGCGAGGTCCTCGATGATCTTGCGCGTGTCGAGGCTCGCACGATCGGCGAGCTTGTCGAAGGTGCCCCAGCGCGTGCGGTCGGCCGGCAGCGTCTCGCGCTGCATCCACCCGCCGCCCGAGTAGCGGAAGAAATCGTCGCCCGGACGGACGACCGTGTCTTTGCCCGCGGTGTCGAAACCCCACGCGCCGATCTCGGGGGATTCCGCGGACGCCGGTATCGTCAAAATAAAGGAGGCGAGCGCTATCGGAAACCCTGCACGAAGGCCGGAACGGACGGATGCTGTCATGGGTCGAATCCTTGGGATGTGGAGCGGGATACGATGCGTGGACACCGTGGCGGTATGTTGAAGTCGTCGGCGAGACCCGTCAATGACGGTCGTGGACCCACTGCAGCAAGGCGTCCTGCAGTTCTTCACCCGACCCGCGATGGGCGTCAGGTGCGTTGACCAAGACGACCGCGAGGAAGCGCTGACCGGAGGCGGCGGTGACATAGCCCGCCACCGCTGAGACATCGTCGAGCCGTCCGGTCTTGATGTGCATCCGCCCCGTCGCCGGCGAATTGCGGAAGCGGTTACGCATCGTGCCGTCGAGCCCGGCGAGAGCGAGCGATGAGGCGTACTCGGGCATATAGGGGCTGTTCCACGCCGCCCCGAGGATCGCGCTCAACTGCCGCGCTGTGATGCGACCCTCGCGGGAAAGACCTGCGCTGTTGCCGATCACGATACCCCGCGTGTCGACGCCGCGTTCACGCAGCACATCGAGGATCGCGCGTTGACCTTTGGCGGGTGTCGCGGGTCTGCCGTAGCGCTCGGCGCCGAGCGCGAGTTCCAGATGTCGGGTCATGACATTGTTGCTGGATTTATTGACGGATCGGATGATCTCACCGAGCGGTCGCGATCGATGCACATGGAACGGCGTACCGATGTCCGCCGGCAGCACGCCGACGCGCCAGCCGCCTTTCAGCTCTCCGCCCTGCTGCCGCCACTGCAGATCGAAGAGGCCCCAAGCGTAGCTCTCCGGTTGCAACACCGTACGCGACAGTTCGTATTCCCGACAGGCCGCGGGGAAGCGACCCTCGAGCACGGCGTTGTCGCGGCGCGTGTCATCGCGGACCGCGAACACCACGCCGTTCTGGAAGCCGCCGCAGGCGCCCGCACCGCGCTGCAATCGATTATCGATCCGCAGATTCGGCAACGCCGGCACCGCGGCCACTTCGACGCCGCCCTGCGTGCGAGCTTGGATGCGGAAGCGCACGGCGTTGAAGTTGACCAGGAACGGATGCGGCAAGACGTTGTAGATGCGGTCGGGCTGACCGTCGAACGCGCCCGGATCCTCCGGCGGCAGGTCGAACGCGGACACATCGAACACGAGATTGCGCTCGATGCGTGTGAGGCCGCGCTCGCGGAGCGCGCCCAGCATCCTCCAATGGTCTTCGAGGACGAGGAACGGATCACCACCGCCGCGCACCCAGAGCTCGTCCGTCGAACCGTCCGGCCGCAACGGTTGTGCGAGATGGAATTCGGTCTTCCAAGTGAAGGCCGGACCTAATGCTTCAAGCGCTGCGAAGCTCGTGACGAGCTTCATCACCGAAGCCGGATTGCGCGGCATATCGGCATTGAACGCGACCCGCGGCTGGGGCTCGCCGATGCGCTGCACCCAGACGCTGACCGCGGACTCCGGCACCTTGAACGCACGCGCGACCTGCGCGACGGGCGCAGGCAGCGGGGTCGACGCGACCGCCGAGCGGGAGCAGAGGACCGTGATGGTCGCCCCGACGATGAGTGCAAGGCTCATCGACAAGGCCCACGGACGAGAGGTCAAGACGGCTCATCCATGGGTCGAGGCCGATGCACGATCGTCACCAACATGAACGAGACGATCATCAGCAAGTACCAGGAACCGAGTTTGGTGGGGCTGACCGGCACCCAGCCGTCGAGCTGGTCGGGATACAACCAGGCCCGGGACAACGTCGCGATATTCTCCGCGATCCAGATGAAGAGCGCCACGAGGAACCAGCCGAGCAGCAGGTGCATTCGGTGCCTGCCGCGGAAGACCCGATAGTGGACGGTGCAGCGCCCGAAGAGCAGCGCCGTCAACCCGAACAGCAGCCAGCGCCCGTCCGGGATGAAATGATGGGCGAAGAAATTGACGTATACGGCCGCAGCCAGCAGGAACGTGGCCCAGGCGGTCGGATAGCGGTCGAAACGCATGTCGAAGATCCGCATCACGCGCGCGAGATAACTGCCGACCGCGGCGTACATGAAGCCCGAGAACAGGGGTACCGCACCGATCCGCAATACGCTGTCCTCCGGGTAGGTCCAGGAACCCGCGGCGGTCTTGAACACCTCCATGGCCGTGCCGGCCAGATGGAAGATGAGGATGACCCAGGCCTCGGCCGGCTGTTCGAGCCGCGCGACCAGCATCACCCCCTGGATCGCCAGCGCGCAGCCGAACAGGAAATCGTAGCGTGACAGTGCCGCGTCCGCCGGATACCAGAGCGCCGTCGCCATCAGCAGCGCGAGCAAGGCACCGCCGTAGAGCGCCGCCCAGCCTTGCTTGAGCCCGAACACCAGGAACTCGACACCGGCCGCCCACGGTCCCTGCGCCGGTAGGCGTACGAGCAGCGCACGGGCCGCCTCGTCGATACGCACTTCGACGGAGGTGAAACGAGCAGGAGCTCGTTGCTGTCCGTTCATCAGATCAGACCCATCCCCG
>CALGVD010000048.1 GCA_937920275.1 uncultured Pseudomonadota bacterium
CCACCCGCCCATCCACCCGCGCGGGAACTCCCGCTGGGGGGAATCGTCGATTGACAGGCCGGGGGGCGCTCCCTAGACTACGCGACCTTTCTCGGCTACCCCTAAGCAGGGTCGCCGAAAAACAGCGGCTTACGAACGTCCGAGCCGCCTCCCTCTAGGAGGTGGCACGGGTCGTCTTCGCAGGTCGCCCGCCGCAGCCGTTCGTGGGGCTGTCGGTCGTAGGCCCGGGTTCTCCGGTGCGCTCGCCTAAAGGCCGCGCGCAGCGGATGTTTTGGCGGGCCGACGAGCGACTTCTCCTGTCCGGCGCACTTGTCCGACAACGCTGGAAGATCTGGAGACTGCATGGCCACCACGGGTCAGCTCATTCGCACTCCGCGCCGCACGCGCGCCGAGAAAACCAAGGTGCCGGCGCTCGGCGCCGCCCCACAGAAGCGCGGTGTCTGCACGCGCGTCTACACCACCACTCCGAAGAAGCCGAACTCGGCGCTGCGCAAGGTCTGCCGCGTACGCCTCGTCAATGGCTACGAGGTCACCTCGTACATCGGCGGTGAGGGCCACAACCTGCAGGAGCACTCGGTGGTGCTGATCCGCGGCGGTCGCGTCAAGGACCTTCCGGGCGTGCGCTACCACACGGTGCGCGGCACCCTGGACTGCGCGGGCGTCAACGACCGTCGGCAGAGCCGCTCCAAGTACGGCGCCAAGCGCCCCAAGAAATAAGGCCCGAACGGCCCCTGAATCCCCCGAGGAGTCATAAAAGATGTCCCGTCGTGCACAAGCCCCTGTCCGTCATATCCTGCCGGACCCGAAATTCAACAACCTGATGCTCGCCAAGTTCATGAACGTCGTCATGAAGAGCGGCAAGAAGTCGGCCGCCGAGCACATCATCTACGGTGCCATCGACCGCATCACCGAAAAGACCGGCAAACAGGCCGACGATGCGATGGCGCTGCTCGCGCAGGCCCTCGAGAACGTCAAGCCGGCGGTCGAGGTGAAGTCGCGCCGCGTCGGCGGTGCCACCTACCAGGTCCCGGTCGAGGTCCGCGCCACGCGTCGCCAGACGCTCGCCATGCGTTGGGTCATCGATGCCGCTCGCGCCCGCAGCGAGAAGTCGATGGCGTTCCGCCTCGCGCACGAACTGTTGGAGGCCTCCGAGAACCGGGGTGCCGCCGTCCGCAAACGCGAAGAGACGCACCGCATGGCCGAGGCCAACAAGGCCTTCGCGCACTTTCGTTGGTGATCGGGCTCCCTGCCGATCCCGCCCTAGAGCCCCGCGTCCATGGCCCGCGTCACCCCGATCGAGCGCTACCGTAATATCGGTATCTCTGCGCACATCGACGCGGGCAAGACCACGACCACCGAACGCATCCTTTTCTACACGGGCGTCTCCCACAAGATCGGCGAGGTCCATGACGGCGCAGCTGTGATGGACTACATGGAGCAGGAGCAGGAGCGCGGCATCACGATCACCTCGGCCGCCACCACCTGTTTCTGGAAGGGGATGGACAAGACCTTCCCCGAGCACCGCATCAACATCATCGACACCCCGGGCCATGTCGACTTCACCATCGAGGTCGAGCGCTCGCTGCGCGTGCTCGACTCCGCGGTCGCGCTCTTCTGCGCGGTGTCGGGGGTCCAGCCGCAGTCCGAGACGGTGTGGCGACAGATGAACCGCTACGGCGTGCCGCGGATCGCGTTCGTCAACAAGATGGACCGTGCCGGCGCCGATTTCCTGCGCTGCATCGAGCAGATCAAGACCCGCCTGCGCGGCAACCCGGTGCCCATCCAGTTGCCGATCGGTGCAGAGGACGATTTCGAAGGCGTGATCGACCTGCTGCACATGAAGTCGGTCTATTGGGACATGGCGACCCAAGGCATGAACTTCGAATACCGCGAGATCCCGGAAGCCTTGCGGGCGCAGGCTGCCCTGTTGCGCGCACAGATGGTCGAGGCCGCCGCCGAGGCCAACGATGCGCTGATGGACAAGTATCTGGGCGGCGAAGAGCTGTCGATGGTCGAGATCAAGGCCGGCCTGCGCGAGCGCGCGCTGCGCAACGACATCGTGCTCTGCATGTGCGGCTCCGCCTTCAAGAACAAGGGCGTGCAAGCGCTGCTCGACGCGATCGTCGATTTCATGCCCTCGCCAGCGGAGCTGCCGCCGGTGAAGGGCGTCGACGACTCAGGCGACCCCGCCACGCGCGAAGGCCGGGACGAGGCGCCGTTCGCCGCGCTCGCCTTCAAGATCCTGAACGACCCCTTCGTCGGCAACCTCACCTTCTTCCGCGTCTACTCCGGCGTGCTCAGATCCGGCGACTCGGTCTATGTGCCGACCCGGTCGCGCAACGAGCGCATCGGTCGCCTGCTCCAGATGCACGCCTCCGAGCGCACCGAGATCAAAGAAGTCCGTGCCGGCGACATCGCGGCCGCCGTGGGCCTCAAAGATGTCACCACCGGTGACACCCTCTGCGCCGAGGACAAGCCGATCACCCTCGAGAAGATGGTGTTCCCGAACCCCGTCATCTCGGTGGCGGTCGAGCCGAAGACCAAGGTCGACCAGGAGAAGATGGGCGTCGCGCTGCAGCGCCTCGCGAAAGAAGACCCGTCGTTCCGCGTGCACACCGACCAGGAATCCGGCCAGACCATCATCTCCGGCATGGGTGAACTTCACCTCGAGATCATCGTCGATCGCATGAAGCGCGAGTTCAAGGTCGACGCCAATGTCGGCAAACCGCAGGTCGCCTACCGCGAGACGCTGCGCGGCACGGTCGAGTCCGAGGGCAAGTTCGTGCGCCAGTCGGGCGGTCGTGGCCAATACGGGCATATCTGGCTCAAGCTCGAGCCCAACGAGCCCGGTAAGGGCTACGAATTCATCAATGCGATCGTCGGCGGCTCGGTGCCGCGCGAGTTCATCCCGGCGGTCGACAAAGGCGTCAAGGAAGCGGTCGATACGGGCGTGGTCGCCGGTTACCCGGTGGTCGATGTCAAGGTCACGGCCTTCGACGGCTCGTACCATGATGTCGACTCGAACGATATGGCCTTCAAGATCGCCGGTTCGATCGGCTTCAAAGACGGCTTCCGCAAAGCGAGCCCCGTGATCCTCGAGCCCGTGATGAAGGTCGAGGTCGTCACCCCTGAGGACTACTCGGGTGATGTCATCGGCGATCTCAGCCGGCGTCGCGGCCAGATCACCGGCATGGACGATTCGCCCGCCGGCAAGTCGATCCTCGCCGAGGTACCGCTCTCCGAGATGTTCGGCTACGCCACGACCGTGCGCTCGATGAGCCAGGGCCGCGCCACTTTCACGATGGAGTTCTCGAAGTACGCGGAAGTCCCGCCGAACATCGCGGACTCCATCATCAGTCACTGATCAGACCACTCAACGCCTCAACGCAGGAGATCCCGCCGTGTCCAAGGAAAAATTCGAGCGCATCAAGCCGCATGTCAACGTCGGAACGAT
>CALGVD010000049.1 GCA_937920275.1 uncultured Pseudomonadota bacterium
AGCGAGGGCGACCTCTTCCGGCAGGCCTTCGTGGGCGATCACCGCCGCGACCGCAGCCACCACGGCTGCGATGCGCACCGCACTTTGGATCGCCTCGCGCGAGACTTCATGCTTGCGCAGCAGCTTTTCGTGCGACTCGATGCAGAGACCGCAACCGTTCACCGCCGACACCGCGATCGAGTAGAGCTCGAAGTCGAGTTTATCGATGCCCGGGTTGGCGATGACGTTCATGCGCAGCCGCGCCGGCAGGGTCTGGTACTCGGCATCGCCGACCAGGTGCAGGAAGCGGTAGTACACATTGTTCATCCCCATGATCGCCGCGGCCGCCTTGGCGCCGTTCACACCCGCATCGTCGAGCTCGGCGCGGGCGGCCGTCTCGATGGCACGGGCGAAAGCGGGCTGCCCGACGGCGACGGCGCAAGCGAGCGCCGTGCCCCAGAGCTGCCGGGGCGTGAGCCCCGGCGCGCCCTGCGGGGACAGCACCGAACCGAGGTTCAGCTTCAGGTCCCGCGCGTAGTCCGGCAGATGATCGCGGATCTGCTCGAGGGTCATGGTCAGGCCACCTTCAGGGTGTCTTCGCCCTTCTGCCAGTTGCAGGGGCAGAGCTCATCGGTCTGCAACGCATCGAGCACACGCAGCACTTCCTGCGGCGAGCGGCCGACGCTGAGGTCGGTGATGTAGACGAAGCGCACGATGCCCTGGGGGTCGACGATGTAGGTGGCGCGCTGGGCGACACCGGCGTCGGCGTCGAGGATGCCGAGCGAGGTCGTGAGTTCACGCTTGATGTCCGAGAGCATCGGGAACGAGAGATCCTTCAGCTCGTCCTTGCTGCTGCGCCACGCGAGGTGCACGAACTCGCTGTCGGTGCTGACGCCGTACAACTGCGCGTCACGGGCGGCGAATTCCTTGTTGATCTTGCCGAACGCGGCGATCTCGGTCGGGCAGACGAAGGTGAAGTCCTTCGGCCAGAAGAACACGATCTGCCACTTGCCGGCGGCGGTGTTGTTGTCGAAAGGCTGGAAGGCGGTCTTGATGTCGTTGCTGACGACACCGGTGAGCGCGAAGGAGGGGAATTTCTGTCCGATACCGATCATGATCTGGGCTCCTGAGGATCCATTGGGAAGAACGCGGAGCGCAGTGTCGGGCCTCGCACCTCGACTCTCCAATCGATTGATGCGATGATTTCGATAGACAGTCTGTATCGATCATCGAGGCAGGGGGGCTTCGTGGCCGACATCAAACTCAAGGACCTGCGCTATCTCGTCGCCGTCGCCGATACCCGGCACTTCGGCAAGGCCGCCGAGCGCTGCTTCGTCAGCCAACCGACCCTGTCGGCGCAGTTGCGCAAGCTCGAGGAGTACCTCGGCGTCGTGCTCGTCGAGCGTCAACCCCGGCAGGCGCTTCTGACCCCGGCTGGCGCAGAGATCGTGGCGCGCGCGCGGCGCATCGTCGAGGCGAGCGACGAGGTGGTGGAGATCGCTCGTACCCACCGTGACCCGCTCGCCGGCCGTCTGCGCATCGCCTTTCTGCCGACCATCGGCCCCTACCTCCTGCCCGGGATCGCCCCCCGCCTGCACAAAGCCTTGCCGCGCCTGGAACTCATGTTCTATGAGTACCAGACCGCGCCCATGCTCGAACGCCTGCATGCCGGTGATATCGACATGGGGGTGCTGGCCTTGCCGGTCGGCCTCGACGGCCTCGTCGCACAGCCGCTCTATGACGAGCCGTTCGTGGTGGCAGCGCCTGCCCGGCATCCGCTCGCCGCGCGTAAAGAGGTGCGCATCGAGGACCTGCGCGGTGTCACGCTGTTGCTGCTCGAGGAGGGTCACTGCCTGCGCGACCAAGCGCTCGATGTCTGCAACCGGGTCGCCGTGCAGGAGAACCAGAACTTCCGCGCCACCAGCATCGAGACACTGCGCCAGATGGTGGCGGTCGATGCAGGGGTCACCCTGCTGCCGGAGCTCGCGACCCGCGGCGCCTACGCCACGGCGCGCGGCGTCGTGGTACGGCCGTTCGCGAAACCTGCGCCGGTGCGGCGCATCGGTGCGATCTGGCGCAAGAGCAGTCCGCGCACCGCGGCGCTCACGGCGATCACCCGACTCATCGCGGAGCATGCGCTGTGAAAGGACCGACACTGCTCTGGCTGCGCCTCGACCTACGCCTCGAGGACCACCCTGCGCTGCAGGCTGCGCTCGCACGCGGGCAACCGGTGATCCCGGTCTTCATCTGGGCTCCGCACGAAGAGGCTCCGTGGGAGCCGGGCGCCGCGTCGCGTTGGTGGCTGCACCGATCCTTGGCCGCGCTGCAGGCGGCGCTCGTCCGCTGCGGCTCACAGTTGATCCTGCGGACCCTCGCACCGGGGGGATCCTCGCTCGAGGCGCTGCGATCGTTGATCCGCGAGACCGGTGCCACGGCTGTCCATTGGAGCCGTCGCTACGAACCCGCCGTCATCGCCCGCGACCGCACGATCAAGGACACGCTGCGCGGCGAAGGCGTCGAAGTGCGCAGCTTCAACGCCGCGCTCCTCACCGAGCCCTGGGATGTGCAGAACCTCAGCGGCAAGCCTTTCCAAGTATTCAGCCCGTTCTGGCGCAAAGTCTCCGCCACCCTCGAGTTGCCACCGCCCACGCCTGCCCCGCGTCGCATCCCCGCGCCCGCGCAGTGGCCGGACAGCGTGCCGCTCGACTCGCTCCGCTTGCAGCCCACGATCGCCTGGGCCGACGGATTTGCCGACGCTTGGCGACCGGGCGAAGCGGGCGCGGCTGCGAACCTCGGCCGTTTCCTCGACGGCCCCGTGGTGAACTACGGCGAGAGCCGCAACCTGCCCGGCATCACCGGCACCTCTCGCCTCTCGCCGCACCTGCACTTCGGCGAGATCTCGCCGCGGCAGGTCTGGCACGCGGCGCCGCAGTGGCGCACGAGCCAATTCATGGCGGAGATCGGCTGGCGCGAGTTCGCGCATCACCTGCTCTACCACTACCCCCACACCCCCGACGCACCGCTGCGGGCCGACTTCGCGCGCTTTCCATGGCGGGAGGACGCCGCGCAGCAGGACGCATGGCAGCGCGGCCGCACCGGCATACCGATGGTCGATGCCGGCATGCGTGAGCTCTGGCACACCGGTTGGATGCACAACCGCATGCGCATGGTGGTGGCCTCGTTCCTCGTCAAAAATCTGCGGCTGCACTGGCTGGTCGGCGCGCGCTGGTTCTGGGACACGCTGGTGGATGCGGACCTCGCGAGCAACACGCTCGGCTGGCAGTGGGCGGCGGGTTGCGGTGCGGATGCCGCGCCTTACTTCCGCGTGTTCAACCCGGAGAGCCAGGCTGCGAAGTTCGATGCGGCAGGCGATTATCAGCGCCGCTGGGTACCGGAGGCGGCGGCGGGTCCGCTCGGCGGCTATCCCGCGGCCATCGTCGATCTCAAGGCGTCACGCGTGGCGGCATTGGCGGCCTTCGCCGAGATGCGCAAGGGCTGATCCGGCGATATCCGCGCTCAGCGCAGCCACCACAGCAGCGCTCCGACGCCGAACGACGCAGCGTTGGCGATCAGCGAGGTCAGCGCCGCCGTCTTCAAGCCGATCGGCAGCAGCGCACGCAGCCACAGCGCTTCGACCGCGACCACCACCGACTCGATGATCGCGATGCCGAGCGTGTACTCGTCGGGTGACAACGCGCGCGCCGCACGCCATGCGAAAGGATGTGTGACGAGCGAAGCCAGCACGATGACGGTGACCGCGCGTGGCCACGCGACGATGACCGAAGCCCTACGCAACAAGACGATGACGACAGGCAGCTCGACGGCGAGCGTCAGCATCAAGGCGCTGCCTTGATCCATCAGATGCGGAGCACGGGACCGGACCGACGGCGGCTACACAGCGGGCAGCAGGCCGCACTCACTGCCGGACTTTCTGCCACCAACCGATGTCCTTGTAGCGACGCTCGATGGGTTCCGGGGAGACGCAGTTGACGACCTCGCGTTGAGCGATGTGCCAGCCGCGGAAATAGAAGCGCGGCGCGGATTCCGTGATGCGCGCGCAAACACCTGCATCACGCACCGGCGTGCCATCGACCGTGAGCAGGGCGGTGCAGGCGGCACCGATCCCGCGACCCTGACAGAAACGGTCGTGGGGGGGCTGCGCCGCAGGCGTGCAGCTGAAACCCCGACTGCGTGCGATGGCGGCACCCTCGGGGTTTTCGCAGAAATACGCCGGCAGAACGAAGCCCTCGGCGGGCAGACCACGCTCGAGGCTCACCTTCGCGGTGCGCTCACAACGCAGGTCGATGCGGGTGCGCGAACTGTCGATGCCGTTGCGACAGACGCCTGCACCACCTCCGGCGAGCGCGGTGCCCGGCATCTGACAGGCGTCGCCGGCGCTTCGCCCGGTGCAGAACTGGTCGGCCCGATCGAAAGCCTGCGGATTCTCGCGCAGACGATGCTCGGTCTCGATGGCCTGCGGCGGCAGCACATCGGCCGAGGCGCCCGGCACCATGGCCGCGACCGCGATCACAGCCGCGAGCAGGGCCGACCGCAGGCCGCGCCGGTCAGACCAAGGCGGCATCGGTGTCGATCACGCTTGCGGCGCCCTCGACGACGACGCGCGACAACCCCGCAGCGCCCGGTAAGGCGTGCGTGGCGTAGAAGTGCGCCGTGGCGATCTTGCCGCGCAGGAAGTCCGTGTCGGTCGAACCCGCCGCGAGCTGGCGCGTGGCGATGGCCGCGGACTTCGCGAGCAACCAGCCGCCGAGCACGAGCCCGGTCAGACGCAGCAAGGGCACGGCCACGGCCAACGCGCGCTCCGGCGCCTGCGACCAGGACTGCAGCACGCTGCGCGCCGCGACCTCGAGCGCTGCCACGGCCTCGAGCGCGGCATCGCGCGTGATCGAGGCTTCGCTCGATGCGAGGTCCCGCTTCACTTCATCGAGCATCACGGCCAAGGCAGCGCCCCGATCGCGCGCGAGCTTGCGACCGACGAAATCATTGGCCTGGATGGCGGTGGTGCCTTCGTAGATGGTGGTGATGCGCACATCGCGGTAGGGCTGGGCGGCGCCGGTTTCCTCGATGAAGCCCATGCCGCCGTGCACCTGCACGCCGAGCGAACAGATGTCGATGCCGGACTCGGTGCTGCAGCCCTTGATGACCGGGATCAGCAGGTCTCCGCACGCCCGCGCCGCGGCTCGGCGTGCCTCGTCGGCGTGGCCGTTACCGAGATCGAGCTGATGGGCGCCGTACAGCGCCAGCGAGCGCATCGCCTCGATCTGCGACTTCATCGTCAGCAGCATGCGCTTGACATCGGGGTGGTGGATGATCGGCGCAGGACCCGTGACGCCGACCAGCGCACCGGGCGGCTTGCCCTGCACGCGGGTGCGCGCCCAGGACGCGGCCTGCTGGAAGGCACGGTCCGCGACCGCATAGCCCTCGAGCCCCACCGACAAGCGCGCGGCGTTCATCATCACGAACATGTACTCGAGGCCGCGGTTCGCCTCGCCGACGAGATAGCCGACCGCGCCGTCCTGCTGGCCGTAGGCCATCACGCAGGTGGGGCTGCCGTTGATCCCGAGCTTGTGCTCGATGGAGAGGCACTGCAGGTCGTTGCGCGCGCCGAGCGAACCGTCCGCCTCCACCATCACCTTCGGCACGATGAACATGGAGATGCCACGCACGCCCGGCGGCGCGCCGTCGATGCGCGCGAGCACCATGTGGATGGTGTTGGGCGTGAGGTCGTGGTCACCCCAAGTGATGTAGATCTTCTGACCGAAGATCCGGTAGTGCTCGCCATCCGGCGCGGCACGCGTGCGGATCGCAGCGAGATCGGAACCGGCTTGCGGCTCGGTGAGGTTCATGGTGCCGGTCCATTCGCCGCTCACCATCTTCGGCAGGAAACGGTCCTTCTGCGCCGGCGAGCCGAAATGCTCGAGCGCCTCGACGGCGCCCTGCGTGAGCATCGGACAAAGTTTGAAGGCGAGGTTCGAAGCGGCCCAGAACTCCTCTACGGCCGTGCCGAGCACGCACGGCATCCCCTGACCGCCATGTTCCGGCGCAGCCCGCAGGCTCGACCAACCGCCCTCGACATACTGCCGGTACGCGTCGTGGAAACCCTCGGGTGCGCGCACGCCGTCAGGAGTCCAGCGCGCGCCAGCTTTGTCGGCGGCGCGGTACTGCGGATCGAGCACGTTCTCGGCGAGCTTCGCAGCCTCCGCGAGCACGGCTTCTGCGAGGTCCAAAGAATACTCCGCATGCGCCGGACAGGCCTGCAGGCCGTCCTCGCCGATGAGTTCACGGAGGATGAAAGTGGTGTCCTTGACGGGTGCACGGTACATAGTGGAATCATTCTAACCTGTCGGTCGCCCGGCGAGCGCCGGCACCACATTCGCCGCGAGGAAGTCGACGAACGCCCGCACCCGGGCGTCCTCGGCGAGGTCCGCCGGGTACTCCGCCCGCAGCGGTGCCTGGGGCGGAAGCTCCCAGTCCGGCAGCACCCGCCGCAACTTCTGTGCAGCGAGGCCAGCCCGACAGAGGAACTCGGGCAACAGGCCGATCCCGAGGCCCGCTGCCGTGGCGGAATGCAGCAGCGCCGGATCGTTGACCGCGAGCTTGGGCCGCACGGTGAGCTCCGCGCGCCGCGCACCCTGCGAGAGCCGCAGCATGAAGAGCGGACCGGTCGGCGATTCAGGGGTCAGCAGCCCGTGGCGATCGAGATCTTCGGGGGCAGCGGGCGTGCCCTCCTTCTGCAGGTACGCAGGCGTCGCGCAGAGGATGGCGGGGGGTGCGCCGAGCACCCGGACGATCGGCTGCGCGGTGCCGCCGCCGAGACCGCCCTCGACGGGAGGCGGCGCATCGGAGAGCGCATCGGCGCGCAGCACAAGGTCGTAGCGTGCCGCCGTCGCGGCGCTGCCGATCTCACCGAGTTCGACCTCGAGCGGGATCTGCGGGTAGCGTTCGAGGAAGCGCGGCACGAGCGGCGCGAGCAGCACCCGTCCATAGGTCGCATCAGCCAGCACCCGCAAGGCACCGTCATGCTGGGTCGAGAGCACCGCAGCGCGCTGACGGACCTGCTCGGTGGTCTCGAGGATCGCGCGGCACTGCGGCAGCAACTGCTCGCCCGCCGGCGTCAGCGTCAGCCGACGCGTGGTGCGCGTCATCAGCGACAGGCCGAGTTCCGCCTCCAACTCGGCGATCGCCCGACTGATGCCCGCCTTGGGCACCTTGAGCGCCCGCGCCGCCGCGGTGAAGCCATTGAGATCGACCACCTTGGCGAAGATCGCCATTCGGGCCGCAGTCCACATTTGAGACACCGGTGAACCCTCGAACGACCGAAGAGACCCGATTGTCCCACGGGGGAATCAAAAAACCCAGCGCGGACCCGTGCTCAGCCGTCGAGCGTGTCGAGGAACTCGAGCAATCGGGCGTCGAACAGATCGTTCCGGTCACCCACGACCATATGATCGGCGTCGGCCACATCGACGAACCGCGCCTGCGGCACCTGCGCCAAGAATTCCTCGACCGCAGCGTCGCTGACGAGCGCGCTGCGACGGCCCCGGATCAACAGTGTCGGCACCGTGACCCGGCGCGCCGCATCGAGCAACCGCTCGCGGTGCCGTTCGACCGCCGCCCATTGCGGTCCCCGCACGAACGCCGGATCCCAATGCCAACGCCAGCGTCCATCGACGCCTTGTCGCAGATTGCGCGCGAGCCCCGACAGGTCGGTCGGGCGCGGTCGATGCGGGAGGTAGGCCGCGATCGCGTCGGCTGCCTCATCGATGCTGCCGAACCCCTCATCGAGCTGCGCCGTCATGAACCCGAGGATGCGATCGATGCTGCCGACATCGAGCGTCAGCGCGACATCGACCAACACCAGCCCTGCGAAATGTTTGGGCCCGTGCTGCGCGACCGCGAGCAAGGAGGCGATGCCCGACACCGACGCGCCGACCGCCACCGCGCGGCCGGGCGCGCAGCGCGCCACCACCGCCACGACATCGTCGGCCAAGGCATCGATACGGTAATCGCCCGCCGGATGCCACGCGCTGTCGCCGTGACCGCGCAGGTCGTAGCTGACCGATCGCCAGCCGCGGTCGGCCAAGTTCACCGCGGTGCGCTCCCAGGCGTGACGGGTCTGCCCGCCGCCGTGACCGAGCAACACCGTCCGCGACGCTTCGCCCCGGCGTTCGACGGCGAGCCGGATACCCGGGGCGAGGTCAAGGTCGATGCGTTCGTGCATGGTGCGTGGGCGGATGACGGCAGTCCGTAAGATGAATCGGGCATGATACGGCGCGAGCGACCGACGAGACAGACCACGCACCGAGGCCTCGAGCATGGATATCGAACGACGCATCCGCCGGTTGGAAGATCGGGTCGAGATCGGCGAGCTGATCGCCCGCTATGGGCTCGTGATGGACGATCGCGACATCGACGGCATGCCTGCCCTGTTCACGCCCGATGTCGTCATCCGCTCGGATGATGGCGTGCTCGATGTGACGGGCCTCGAAGGCGCCGTGAAGATGTTCTGCGGCCGTTTTGCCGTGCTCGGCCCGAGCAACCACGTCACCCACGACCGCATCATCACCTTCGACGAGGACGATCCCGACCGCGCGAGCGGCATCGTGCTCTCGCACGCCGAGATGAACCGCAAGGGCAAGGCGATGGTCGCCGCGATCCGGTACCACGATGGCTACCGTCGGCATGAAGGCCGGTGGAAGTTCGCTGCGCGCCGACTGTCGTTTTTTTACTATGTTTCAGCCACCGAGTACTCCGATGCGCTCGGTGCGGGCCTCGCGCTGCGCAACCGCGCTTACGAGCAGCCGTCCCCCGCCGACTGGCCGGAGGGCCTGGCGAGCTGGCAAAAGCATCATAAGAAGTAAAGTTACCGTTACTGTTTGACATCTAGTACCATGTACTTTATAGTATGCGGATGGACGATGACTCGCGCAAATTCCAACGCGACCTGAACGCCGGCCTGGTGTCGCTCGTGCTGCTCGGCGTGCTCGCGGCGACCGATGAAGACCTCTACGGCTACGACATCGCGAAGCGCCTGCAGCGCGCCCATCAGGGCGAGCCGATCTTCAAAGAAGGCACCCTCTACCCCGTGCTGCGCTCGCTCGCCGCTTCCGGTTGGCTGTCGAGCCGCATCGTGCCGTCCTATGCCGGCCCCCCGCGCCGTTACTACCGCATCACCGATGAGGGTCGTGCCGTGCTCGCGCAGCGGCGCGCCGTGTGGCGCGACACCCGCGACTTCGTCGACCAGTTCACCGGCCCCTCTTCGCCTACGGACCCCACGCCATGACCGCCGAGCACAGCCTCAACCCGCACCGCATCGACGACTACCTCAAGCAGTTGCGACAGGCGCTCGAGGGCGCCGACCCCGCGATGATCCAGGACGCGCTGAGCGACGCCGAAGAGCACCTGCGCGCGGAATGCGCCGCACGACCCACAGAGAACGAAGAGACGGTGCTGCGCACGATCGCCGGCAGCTACGGCTCGCCCGAAGATGTCGCGGCCGCCTACCGCGAGACCGAACGCACCGTGCAGGCCGCGCTGTCGCCGACGCGCCGCCCCGCCACAGGTACTGCGTCGGTGGCCGACGCCGCAGCGACACAACCCGGACCTATTCGCCGCTTCTTCAGCGCGTGGAGCGATACACGCAGCTGGACCTCGCTCGTCTTCATGCTCGTCACGCTCGTGACAGGCACCTTCTACTTCACCGTCGTCGTGACCGGCATTTCATTGTCGCTCGGCCTCGCCATCCTCATCATCGGCGTCCCCTTCTTCGTCGCCTTCATCGGCTTCACGCGCGTGCTCGCGCTGGTCGAAGGGCGACTCATCGAGGGCCTGACCGGCGAGCGCATGCCGCGCCGTGCGCAGCCGACGGCTCACGGCGGTTGGCTCGCCCGCATCGGTGCGATGCTGCGGGACCCACGCACCTGGACGACCCTCGTCTATCAGCTGCTGATGCTGCCGATCGGTACGCTGTACTTCTCCGTCGCGATCACGATCAGCGCACTCGGTGTCGGGCTGCTCGCAGGCAGCGTCGTGGGCGTGCTGCAATCGGTCGGTGCCGACCTACCGGGCGGCTGGTGGACGACCAGCGATGCGGTGACGCTCGCCGTACCGCTCTCCGGCATCGAAGCTTTCCTGGTCGCCGCAACGAGCCTCGTCGTCGGCGTACTGCTCCTCACCGCACTGCTGCATCTTGCACGGCTCGTCGGGCGGTTCCACGGCCAACTCGCCAAGCGCCTGTTGGTCGCCGCCTGAGCGGCTGAGCCGGCCTCATGGCGGACATCGCGCGGGAGTAGAATCGCCGCTCCCCTTCCAAAGGTAGCCGACCCATGCGCCACATCACCTCCTTGCACGGCCTGCTTGCCGCCACCCTGCTGGCGACCGCGCTCACCGCAGCGCCCGCCCTCGCCGACGACGGCCTGCTCGGTCCGGCCGCCACCCGCGAGGGCGACGCCGCCGTCGTCTGGAACACCAAACTCACCTGCGGCACCACCGAGCAAGGCGTCACGCGCTACGGCATGTGGGAAGGCCGTATGTACAGCCGCATCCCGGGCGAGAAGGACCGGCATATCTTTGATGTGGTCGGCATCAACACCCGCCAGTGCGAGCGCCACAAAGACCCGGCGCGCGGCGAGGGTTATCGAAGCGTCTCGCGCGAGATCATGGTCTACCTCGACCCGGCGACGGGCGAGATCATCGACCAATGGAAGAACCCCTGGACCGGCGA
>CALGVD010000050.1 GCA_937920275.1 uncultured Pseudomonadota bacterium
AGGATGTTGGGCAGCGTCAGCGCCGCAGCGGCCGCCACCAGCAGCAGCGGCGCGATCAGCAGGGTGAAGGCCATCTGCCAGCCGCTCGTCTGCACGACGATCGGCACCAGCGCCGGGAAAAGCGCGAAGCCCAGGCTGAGGGGCGCTGAGCCGCAGACGGCGAAGGCGGTGGTGCGCATGGAGGTGGGGTAGAGCTCGGTGAGCAGCGCACCCACGACGGCATTGCTGCCATAGAAGAACGCCGCGGTGAGCGAGAACAGCGCGAGGTCGTGCCAGCGCTCGCGCGGCAGCCACATCAGCGCGACCAGCGCGATCGCGCCGATGACGCACCACAGCGCGAAGGTGTTGCGGCGCGGCAGCACATACTCACCGACATAGGCGGCGGCGAGGTAGCCGAAGATCGCGATGCCGTTCGAGAGGCCGACGATCCATGCCGCCTCGGCTTGCGAGTAGCCCCGCACTTCCATGAAATAGGTCGGGAAAAAGAACGCGGTGCCGGCGTAGGCGCAGCCGAACGCGAAGAAGAGCACGATCGAGGCGATAGAACGACGACGGTATTCGGCAGTGAACAGCCGGCGCAGCAGCCCCCAATCGAGTCCAGATGCAGCACGACCACCGGCTGCAGCGCTCGGCGCAGCGGAGGCCCGCTGCGCGGCCGTCTGCTCGAAGCGGCCGCTTTCGGGCATGCGCCAACCGAGGAGCAGCGCGATCGGCACCACCGCGAAGCCGATGAAGAACACCTCGCGCCAACCCCGTGTCTCGAGCAGTGGGGCCGCGAGCAGCGCGGCGAGGAACCAGCCGAGCGGATAGCCGCACTGCAGCACGCCCATCAGCATCCCGCGATGCCGCGCCGGGGCGCACTCGGCGACATAGGCGGCGGTGATCGGCGCGATGCCTGCGGCGAGACCGAAGGCGAGCGCGCGCAGGACGGTCATCTGTGTGAGGTCGGTGACGAGTCCGCTCAAGCCGACGCAGAGCGCGGACAGTGCGAGCAGCCCCGCGAGCGTCCAGCGCCGCCCCCAGGTGTCGGCTGCCAACCCCGCGAACACCACCATCACCGCTGCTGCGATGAAGCCGACGGTCAGGATCAGCCCGATGGTGTCGATACCGACTTTGAACTCGCCCATCATGCCCGGGATCGCGTAGCCGAAGAGCGACTGGTCGAGGTTGCTCATCGTCCAAGCGAACAGGCTGAAGAGTAGGATGGTCACCCATCCGGCGGCAGGGGCGTGTCTTCCGACACCATTCGGGGCGCTCATGGTGGAAAATACTACCCCGTCCGGCGTCTCGCCGCAGGAGTCCAGCATGGCCGAAGAGACCCCCGTCCAACCCCGATCCGCGATGCCCGCCGATCCGATCGCCCGTGTGGCGCGCTCGCGCCACGAATTCGGCGAACACGGCGGGGTCAACCTGTCCATCGAGACCAGCTCCACCTTCACCGTCCTCGAAGCCGGCAAGATGCCGGAGATGTTCGGGGGTCGTGCGGGACCGAAGGGCGGTTGTTTCCTCTACGGTCGACATTTCAATCCGACGGTGATGGTCCTCTCGCGCCATCTCGCCGCGCTCGAGGCGACGCCGAGCGCGTACTGCACCGCGAGCGGTATGGCGGCGATCTCCGGATCGCTCCTGCAAGCCTGCGACACGGGCGATCACATCGTCGCCGGTCAGGCGCTCTACGGCGGTACTTGGGCGCTCCTGCACGATTATCTGCCGCGCAAGGCGGACATCACGACCGCGTTCGTGGACCTCTCGGACCTTGCGGCCGTGGCCCGCGCGTTCACGCCGCGCACCCGCGTGCTCTACTGTGAGACGGTGTCCAACCCCACGCTGCGCGTGGCGGACCTGCCGGCGCTCGCCAAGATCGCGCACGAGCGGGGTGCCCAGCTCATCGTCGACAACACCTTCGCGCCGGTCGCCATCACGCCTGCGCTGCATGGCGCGGATGTGGTCATCCACAGCCTGACCAAGTTCATCAACGGCGCCTCCGACATCGTCGCGGGCTGCGTCTGCGCGGACGGCGCCTTCATCGACCAACTCTACGATCTGCATGTGGGCAGCCTGATGCTGCTCGGACCGGCGATGGATCCCCGCGCGGCCTACGAGGTCGCCACCCGCATGCCGAACCTCGGCCTGCGCATCCGCGAACACGCGCAGCGCGCGCTCGCCTGTGCAGAGCGGCTCGAGGCGCTGGGCGCGCAGGTCATCTACCCGGGTCTCGCCGCGCATCCTGACCACGCGCTCTACGCCCGTCTCGCCAACCCCGGCTATGGCGCGGGCGGATTGTTGAGCGTCGATCTCGGCACGCCGGAGCGCGCCTACCGGTTCATGGAGCACCTGCAGAACGTCGAAGATTTCGGCTACATGGCGGTGAGCCTCGGCTTCAGCGACACCCTGATGAGCGCGAGCGCCTCCAGCACTTCGAGCGAGCTCGACGAGGCCGCTCTGCGCGCGGCCGGTATCAGCCCAGGGCTCGTGCGCCTGTCGGTGGGTTACACTGGCACCCTCGAAGATAGACTCTCCCAACTCGAGCGCGGCTACCGCGCGGCCGGAGTCTGACCATGCTGCAAGAGGCCATCACCCGTCCCGTCGACCGGTTCTTCGCCGCCTACTCGGACGATCACCGTCATCCGACCAACCAATGGCTGCATGTGCTGTGCGTGCCGGCGATCGTCTGGTCGTTGCTCGCGCTCGTGTACTGCATACCGCTCGGCGCAGGGCTGCCGACCGGATCGCTCGCCGCGGTGATGGCGATCGCTTCGGTGGCGTTCTGGCTCTGGCTGTCGGTACCGATCGGCCTCGGCGCCGCCGCGATGATGGCGTTGTCCTGGGGGTCGGTCGCCGCGCTACACGCTGCGTTCGGCACGACGGTACTTGCGGTGATCGGTGCGAGCGTGTTCGTGGTCGCGTGGGTCGGCCAGTTCATCGGCCATCACATCGAAGGGCGTCGGCCGAGTTTCTTCACCGATCTTGTCTATCTGATGATCGGTCCGGTGTGGGTGCTCGCCAAGGGATATCGCAAGCTGTCCGTCGGTTATTGAGCGGACGGCTCGATCTGCTTGCCGTCCGGGTCGAAGAACCGAGTGACCATGCACTCACGCAGGTAGGGACGCGTCTTGCGGTCGCACTGGACTGCGGCCACTTTGGCGGCGGTCTCGCGCGAGTCGAGGCCGCAACTGAACTCGTGCCAATGAAACCCGTCCTCGTTCTGTAGGAAGACATCCACGCTCCAGCGCGCGGGGAAACACCAGGCGATACGCTTGCAGGCCGGGATATTGCCACCCTCGCGGATGCACTTCTCGCGGGCACAGGCGAAGGCCTTCTCGGGTGTCCCGCCGGTGCAGACCCCGGAGCCCATCTCCGGCGCATAGACGAAGGCGATGCCGGTGGGACCTGCGGCCTCGGCCGCGGTCGAGACGCAGAGGAGGGCGCAGGTGATGATCCAAAGACGCTTCATCGGTGACCCCTCCAGGCTGCGGCCATCCAGACTGTGGCAAGTTGAGTGGCATACTAACGCGAGAGCCACGGCCAACGGGAGTGCCACCATGCGTCGGATCGTCTTCGCTGCTTTTGCAGTTGTCATCGCGTGGGGCGCGACCGCGCCCGTCTTTGCCGCCGACACCCCTGCCGAGCGGCGCTGGGTGTTCACCGTCGATGACGGCAAGTCGGCGGGTGATCTGGTGGTGCGCTGCGACAAACGCGGCGACTGCGATTCAAAGTACTACTTCAAAGATAACGGCCGTGGGCCGGAGGTCACCGAGCGCTATCGTTTGGCGCCGGACGGCACCTTCACGCGCTATGCGGCGAAGGGTACGACGACCTTCGGATCTCGGGTCGATGAGCGTTACGATGCCAAAGGCCGCGGTGGCGCCTGGCGCTCGACCACCGAGCAGGGCGGGTCCGATGACGCGGTGGGCAAGCTCTATCTGCCGCTCGGTGGCTCCATGCTGGTCTACGAGTCGCTGCTGCGTCTGACAGCGGGCGGTAAGGTCGCCGAAGTGCTGCCGGTGGGCAGCACGCAGCGCCGGACACTCACCCGGGCGACGGTGGGGCAGGGCGCGGCGCGGCGCGAGGTGGAACTCGTGGCGTTCACCGGGCTCGGCTTCACGCCGGAGTTCGTCTGGGCGACGACCGGCGAGAACCCGGAACTGTTCGGCATCGTGGCACCGGGGTATCTCGCGGGATTGCCCGAGGGCTATCAAGACGAGGCAGGCCGGCTCACGGAACTCCAGCAGCAGGCCGAGGCCGAGTTGCTCGGCGGCATGACGGTGCGGTTGTCGAAGCCGATGCCGGGCTTGAGCGTGATCCGCAACGCGCGGGTGTTCGATGCCGAGAACGCGCGGCTCCACGACGGTCTGCGCGATGTCTACCTGCAGCGCGGCCGCATCATCGCCATCACGAACTCGGATGCGCCGCTTGAGGGGGTGGCGCCCGCCCGTCAGCTCGATGCCGCGGGGCGCGTGCTGTTGCCGGGTCTCTTCGACATGCACGGCCATGTCGGCCGTTGGGGCGGCGGCCTGAACCTCGCCGCGGGCGTCACCACCAGTCGCGATGTCGGCAACGACAACGCAACGCTGCAGCAGATCATCGACGAGACCGCCGACGGCCGGGTGTTCGGGCCGCAGATCGTCACGGCGGGGTTCCTCGAGGGCGAGAGCCCCTATAGCGCGCGCAGCGGCTTCGTCATCGGCACGCTCGAGGAGGCCAAGCGCGCGGTCGACTGGTATGCGGCGCACGGTTACATCCAGATCAAGATCTACAACAGTTTCCCGCGCCAGCATCTGCGCGACACCGTCGCCTACGCCCACTCACGCGGCCTGCGCGTGAGCGGCCATGTGCCGGCGTTTATGCGCGCCGCCGAGGTGGTCGAGGCCGGCTTCGATGAGGTCAACCACATCAACCAGGTGGTGCTGAACTTCCTGGTCGACGACAAGACCGATACGCGCACGCTGCAGCGTTTCTATCTGCCCGCAGAGCGTACCGCGGGCCTCGATTTCGACGGCCCAAAAGTTCAGGCGTTCATCAAGCTCCTGCAGGAGCGCGGTACGGTGATCGACCCGACCCTCACCACCTTCGATTTCCTGCGCCAGCGCGACGGCGAGAGCTCCGCCGCGTTCGCGGCCATCATGCCGAACATGCCGGCGACCTTCCAACGCGCCCGCATGAGCGGTGGCATGGAGATCCCGAACGAGCGCGTGCATGCGCTCTACAACAAGTCCTACGCGCGCATGATCGACTTCGTCGGGCGTCTGCACCGGGCGGGCATCCCGCTCGTCGCCGGCACCGACGAGATCGAGGGCTTCACGCTGCACCGTGAGCTGGAACTCTTCACGATGGCGGGCATCCCGGCGCCCGAGGTGCTGCGAATCGCGACCTGGAACGGCGCGAAGTACACGCGCACGCTCGCCGATCGCGGCAGCATCGAGGTGGGCAAGGCGGCGGACCTCGTGCTGGTGGACGGCGATCCGACCCGGGACATCACGGCGCTCAAGCGTGTCGCGCTCGTGGTCACGCAAGGTCGCAGCATCGACCCGTCCGCGGTGTACGCCGAACTCGGCATCAAACCTTTCGTCGCGGAGACCCCGCGCTGGATGGAGCCGCGCTGAGCGGCGGCGAGCGAGGGCTACATCGATGGCCGACTTCGACTACTCACGCATCCCCCCGCTGCCGTCTGAGGTCTTCGTCGCGCCGCTGCGTAAACCCGCGGGGCTCGGTGAGGACTGGTTGGAGCCCGCTCAGCGGGACTACTCCGCCGCCGAACACCGTATCTGGGACGACCTCTTCGCGCGGCAGATGGCGCTGCTGCCCGGCCGTGCCTGCCGCGGGTTCCTGCAGGGGTTCGAGCGGCTCGACCTCGGTCGCGGCGGCATCCCCGAGCTCGGTGCGCTCAATGAAAAGCTGCGGGCGCTCACCGGCTGGACCGTGGTGCCGGTGCCGATGCTGATCCCCGATCAGGTGTTCTTCTACCACCTCGCCAACCGTCGTTTTCCTGCCGGCAACTTCATCCGCACGCGCGAGCAGTTCGATTACATCCAGGAACCCGATGTCTTCCACGATGTCTTCGGGCATGTGCCGCTGCTCGCCGACCCCGTGTTCGCCGAATATCTCGCGGCCTACGGGCGCGCGGGTTGGAAGGCGCTGCGCTACAACCGCCTCAAGGCGCTGTCCGCGCTCTACTGGTACACGGTGGAGTTCGGGCTGGTGCTCGAGGAGGGCGCGCTGCGTATCTATGGCGCCGGGATCCTCTCCGGCCCCACCGAGACCGTGTTCGCGCTCGAGGGCCGCTCCCCACACCGCATCCACCTCAATGTGGATCGGGTGATGCGGACCGACTACGAGATCTCCGATCTGCAGTCGACCTACTTCGTGATCGAGTCCTTCGCCGAGCTCTTCCACATGACCGAGCAGCGGGGTTTCGAGCCGATCTACGAGTCCCTCGCCCCGGCCTTCCAGTACGCCCGTTCGGCCGCCCTCGACACCGACCATATCTACCACCGGGGCACCCAGGAGTACCTGCTGCGGGGCGGCCGCGGCTCGGGGGCGCCTGCGGTCTGAGGGGTCGATAAAAAGATGTCCGAGATCCGACGGGACCTGCGTAAGGCACGGTGACCCCGATACGGAGACCGGACATGACCCCCCGCCAGACCCC
>CALGVD010000051.1 GCA_937920275.1 uncultured Pseudomonadota bacterium
TCCTAGCATGCGGCGTATCCATCGACGCTGCACCCTCGCCAGGCGTGCCCCCCGGACTGATCACCGGCCGATCGCTGGCAAGTGGTCCGCGACGCCCCGCGCGCAGCGCACGCTCCGTGCGGCGATCGTCTCCGCCAAAAGGGATTCATTGAGCGCGCGCCGTCCGCGTGAGGCGGGAGGATGGTGCAGGTGGCAGGCGATACCGCCCGCGAGCAGCGCTTGTCGATGCACTCCGTGATGCTCGAGCCGTGCACACAATTCTTTGTCTTCAGGGCCCCAGCCCTCGAACCGTTCGTCCCAGCCGTTCACGGCGATGAGATCCTCACGCCAAAACCCTTGGTTGCAGGATTTGACCGCCAGCAGCCCGGTCCCAGCCCGGCGCAACAGCGGCTGCAGCGCCGGTGCATGCCAGAGTGCGAGCCGTCTGATCCCGAAGCGCCCCCGGGCAGTGACGCTCGGGAAGCGCTGCGGTGCTGAGGTGGGATCGGTGAGCAGCCTGCGGCTCGTGCGTTCATCGAGGTTGATCCTGACACCTTGCGTGTAGTGACCGCGACGGGCGCCGCGTCGATGATCCGCGATGAATCCGCGATGCAGCAGCATGTCGCCGTCGACGAACACGAGGTAGTCGCCGCGTGCAGCGGCGAGCGCGAGGTTTCGCAGGCGAGCGACCCGGAAACCGAGATGCGGTTGACGCAGATGCCGCAACGGCAGCCGCGATGCCTCATAGGCGGCGATCGATGCGGCGGTCGCGTGATCCTCGCCGTCCTCGACGACCAGGATCTCATCCGGTGCAGAGGTCTGTGCGACCACGCAGGCGAGCACGGCGGCTAACGCGTCAGCCCGGGCATGCGTGGTGATGCACAGCGACAGGCGCAGCCGGTGCGCCGGGCGATCTGAAGCCGTCGGGTCGCTCAATCCGCCAGCGCCCGCAACGCCTCCACACAGACCGAGAGGGACGCGAAATCCGCGCCACCGCTCGCCTGCACTTCGCGCAGCGTGCGCTGCCACGCGTCGAGCTGGACGGCACGCGTCGCCGCCCATCGATCCCAGCCTGCCGTCCAGCCTCGGTCGCGCAGGCTGCCGCCCGACAGGGTGTCGTTCAGCAAGCGGGCGAGGATGCGGACCTGTGAGCTGCGCAGACCGTCGCGGAGGCCGGAGCGGGCCTTCGCGTGCAGCGGACCATCGACCGCCAACGAGTCGATACGGGTGGCGAGCAGATCGAGACCGAGCCGCGCCGAAACGCCGAACCACGCCCGGGCAACGGTTTCGAGGGCAGCCGGCCCTGCCGGTCTGCCGCCATGGCGCGCGAGTTCGCAGATGTCGAGTGCGGCATCGAGCGCATCGAGGCCTGCGGCCTCTTCGGCGACGGACACCGGGACCCCCGACTCGACATGCCGGTTCCGGGTGCTGCGCCAGGTCTCGAGCGCGAGGCCATCGAGGACCCGCGGCAGACTACGGCGCAGGCAAGCGACCGGTACGGTGTATTCGGCGACGGCTTCAGCGACGGCCAAGCGACCGGGTCGCTGGCGCAGCAGCCAGACCGTCGCGTGGCGCAGCAGCCGCGCCGACTCGCCGTGTATGGCGTACTGGGCGGCAGCGGGCACTTTGTTGTCGAGCGCCTCGACCGATCCCCACAGTGCGCGGGCCTCGAATGCGTCGCGGGCGATACCCCAGGCGCGTGCCACATCGGCGGCGCTGGCGCCGGTGTCCGAGCAGACCCGGCCGACGAAGGTCGGACCCATGCGGTTGACCAGACTGTTGGTGACCGCCGTCGCCACGATCTCCCGGCGCAAGCGGTGACGACGGATGTCCGGCGTGAAACGGGTGCGCACAGCCGTCGGAAAATAGCGCATCAATTCTTTGGCAAAGCCTTTGTCCTCCGGCAGATCCGAGGCCAACAGCTGCCGGGTCAGCCAGATCTTGGAGTACGACAGCAGCACGGCCAGTTCCGGCCGGGTGAGCGCTTGTCCTTGCTTGCGGCGTTGCATGAGCGCTTCGTCATCGGGCAGGTGCTCGACGGTACGGTTCAGCTCACCGCTGCGTTCGAGAGCGCCGATGAGGCCCTGGAGCTCCGGCAGACGGCCATGCACATGCAGCTCCAGCGTGGAGAGCGCCTGGCTTTGCAGGTAGTTGTTGCGCAGCACCAGCGCGGCGACTTCGTCGGTGAGCCGCGCGAACAGCCGGTCGCGATCGGTACGGCGCAGGCGACCGCGCGCCTCGACGGCATTCGTCAGGATCTTCAGGTTGACCTCGACATCCGAGGTGTTGACACCTGCCGAGTTGTCGATGAAGTCGGTGTTGATGCGCCCGCCTGTGAGCGCGAACTCGACCCGGCCACGCTGGGTGAAACCGAGGTTGCCACCTTCGCCGACCACCTTGGCGCGCAGTTCGGACCCGTCGATGCGGACCGCATCGTTGGTCCGATCGCCGGCTGCCGCGTGGGATTCGCTCGAGGCCTTCACATAGGTGCCGATACCGCCGTTCCAGAGCAGATCGACCGGCATGCGCAGGATCGCACGGATGATCTCGTTCGGCGTCGCGGCTGCGGTCTCGATGCCGAGCAGCGCGCGTGCTTCCGCCGGGAGCGGGATCGACTTGGCGCTGCGCTCGAACACGCCGCCGCCGCGCGACAGTACCCGCTTGTCGTAGTCGCTCCAGCCCGAGCGCGGCAGCGCGAAGAGCCGTGCACGCTCGGCGAACGAGCGCGCCGGATCCGGGGCGGGATCGATGAACACATGTTGATGGTTGAACGCTGCGACCAAGCGGATCTCGCGTGAAAGCAGCATGCCGTTGCCGAACACATCGCCCGACATGTCGCCGATACCGGCGACGGTGAACGCCTGCGACTGCGTGTCCACACCGATCTCCCGGAAGTGGCGCTTGACGCATTCCCAGCCGCCACGCGCAGTGATACCCATCTTCTTGTGGTCGTAGCCTGCCGAGCCGCCGGATGCGAACGCGTCACCGAGCCAGAAACCGCGCGCCACCGAGATGCCGTTGGCGATGTCCGAGAAGGTCGCCGTACCCTTGTCGGCGGCGACCACGAGGTACGGATCGTCGCCATCGAGTCGGCGGACGGCAGCGGGCGGGACGATGCGCTTGCCCCGGATGTCGTCGGTGATGTCGAGCAGGGCGCCGATGTAGATGCGGTATGCGGCTATGCCCTCGGCCTGGATCACATCCCGCGAGCCGCCGGTGGGCAACCGGCGCGGCACGAAACCGCCCTTGGCACCGACCGGCACGATCAGTGTGTTCTTGACGTTCTGGGCCTTCATCAGGCCGAGGACCTCGGTGCGGAAGTCTTCCCGCCGGTCGGACCAACGAAGTCCGCCACGCGCCACTTCGCCCATCCGCAGGTGCACGCCTTCGACGCGCGGTCCGAGCACGTAGATCTCGCGGTACGGTCGCGGCAGCGGCAGACCGGCCACTGCATGCGGGTCGATCTTCAGGGCGAGAGCGGCACGGCGCCCACCTGTCGCATCGCGTTGGAAGAAGTTGGTCCGCAGCGTGGCGAGGATGACACCGAGGAAGGCACGCAGGATCCGGTCTTCATCGGCGTGCGAGACCGCTTCGAGCCGCTGCTGCAGACGCTCGACGAGCCGTGTGGCGGCGCGCGACGCTGCGCGCTCTGCCGCAGCGCCCGACACCGGCGACAGACGCAGCATGAAGAGCCGCCAAAGATCCGTGGCGAGGGCGGGATGGGCGGCGAGGGTGCGCGCCATGTAGACGAGGCTGAAGGGGATACCGGTCTGCAGCAGCCAACGACAGCAGGCACGCAGCACGCTCGTCTCGTGGCCATCGAGCGCGGTCAGCAGGACCAGACGGTTGAAAGGGTCATCGTCGAGATCGCCGGCGCGCACCGCGCGCACCGCGGCGAGGAACCGCTCGCCGGCGCGCAGTGGGTCGGTGGCGGCAGGCGCTTCGCGCAACTCCAACTCGAAGTCCTGAAGTGCGACATCGTCGGCGCCGGGTGACGACGGACCGGAGAGGGGTTCGATCCGCCAGGGCCGCTCGGCGAGCATGCGTAGGCCGAAATTTTCGAGCACCGGCAGCAGCTCCGCGATCGGGGCGGGGCCGCCGCAGCGCGCGACACGCAGGTGCACCCGGCTACGCGGGGCGCCGACCGGACGCCAGAGACGCAACTGCGGGTGAGCAGGATCGAGCGCGAGCGCCTCCAGCGCGGACACATCGGCCAATGCCTCGGTCGGGGCGACCTCGCTCTCGTAGGAGGCAGGGAAGCGGGTACCGTGACGCAACAGCAGCCGCGCCGCCTGTTCGGCTGGCAAGGTCGCATAGAGCGCATCTCGCAGACCGTCCTGCCAGGTGGCGGCGGCGGCCTCGATCTCGCGTCCGAGCGCTGCCTCATCGACCGGTGTGCCCAGCGACGCCTTGCCGCCGCGGATCGTCACATGCAAGCGCGCGTGGTGCGAGACCGCGATCTGTACCTGCGACTCGAGGTCGTCCCCTCCGCAACGCGTGAGCAGCGACCGCTCGATACGCAGCCGGACCTCGGTGGTGTAGCGGTCGCGGGGCACGAACACCATGCAAGACCAGAACCCGCCGGCATCGTCGTGGCGCATGAGTAGGCGGGTCGTGCGTCGCTCGTAAAGGTTGACCGCGCCACGGACGAAGTCCACGAGTTCGGCCACGCTCGCTTGGAAGAGTTCGTCGCGCGGCCAGGTCTCGAGCACTGCGAGCACGGCCTTGCCGTCGTGGCTCGTCGGGTCCAGCCCGAACGCTGCGATGACCTCGTCCACCTTACGCCGCACCAAGGGGATCTCTGCGGGTGCAGCGAAATAAGCGGTCGCCGTCCATAGGCCGAGGAAGCGGTGCTCACCCACCACTCGGCCGCGCCCATCGTGCTCACGGACGGAGATCTGGTCGAGATGTCCGGGGCGATGCACCGTGGAGCGGCGGTGCGATTTGGTGATGTGCAAGGGTCCATCATGGGTGGCTGAGGCGGTGTCGTCGGCGCCTGCTTCGCGGAGGATCCCGAGGCCGCTGCGGGTGACGCGGCGCATCCGGCCTTGCCGCAGCCGCAGATGCTCGTAGCCCTGGAAGACGAAGTGTGCGCCGTACATCCAGTCGAGCAATGCGACCGATTCCTCGCGGACGCTGACGCTGCCGGCTCGGCGACCGCCTTGTCCGGCTTTGATGGGCGCAGCGAGGGCGCGTGCGGCGTTGCGCATGCGCTCGCGCATCGGCAGCCAATCCTCGACGGCCGCTTGGACATCCGCCAATCCGGCGTGCAACAGCGTCACGAGCGCCGCGCGGACCTCCGCATCGAACAGCGGGTCGATCTCGTGCAGTTGCCAGGATTCTTTGCCGGTGGCGGGTGCCGCATCGGCGCCTACCGCGCTCTGCAATCGTCCCTGGCGGTCGCGCTCGACCTGCATCACCGGATGGATGAGCGTGTGCACGCCCACGCCGGCGCGAGCGAAGGCGAGACCGATCGAATCGACGAGAAAAGGCCGGTCGTCGGTGACGATCAGCACTTGGCTCACGGGGCGCTTGCCAGCGGGGGCGGGCTGCGGCGCCAGCACCTCGATGAGCGTCTCGCCGTGACGACGACGGTCCGCCAGCGCGACATGTCGGACTGCGAGCGCGAGCGCCTCGAGCGGGGGTCGCGCTGCCAGGTCCTCTTCGCCGACGCCGATGAAGTAGCCGCGCAGCAGCGCGGCGCGCGGTGCACCTCGCTTGCCACGCGCTGCGGCGACGATCCGGTCGATCAGTGAGAGGCGTCGGCGTGGGATCGAAGTCCGCATCAGGATTCCTCAGTTCGTTCTGTCGTCGATGATACGCGAGGACGGGGACGCCTCTTCGGGTCCTGCAACCGCAGGCGACAATTCCTTGAGCAACAGATCAAGGATGCGATCGAGCGCCCGCCGATCTGCAGGGGGCAGTGCGGATGACAGTCGACGCTCGAAGCGGCGCGCGAGCGGCACGACCTCGGCGTAGACCGCTTGGCCTGCGGCGGACAGCGCGAGCCGTGAACGGCGGCCGTCTGCGGCGTCCGGGCGCCGATCGATCCGACCGTCGCGGTGCAGCGTGGCCACCGCCCGGCTGACCGCGACCTCGTCCATGGCCGTGCGCTCGGCCACTTCGACCGCCGAGATCCCAGGCTCATTCGCGAGCACTGCGATCACCCGCCATTGCGGGATGCTCAGGCCGAAGCGTTGAGAGTACTGCCCGGCGAGCGTGCTGCTCGCGCGGTTGGCGAGCACCGAGAGGCGGTACGGCAGGAAACGGGCGAGCAGCAAAGGTCCGCCATCCTGCTCATCCATGTGGGACGACTTCCTGATCGATCGACCCGAAGATGGAGCGCCCGCTCGCATCGCGCATGGCGATCTGCACGCGGTCACCGGCCTTCAGGAACGGCGTGCGGGGCGCGCCGTCGCGCAGCGTCTCCACCGTGCGTTGCTCGGCGATGCAGGAATATCCGGCGCCGCCGTCTGCGACCGGTTTGCCAGGACCGCCTCCGGCATCTCGGTTCGACACGGTCCCCGAGCCGATGATGCTGCCTGCGCCTAGCGCACGGGTCTTCGCGGCGTGCGCGATCAGCTCCGGGAAGCTGAAAGTCATGTCGACACCGGCATCGGCGCGGCCGAAGGGTTGTCCGTTGATCCAGACCTCGAGCGGTCGGTGCAGCCGCGCGCCGTCCCAAGCCGTCCCGAGTTCGTCGGGCGTGACAGCCACCGGTGAGAACGCGGAAGAGGGCTTGGACTGCAGGAAGCCGAAGCCCTTGGCGAGCTCACCAGGGATCAGGTTGCGCAACGACACATCGTTCACCAGCATCACGAGTCGGATTCGTTGTGCGGCGTCCGCGGGCGACGCACCGAGCGCCACATCATCGGTCACCACCGCGACCTCAGCCTCGAGATCGAGGCCCCATTGCGGGTCCCGCAACGGGATCCCGGCGTGCGGGGCGAGGAAGGAATCGGAGCCGCCTTGGTACATGAGCGGATCCGTCCAGAACGAGGGCGGCAGCTCCGCGCCACGTGCTCGGCGCACGAGCTCCACATGGTTGACATAGGCCGAGCCGTCCACCCATTGGTGGGCTCTGGGCAGCGGCGAGACGCAGTCCGCGGGGCGGAAGGGCTCGCCCTCACCTGCGTCGAGTCGGTTGCCGAGGGCGCTCAAAAGGGGCGCGACGACAGACCAGTCATCGAGCGCGGCTTGCAAGGTCGGTGCCGCATTCGCCGCCGAGAGCATCCGTTCGAGGTCGCGCGACACGACGACGAGCCGTCCGTCACGACCGCCTGCCAGGCTCGCCAACTTCATGACGCAGGCCCGCCGCGATCGGTGTCGTTCGCGAGCGGTTCCGGCGATGCAGCGCCGTGCAGGAATGCGGTGTGACGCGGTGCGCGTTTGGTGCGGCTCCACTCCTCCAACATCGCCGGCGCGACTTCGCGGGCGCGGCGTGTCATCTCCGGGGTTGCGGTGTCGACGGTGAGCTCCAGGCGGTGACCGTTGGGATCGAAGAAATAGATCGAACGGAAAAGACCATGATCGGTGGGCCCGACCACATCGATCCCGTGCGCGAGCAGGCGCCGCCGGGTCTCCTCCAGCACGGTGAGGTTTTCGACCGAGAAAGCGATGTGTTGCACCCAAGCCGGGGTGTTCGGGTCACGGCCCATCGGCTCGCGCGTCGGCAACTCGAAGAACGCGAGCACATTGCCGCCGCCGGCGTCGAGGAACACGTGCATATAGGGGTCGGGCTCTTGCGTCGACGGCACGAAGTCCTCGGCGAAGGCGATGGTGAAGTCCATGCCGAGCACCTCACGGTAGAACTCGACGGTCTCCGCAGCATCGCGGCAGCGGTAGGCGACATGGTGGATCTTGCGGATGAGGCTCACGGCTTGAGCGCTCCGCGGCGGATCTGGTCGCGTTCCAGCGACTCGAAGAGCGCCTTGAAGTTGCCCTCGCCGAAGCCTTCGTCGCCGGCTCGCTGGATGAACTCGAAGAACACCGGGCCGAGCAGGCACTCCGAGAAGATCTGCAACAACACCCTGCGTTCGCCGTGGGTGGTGCCATCGAGCAGGATGCCGCGCTGCTGCAGCGCTTGGCTGGGCAGTCCGTGGCCCGGCAGCCGTTCCTCGAGCATCTCGTAATAGGTCTCGGGCGGTGCCGACATCAGCGGCACGCCCCTCGCGCGCAGCGCATCCACGGTGGCGCAGAGATCATCGGTGGCGAGCGCGATGTGCTGGATGCCCTCGCCGTTGAAGCGCAGCAGATATTCGTCGATCTGACCACCGCCCTGACCCCCTTCCTCGTTGAGCGGGATGCGGATCTTGTCGTCCGGTGCGGTCATGGCGCGTGATTGCAACCCGGTCCGCGCGCCTTGGATGTCGAAGTGGCGGATCTCGCGGAAGTTGAACAGACGCTCGTAGAAGGAGGCCCAGTGCGCCATCCGACCGCGATAGACATTGTGGGTGAGATGGTCGATGTGCGTCAGGCCGACGCCCCGCGGTGCACGCGACGCACCGGGCAACCATTTGAAGTCGATGTCGTAGATGCTCGCCCCTTCGGCGTACCGGTCAATGAAATAGAGCGCCGCGCCGCCGATCGCACGGATCGCCGGCAGGCGCAGTTCCATCGGGCCGGTCGGCAGGTCGATCGGTTGGGCACCGAGTTCGAGCGCACGCGCATAGGCATGCTGGGCATCGGCGACACGGAACGCCATGCCGCAAGCCCCCGGGCCGTGCTCCTCGGCGAAGAAGCCGGCTTGACTGTGCGGTTCGCGGTTGACGATGAAGTTGATGCCGCCTTGCCGATAGAGCGCCACATCCTTCGAGCGGTGCTTGGCCACGAGTTCGAAGCCGAACTGCAGGAAGAGTGTCTCGAGCGGTCCGCTGTCCGGCCCCGCGAATTCGACGAACTCGAAGCCGTCGAGCCCCATCGGGTTCTGCGGCGAAGCGGTGGCGGTGGCGGTGGCGGTGTCGGCGGGGGTGGGGCGTGGCGTGCTCATGCCCGCAGTATAGTTTCAGATGAAACCAATCGGCCAGTGAATAAAGGGCGGCGGTGACCGGGTTTTGACGTTGTCGGGTTGCCAGAGTCTCTGCGTGCTATTACAATGATTACAATGTTGCGAAATAATGAAATATTGCCGATCGACGACCTCGCGCGGATGCTGCGTGCGGTCTCGGATCCCGCGCGCTTGAGGTTGCTGCGATTGTGTTTCGATCAGCCGACCAGCGTTTCTGAGCTCGCGGCCGCCGTGGCGGACAGTGAGCCCAATGTGTCGCGGCAGTTGAAGCAGTTGGCCACAGCCGGATTGTTGCGCCGAGCGCGCCGCGGGCAGAGCGTCGAGTACCTGCCGATGATCGGCGGAGGCTTTGCGGCCGAGCTCGCTTTGCAGTTGTTGGCGCGTATCGATCCGGTCGACCCCGAGCTCTGCGAGGCGCGGGCTCGCTTGCGTGCGCTGGAGACGGGTGGGGCGACGGCAGCGGAGCTGCTCGCCTCGAGCCGGCTGGGTCGTGCGTTGGCGGCAGCGCTCGATGTCGCTTTGGCGCGTGACGACGCGACGGGCGCACGCGTGCTGGCCCATGTAGGGCATCGTGAGCTTCTCGAGCTGCTCGCGCGTCGGCCCTCGCGCGTGACGCTGCGCATCGACACCGCCGTCGAACGTACGGTGGTGCAGAGATGGGCTGAGTCTGAAGGTCTGGTGTTCGATTATCGGAATGCCAAACAGACGCGCGAAAGCCCACCATACGATGTCTGCGTAGAGGTCCCACGGCCGAACGAGCTGCGGGAGTTGGCCCAAGTGTCGCCTTGGCTCGGTCGTCTCCGTGATGTGCTCGGCGACGACGGTGTCCTGTGGCTTGCGTTGCCCTACGACCTGCTTGATCACGACGGGATCGCGCCGCCGTTGAGGCTGCGGGCCTTGCTCGATGAGCAAGGTTTTGACTGTCTCACCCTCGCGCCGGTGGAGGCTGAGGGTCGCCATCTCTTGATCACCCGCAGCCGAGCCCGTGCTCGCCGCAGTGAGCGGGCGGATCTGACTGTCCCTGATGCCCGGCGCGGCGCGCTCGGCGTCTGAACCCCTTCATCAACGACCTGGACGGACCTTCCATGATCGAACACGGTTCGCAGATCTCCTTCGAGTTCTTCCCGCCCGCCGATGCCAAGATGGACGCCGCGCTGTGGCGCGCGGTCGAGACGCTCGCGCCGTTCGCGCCGAGTTTCGTGTCGGTGACCTACGGTGCCGATGGGTCGACCCGCGACCGCACGCGGTCCCTGGTGCAACGCATCGCGCGCGACAGCCGCCTCATCGCGGTGCCTCATCTGACCTGCGTCGGGGCGACCCGCGAGGAGACCCTCGAGATCGCGCAGCGCTACTGGCAGGACGGTGTCCGTCATATCGTGGCGTTGCGCGGCGATGCTCCGCAGGGGAGCGATGGCTACCGTGCACACCCGGGCGGTTTTGCCTACGGCCGCGACCTCGTGGAAGGGCTCCGTTCGGTGGCACCTTTCGAGATCTCGGTCGCCGCCTATCCGCAGACCCATCCCGAAGCGCTGTCGGCAGAGGCCGATCTCGATAACCTTCGCGCCAAGTTCGAGGCCGGCGCCAGCCGTGCCATCACCCAGTTCTTCTTTGAGACCGACGATTTCCTCCGCTTCCGTGATCGCTGCGCAGCGGCCGGTATCACCGGGCCCATGGTGCCGGGCATCCTGCCCATCGCCCGTTTCTCGCAGGTGGCGCGGTTTGCCGCGCGCTGTGGCGCCAAGATTCCGGAGCGTCTGGCACAGCGGTTCGCCGGGCTCGAGCAGGATCCGGCGGCGCACGCCAAGGTCGCCCTCGACGTCGCGATCGAGCAGGTCTCGACCCTGCGCCGCCATGGCGTGCGCGACTTCCATTTCTATACCCTCAACCGCGCCGAACTCACTGCCGCGATCTGCGAGGCCATGCAGTTGCGGGCGGCCGCTTGAGCGCGGGCTGCGCGCAGCACAGGCCCGATAGCGCAGCCTCCGTCGCGTCCCCGGAAGCCCCGAGGGCGTGGGACAGCGTCGCGGCGATGATTGCTGCGACGCCCTTCGAGCGGGAGCCTGTCGATGAGCGTCTGCGCGCCGCTCGGGTCGCCCGGTTGCGCGAGCTCGCCTCGACCCGGGTGCTGGTGCTTGACGGGGCGATGGGGACGATGATCCAGCGCCATCGCCTGGATGAAGCCGGTTATCGCGGCGCACGCTTCGCCGGATCCGGACGCGATCAACGTGGCAACAACGACCTGTTGACGCTGACCCGCCCGGACCTGATCGCTGAGATCCACCGTGCCTATTTCGAGGCCGGTGCGGACATCGTCGAGACCAACACTTTCAACTCGACGACCATCGCGCAGGCCGACTATGGTCTGGAGGCGCTCGCTCCTGAGCTCAACTATCGTGCCGCGCGCCTCGCGCGGGAGGTCGCGGAGCGATCGACCTCGCAGGATGGGGCGCTGCGCTTCGTGGCCGGTGCCTTGGGTCCGACCAACCGCACCGCCTCGATCTCGCCCGATGTGAGCGACCCCGCCAAGCGCAATGTGCGTTTCGACGACCTTGTCGCCGCCTATCGCGAGGCCGCTGCCGCTTTGATCGACGGGGGTGTGGACCTGTTGCTGGTCGAGACGGTCTTCGACACGCTGAACGCCAAGGCAGCCATCTTCGCCTTGCGCGCTGAACTCGATGGGCGAGGCCTCGACCTGCCGGTGATCATCTCCGGGACCATCACAGACGCTTCGGGACGCACGCTTTCCGGCCAGACCACCGAGGCCTTCTGGAACTCGGTGCGACACGCCCGCCCGTTCGCGATCGGACTCAATTGTGCGCTGGGCGCCAAAGAGATGCGGCCCTACATCGCCGAACTCGCGAGGCTCGCGGATTGCGGGGTCTGTGCGTACCCGAACGCAGGGCTGCCCAACGCGTTCGGCGAGTACGATGAGACACCGTCCGAGACCGCGCAGATCGTCGGTGAATTCGCCGAGTCCGGACTCCTCAACATCGTCGGCGGCTGCTGCGGTACCACCCCGGACCACATCAGACTGATCGCCAGGGCGGTGCGGCACCTTCCTGCCCGCGCCCCAGCCGAGCCGCCCATCCGCTGCCGTCTGTCCGGCCTCGAGCCGTTCAACATCGGACCCGAGACGCTGTTCGTGAACGTCGGTGAACGCACCAACGTCACCGGTTCCGCCAAGTTCCGCAAGCTCATCGAGGCCGACGACTACGGCGCAGCGGTCGATGTCGCGCGCCAACAGGTCGCCGCGGGTGCCCAGGTCATCGACGTCAACATGGACGAAGGGATGCTCGACTCGGAGGCGGCGATGGTCCGGTTCCTCGATCTCGTCGCCACCGAGCCTGATATCGCGCGGGTCCCGGTGATGATCGACTCCTCGAAATGGAGCGTCATCGAGGCCGGCCTGAAGTGCGTCCAAGGCAAGGCCATCGTCAACTCGATCAGCCTCAAGGAGGGCGAGGCTGCGTTCCTCGCGCAGGCACGGCTCGTGCGCGCCTATGGCGCCGCAGTGGTGGTGATGGCTTTCGATGAGCAAGGACAGGCCGATACCGTGGAGCGCAAGGTCGCCATCTGCGAACGGTGCTACCGGTTGCTGGTCGATGACGGCTTCCCGCCCGAGGACATCATCTTCGACCCGAACATCTTCGCGGTCGCGACCGGTATTGAGGAGCATGCACGCTACGGGCTCGACTTCGTCGAGGCGGTGGGCGAGATCAAGCGTCGCCTGCCGCATGTCAAGGTGAGCGGTGGGGTGAGCAACGTCTCCTTCTCTTTCCGCGGCAACGATGCGGTGCGTGAGGCGATGCACAGCGTCTTCCTCTATCACGCGATACGCAACGGCCTCGACATGGCCATCGTCAACGCCGGACAGCTCGCCATCTACGAAGACATCCCTCGAGAACTTCGCGATGCCGTGGAGGATGTGGTCCTCGACCGTCGTGCCGATGGCACTGAGCGTTTGCTGACGCTCGCGGCGCGCTTCCGGGGTGAGGGCGGTGCAAAGCGGGAGACAGACCTCGAGTGGCGATCGCTGCCGGTCGCCGAGCGTCTGCAGCATGCGTTGATCAAGGGCCTCGACGAGTTCGTGGTGCAAGACACCGAAGAGGCACGCTTGGCGGCTGCCCTGCCCATCGAGGTGATCGAGGGGCCGTTGATGGACGGCATGAACATCGTCGGTGACCTGTTCGGCGCGGGCAAGATGTTCCTGCCGCAGGTGGTGAAGAGCGCACGCGTCATGAAGAAAGCGGTCGCACACTTGGTGCCTTTCATCGAACACGGTCGGGTCGGCGGTTCCCGCAGCAACGGCAAGGTGGTGCTTGCGACCGTCAAGGGCGACGTCCACGACATCGGCAAGAACATCGTCGGCGTGGTGCTCCAGTGCAACAACTTCGAGGTCATCGACCTCGGCGTCATGGTCCCGGCCGAGCGGATACTGGAGGTGGCCCGACGCGAGGATGCGGCCTTGGTCGGTCTGTCCGGCCTCATCACACCATCGCTCGATGAGATGGTGCATGTCGCGGCGGAGATGCAGCGGCAGGGATTCACCGTGCCGCTGCTGATCGGTGGTGCGACCACCTCGCCTGCGCATACCTCCGTGAAGATCGCCCCGCAGTACCGCAGCCCCGTGGTCTATGTGAAAGACGCCTCGCGGGCGGTGGGAGTCTGTCAGTCTTTGGTGACGCCGTCGCGGCGTGACGCGTTCGTGTCGAAGGTGTCAGCAGACCATGAGCTGCGGCGTGAGCAGCATGCCGGTAAATCGGTGCGGCAACCGGCGCTCACCCTCGAGGCCGCCCGCGCCAACCGACGGACGCTCGACTGGTCGGCGTACCGGCCTGTCGCGCCGCGTCACCCTGGGGTACAGGTGCTTGACGACATCCGTCTCGAGGAGTTGCTCGATTATTTCGATTGGATGCCGTTCTTCAACGCTTGGGAGTTCGCCGGACGATTCCCGGACATCCTCACCGACGAGGTGATCGGCGAGGCGGCCAGCAACCTCTATGCGGATGCGCGCCGCATGCTGCGCGAACTGGTGAAGGGTCGTTGGCTCGGTATCCGTGCTGTGGTCGGCGTCTTCCCGGCGCATTCCTCGGGTGACGATATCGAGGTCTATCCCAGCGAGGAGCGCGAGGTGCCGATCGCGGTCCTGCATCACCTGCGTCAGCAGAAGGGCAAGCCGGCCGGCCAGCCGCAAGAATGCCTCGCCGACTTCATCGCGCCGCGCGGCAGCGGCGTGGACGATTGGGTGGGCGCGTTCGCAGTCACGACCGGTATCGGCATCGAGGAGCACCTCGCTCGTTTCGATGCCGCCCACGACGATTATTCGAGCATCATGCTCAAGGCGCTCGCCGATCGTTTCGCCGAGGCGGCGGCGGAATACCTGCACGAGCGCGTGAGGCGCGAGATCTGGGGTTACAGCTCAGATGAGCAGCTCACCGCCCAGCAGCTCATCGCCGAGCAGTACCGCGGGATCCGTCCCGCGCCGGGATATCCCGCCTGTCCTGACCACACCGAGAAGTCCATCTTGTGGCGTCTGCTCGATGTCGAGCGCAACGCCGGCATGCAGCTCACCGAGAGCTTCGCGATGCACCCGACGGCAGCGGTCAGCGGCTGGTACATCGCGCACCCTGAGGCCCGCTACTTCGCCGTCGGCAAGATCGACCGCGATCAGGTCCAGGATTACGCGATGCGCAAAGGCATGACGCTCAATGAGGCGGAGCGCTGGCTGGCCCCGAACCTCGGCTATTGAGGCGTCCGGGTGTCGCGCCGTGAGGGCGCGGTCGGCTCGTCATCGTCGAGCAGGCGCAGGAACGAGGCGCCGCCGAGCAGTCGCATCTGCGTCATGATGGCGTCGCGCCGGCGTTGTACCCGTGGCCCCGGTGCATCGACCCGCCACTGCTTCGGCGCAGGCAGCACTGCGGCGAGGGTGGCCGATTCGCGGCGGGTCAGCCGTGCGGCGTCCTTGCCATAGAACCGTTGCGCAGCGGCTTGCACACCGTAGGTGCCGCGGCCGAACTCGGCGATGTTGAGGTACATCTCGAGGATGCGCTCCTTCGGCCAGAGCAGCTCGATCAGCCCGGTGATGCCGGCCTCGATACCCTTGCGCACCCATCCGCGACCTCTCCAGAGGAAGAGATTTTTGGCCACCTGTTGGCTCAGCGTGCTGGCGCCGCGGATCTTTCCGCCTCGGGCGTTGTGGCGCACGGCTTGGCGTATCGACTCGAAGTCGAAGCCGGCATGGAACGGGAACCGCTGGTCCTCCGAGGCGATCACCGCGAGCGCAGCCTGCGGTGAGATCTTCTCGAGGGGGACCCATTGATAGCGGTTGCGGTAGGCGAAGTCACCGTCCCACATCGCACCGATCCGATCCGACATCATGAAAGCGGTGGTGGGGGGCGGCACCCACCGCAGCGCCAGCACCACGCCGCAGAGGATCGCGGCAGCCCACAAAACCGCGCGCAGCAGTACCGTTGCGATGTACCGCGGCGTCAGGCGCTCTCCCCCCTGCGCACGGTCAGGATCAGCACGTCGTCGACCGGAACATCGCCATGGCCGCGACGGCGCGTGGTGGGCAGGGCGGCGATCGAGTCGATGGTCTCCATACCCGAGGTCACCCGGCCGAACACGGCGTAGCCATAGTTGCCCGGCGAGTGGTCGAGGAAATCATTGTCGCTGAGGTTGATGAAGAACTGCGCAGTGGCGCTGTGGATGTCGTTGGTGCGGGCCATGGCGAGCGTGCCGCGGCTGTTGCGCAGGCCGTTGGCGGCTTCGTTGCGGATCGGTTCCCGGGTGGTCTTCTGTTCGAGGCCGGGCCCGAAGCCGCCGCCTTGGATCATGAAGCCCGGGATCACGCGGTGGAAGAGCGTGCCGTCGAAATGCCCATCGTCCGCGTACTGCAGGAAATTGGCGACGCTTTCGGGCGCCTCCACGGCTGAGAGCTCCACGGTGAATGCGCCGGCGGTGGTGGTGAACAACAGCGTCGGCAGCGGTGCGGTGGACATGGCGTGGATTCCTTTGAGTGGTGTCAGGGTAAGGGGTGTCAGGGCGCGGGCTCAGCGTCGGCCTTCGGTCACGCGTTCGTGGCCGGCCGGATCGCGGTGCGAGACTATGTCAGCGTATCCCCGTGCGGCAAGCCGTTCGCGGACCGCGGCGGCCTGATCGGCGCCATGTTCCAGCAGCAACCCCCCCCCGGGGAGCAGATGATCGGGCGCGGCATCGATCAGGGCGTGCAGGTCGGCGAGGGCGTCGGTCCCCGGCGTCAGGGCTGCCCGCGGCTCATGGCGCAGTGAATCGCCGTGCAGCACCGGATCGTCTGCGGCGACATACGGCGGGTTCGACACCACCAGAGCGAAGCGTCGTGTGCCGAGCGGTGCGAACCAGTCTCCGGCGAGGAACTCGAGGCGCCCGACCTCAAGACGCAGGGCGTTCTCGCGCGCAACCGCCAAAGCCGCCGGTGACCGCTCGACCGCCGTCACCGGCCAGTCCGGTCGCTCGATGGCGATCGCGAGGGCGATGGCGCCCGACCCGGTCCCGAGGTCCAAAGTGGATGCCGCAGTGGCGGTGGAGCGGCACCAGGCATCGCCCGCGATGAGTGCCCGCTCGACCAGCGTCTCGGTCTCCGGTCGTGGCACCAGCACCGCCGGTCCGACCCGCAGCGGCATCGACCAGAACTCGCGCTCGCCACACAGGTAGGCGAGCGGCACGCCGTCGGCGCGGCGTGTCGTCCAATCCGCGATCCGTGCGGTTTCGCTGGCCGTGAGTGGGCGCTCCGGCATGCTGAAGAGCGCGCTGCGACCGAGTCCGAGCGCCGTGAGGACCACCGTCTCGGCCTCCCGGCGTGCCTCGCTGCCGAGCAACGGGGCAAGCACGGCGGCCGTCTGCGTGACGATGTCACCGAGTCGGGGCAGTTCCTGCATGGGATAAGTCTGTCATGACGCAAGGTTTGATACCCTCGGAACCATGAAACTTTTCCCTTACGACCGCCCCGCGAGCGCGGGTGAAGTGTTGGATGCGGCCTTCCTGTTGTTCCGGCGTACCTTGCCCGGGTGCCTGCCGTGGTCGCTGCTTGCGGTGCTGCTCGGCAATCTGCCCTCCGTCTATCTGCTGACGACCGGCCAATCGCTGTCTTTGCTCGAGCGCAAGGACATGATCTGGTGGGGCCTGATGGCCGGCGCGGCGGTGGCCGGTCTCTGGGTGTGGGTGTTCCTGCTGCTGCGCCAGTACCGGGTCGCCTGTGGTGAGCGCCCCGGTTTCTTCGGCGGCGCTCTCGATGCGCTGCGCGCTACGCCGCGCGCGATCGCGGTCATCCTGCTCGCCTTGCTCGCGATGACGGTCGGCACCCTGCTGCTGGTGATCCCGGGGATGTATCTCAGCGTCGCCTTATGGCCGAGCCTCACCGTGCTGATGGTCGAGAAGCGAGGTCCGGGCGCTACGCTCGATCGTGCGCTGCAGCTGGTGCGGGGCCACTGGTGGCATACCGCGACCATCCTCGGTGTCGCGGGCGGCGTGGTCATGGCGCTCTATGTGGTCGGCATCCTCATCGGGCTGTTGTTCGGTCAGATCGGGGGCGGTATCGACCGCAGTACCGCAGCCTTGGTGTTGGGCGTCGTCTCGGGCGTGATGGCTGCCATGTTCCAACCGCTGTTCATCGCCTTGGGTGTCGCGCAGTACCTCGATCTATTGCGAAGGGCGGAACAGCCTCGTTCCGAGGCGATGGACTCGGCCGTGTCGCAGCCTGCGTGAAGGCGTCGTCCGAACTGCCCACCCGTTCGTGCCGCCGGTCAACGGCGGTGCTGTGGTCACTGTGGTGGCTGCTCGGCTGCTCGGTGCCCCTGGTTTGGGCCCAAGACCGCCCCGTACAGAGCGCATCGGATCGATCAGCCTTGGCTGATCTCGACCCGTTGCTCCGCGGTTGTCTGCGCGCCGCACGGCAACCGGATCGTCCCGATCCCTTCGGCCTCATCCGCATCGATCTCACGCAGGATTGTCCAACGCTGTGGGCCGCCCTCGCTGTGGCGGCTGTCCCCCTCGGCGGACGGGAGCGCCTGTTGCCCACCGGCTCATCGACGACCCTGCGGCAGCTCGAAGAATTGACGCGTATCGTGGAGTCCGCCGCTGGCCCTGCGGTATCGATGCGGTTGCTGCCGGCGGCCCGGCTCGGACAGATCTTGGCAGACCTCGATCCGGCGGCGCGCGGCGAGCTGTCGACCCGCGCGCGCCTCGCCCGGTGGTGGCGTTCGGTGGTCGGAGAGTTCGATCCGCGCCGCAGCGATCAGCGCAGTGCCAAAGCCCGTATCCAGTGGCCACTCGGCTTCTGGAGCACGGTGTCGTGGTTCGCGTTCGGCACCGCCGCCTTGCTGATCCTCACCGTGGTCGTCCAAGAGATCCGCGCCGTGTTCGGATCGCGCAGGACACGCCGCACTCGTCCGCGTGATGCGGTCGTGCCCGCCGCGCCGGATGTCGATCTTGCTGCGCTCGCCGCTTTGCCGCCGCGTCGTCGGGCGGGAGAGCTGCTGCGGATCGTCGCGGCGCGTTTGCACGGCCGCGGATCCTTGCCGCCACCGGTGCCGCTCACGCCGCGCGAGATCGGCGGTCTCGCCCGCCTGACCGATGCCGAGCGCGCATCACTCGCGCTCGTCACCGAAGCCGGCGAGGTCGGCGCCTACGGCCGTCAGCCCCCTGCAGAGGCGCAGCTGGTCGGCGCCGCCGAAGCTGCGTCGCAGTGGCTTGTGACCCCCCGGCCTTGGTGGCTGATGGGTGAGCGCCGGTGAAGGCGAGGTTACGGGCGCTGGCGTTGGCGGTGGCGGCGTTGCTGCTGTTCTATGGGCTCGCGTTCAGCGACTCCTCGACCCGGACCGAGGACACCCGGCCGCTCTCGAACGAACCCGGCGCGGCAGGCTATTCGGCGTTACGCGACTGGTTCGCGGGCGCGGGCGTGAGATGGCTCTCGTTGCGTGACGATTACGGCACTTTGGATGCGCGGACCGAGGATCATCCGACCGGCAACCTGCTCGTGGTCACCCTGCCGGGTAAGCGATCGCTCCTGGACCGTGACCTCGTCCGGCTGCATCAGTGGGTCCGGCGCGGGAATTCTTTGTTGGTGCTCGCGGCCGTCTGCGACTCGCCGGAGTGGGCGCCGGTCGGGCAGGCACGCAGCTTGAGCGCCGATGTGTCGATGTTGTCGGGTATCGATGTGTCGCGCCCGGTGCCTTTTGGTGCGCGCTTCCTTGCCACTCCTGCGGTATCGCGCTGGGAACCTGCCGTCGTGCACCCGATGTTGCGGGGTGTGGAGGGCGTCGAGGCGCTGTCGGATCGGACTTCGGCGCCGTGCCGGGGCGTCCCGCCCGCGGCGCGGGGCCTGCTGCCGCTGCTGCGGGCTGCCGAGGATCGAGCGGACGGGGCTTGGTTGTTGCCGCGCGGTGATGGTTGGGTGCTGCTCATGGGGCAGGCGACGCCGTTCGCCAACCGCGCGCTCGGCCGGGCTGACAACGCGCGTTTCGCCGGCAACATCCTGCGCGAGCTCGTCGCGCCCTCGGGGGCTGTGATCTTCGATGACGGACTGCAGGGTGCTCCGGAACTCTACGACCTGCGCCGACTTCTGGCGGACCCACGGTTCCACATGTCGTTGGCGGCGTTGTTCGCGATCTGGATCGCTTGGATCGTCGGTGGCACCCGGCTGCGCTCTCCTGCGCCCGCCCACCATCCGCCGGGGAACGCCGCGATGGTCTTGGCTGAGGGTCGTCTGCTGTCCCGGACCGTCGATCCGGGCGAGGCCGCCCGCGTGCTGTTCGCGTCCTTCGTGGCGCGGTTGCCCGAAGCGGCCCGAGAAAAGCCTGAAGCCTGGCTTGCGGCCCGTCCCGGCGTCGCCGCTGAGGACATCGAGCGGCTCGGCAGATACCGTCGTCGTCTTGCAGAGGGCGGCAGTGTGCCGCTCGATCCCTTCCACGATCTTTTGACCCGCTTGCGGAGTGCCATCGCATGATCCAAGACCCTTCCTCCGATCCGACCGTCCACGCAGGGCCATCCTCAGCCGGTGCGCCCATCGCCGCGTTCGAGCGGGCGCTGCAGGCCGAACTCGGCAAGATCGTCGTCGGCGACGGTCAGAACATCCGGGCGATCGCGATCGCGCTCCTGGTGCGCGGGCATGTGCTGTTGCAAGGTGTCCCGGGCCTCGGCAAGACGCTGTTGGCGCGGTCGCTGTCTGCAGCCTTGGGTGGCGCCTTCAAGCGCATCCAAGGGACCGCTGACCTGATGCCCGGCGATGTCATCGGTGTGCATGTCTACGATGCGGCGCGTGCGACCTTCGTGTTCCGCCCCGGCCCCTTGTTCGCCGATGTGGTGCTCGTGGATGAGATCAACCGGGCTGGCCCGAAGACGCAGTCGGCTCTGCTCGAAGCGATGGAAGAGCGCCAGATCAGCTCCGAGGGCGAGGTGTTCCGGCTGCCGCGGGATTTCATGGTCATCGCCACGCAGAACCCGCGCGAGTTCGAGGGTACCTATCCGTTGCCTGAATCCCAGCTCGACCGTTTCTTGATGCGCATCGATCTGACCTATCCGGCGCCCGAGTTGGAGGCCGAGGTGCTTCGCCGGCACGGGTTGCAGGCGGACGCGGCGCTTGCACCGCCCGAGCAGCTCGATCGCGGGGCGCTCGAAGCGGCCCGCAACGCCCTCGAGACCCTGTTCGTCTCGCCCTCGATGATCGCCTATGTGCTCGCGTTGGCCGGTGCCTCGCGCACGCACCCGCAGGTCGCAGTCGGCCTCTCCACCCGCGGCGCGATGATGTTGCTGCGCGCCGCGCGCGCCCACGCCGGAGTGCGTGGCGCCGATCATGTCGCCCCGGACGACGTCAAGGCGGTCGCGCAGCACGTGGTCGCGCATCGCCTGTCTTTGATGCCCGAGGCTGCGCTAGAAGGACTGTCGGACAACGCGGTGGTGGCTGAACTTCTGGCGAGCACGCCGGTGCCGCGTTGAGACCTCTGCCGACATGCACCTGACCACTCGCGCCTTGGTGCTTGCGCTGGTCGCCGTCGTGACCTTCATCGCAGCGCAATGGTCGAACGATCCGGATATCGCGACGCTCTGGCGTGCGGTGCTCATGTTGCTCGCTGCCGGTCTCGCCTTCGAGGCGTGGGCGCAGTCGAAGATCGCGATCTCGTTGCGCTTCATGCTGCCGGCCGCGCTGCATCTCGGGCGGGAGACCGACATCGGGTTCGCGGTCACCCACGATTCGCGCCGGACGCAGCGACTGCGGCTGTTGCCGGTCGTACCTGAGGCGATGCGCTGTGATGCGGTGGAGGAGCACGACCTCCGGCTTGCGCCCGATGCGCGGAACCCCGCAGACCCTGCCCCGCGCAGCGGCTCCTTGCGCGTGCATCCCGTCCGGCTGGGCGTCCATCTTTGGCCACAGATCCCCGCGCGGCTGCTCGGGTCGTTGGGTCTGGCGTGGTGGGACCGACCGCTCGAGAGCGGCGCGACCGTCCGCATCGTGCCCGACCTGCTCCGTCGCAGCGGTGCGCGCCGGACAGCGTCGGCGCAGGGCGCGCGTCCGCGACCCCCGCAGGAGGTCGCGCGCGAGATCCATCGCTGGCACGACTGGCAGCCCGGCGATCCCTTGTCGCGCATCGACTGGAAGGTCACGGCCCGTTCCGGTGTCCTCACCACGCGTGAACTGCGCGATGACCAACACCTCGAGATGTTGCTGGTGATCGATGCCGGATGCGATTCGGCAGCCGGTGACGGCGCGCTCGATGCACTCGGTACCCGCGTCAACCTCGCCGCGCGCCTCGCGGAGTCGGCGCTCGCGCGCGGTGATCGTGTCGGGTTGTTGGCGTTCTCCGATCGCGTGTTGCGCGCCGCGCCGCCGATGGGCGGGGTTGCGGCCCTACCGAGGATCCGCGCGCAGTTGGCTGAATTGGTCTCCGACCCGCAGCCGGGCGATGCGGGGGTGGCTGCACGCGCTGCGCTGCGTGCGCTGCACCGACCGGCCGGGGTCGTGCTCTGGTTCGGTGATCCCGCATCGCAGGCGCTGCGCGCCGTCGCCGCCCGTCATTCGGTGGTGGTGGTGCTGCCCCGCGAACCGGTCGTCGAAGCCTTGGTCGATGCATCGCCCGAGACACCGCACCGCTTCTGGACGGCGCTCGCGGCGGAGCGGTTTTTGATCGCGGCTCGCGAACGCGCCGACAGCCTGCGGCGGATCGGGGTCGTGGTGGTCAGCGAGACCCCGGCGCGCCTCGAAGCGGCTGTTTGGGCGGCGGTGTCCCGCGGATCCCGCGCCAATCGACGAGTGCGCTGACCGCGATCGCGAGGGCCACCACCCCCACGGCAGCCTTGACGAAGAAGGGCAGGCTGCTCGTGGAGACATAGCCTTCGATCAGGCCGCAGAACATCAAGACGATCGCGATGGCCGGTAGCAGCGCTGCCGTGCGCCGCACTGCGGCTGCGAAGGCCTCGCTGCGGGTCGCCTCGCCGGGATGCGCCAAGGCTTCACCGACGATCGCGCCCGCCCCGCCCGCGGCGCATAGGCAGAAGATCTCCGCGGGGCCATGGGCTGCCACGAAATCGAGCAAGGGGTGGCCAAGGCCGTTCGCCACACACAGCGCAGACAACGCCCCGAACATCATGCCGTTCACGCCGATCGCGTAGATCGTGCCGAGCGCGAACAGGAAGCCGAGCAGCCAAGCGGCGAGCGCGACCACCGCGTTGTTGAAGAAGATGGCGCCCGAGATGACCGAGGACGGCGCCACGCCGAGCAGCCCGTCCGTCCAGAGTTCCCCCTGTTGGACCTTCTGCAGGATCTCGGGCGAGGCGAAGAGCCGGATCGATTCAGGTTCGACCGTCACCAGCCCCCAACCGGCAAGCACGGCCAACAGGAAGCCGAGCAGCGTCACCGCCAGGAACGGCCGCAGTTCGTGGGTGGCGGCGGGCAGAGTCTCCTCGGCGTACTTGCGCATCATCTCGCGCAGCGTGGGGGTCTCTCGCGCGAGCCCGTGATGCAGCGCGGCATGACGGTTCTCGAGCATCTCGGTGGCGGCTGCGCCCGGCGCGTCGCGGCGCGCGAGCGCCAACCGCCGGGCGGCGCTGCGGTGTTCGACGAGGAACGCATCGGCGGCGTCGAACCCGCTGCCGGCCTCCACCTTCATGTCCGCCTTGCCATCGTCATAGACCAGCAGCGTACCGGCTGCGAGATCACCCAATCTTTGTCCGTTCCTGTTGAACATCGCCATGAGCAGACCGACGCCGTAGAAGATCGGTGCGCTGTCGATGAGTCGGAACAGGTTGCGCAACAACAGCGCTCCCGGATTCGGCACGCCCCCTTCCAGCGTCGCGATGCGCAGACCGACGAACCGCTTGCCGGGGCTGATGCCGCGCAGGAGCGTCTCGACGATGGGGTGGTAGAGGATGAACATCACCACCACCGGGATCTCGATCGCGTAGGTCCACCAGAGGTCTGGTTCCCTCGGTCGACGCAAGGTCACCTCGGCGGCGTTGGCCGAGGAGTGCAGCACGGCGCCGGTCGAATACCAGGCGAAGGCGATCGCGATGCGGATGTTGAAATCGACCGTGAACGCATAGGCGCGCGCGCCGATGCCGGCGATGCGCAGCCGCGCCGGGACCCCGGTCGGACTCGGGCTCAGGATCTCCGGGGCGTCCGTCACGCATCCTCCCCGAGCAGTTCGGCCTGATGTTCCTGCTGCAGCGGTTCGATGAGCGCTTCAAGGCGGCCGTTCAGCGTCTCCTCGAGCTGGTAGAGCGTCAGTTCGATGCGGTGGTCGGTCACCCGGCCTTGCGGGAAATTGTAGGTCCGGATCCGCTCCGACCGGTCGCCGCTGCCGACCTGAAGGCGTCGTGCGCGAGCCTCGGCTGCATCGCGTTTCTCCTGCTCCGAGGCGCGCAGGCGTGCCTTGAGCAACGCCATTGCACGGCTGCGGTTCTTATGCTGCGAGCGTTCGTCCTGGCACTCGACCACGATGCCGCTCGGCAGGTGGGTGATGCGGATCGCCGAATCGGTCTTGTTGACATGCTGTCCGCCAGCGCCGGAGGCCCGGAAAGTGTCGACGCGCAGCTCGGCAGGGTTCAGTTCGAGGTCCTCGAGTTCATCGAGTTCCGGCAGGATCGCGACCGTCACGGCGGAGGTGTGGATGCGACCTTGAGATTCGGTCGCGGGCACGCGCTGCACGCGATGGGTGCCCGACTCGAACTTCAGGTGCGAGAAGACGGCCGCACCGACCACCCGGCAGATGACTTCCTTGTAACCGCCGTGTTCGCCCGGGCTCTCGCTGAGCGTCTCGATCCGCCAACCTTGCCGCTCGGCGTAGCGCGCGTACATGCGCAGCAGGTCGCCGGCGAAGATCGCGGCCTCATCGCCCCCGGTACCGGCGCGGATCTCCAGATAGATGTTCCGGATGTCACGCGGATCGACAGGGACCAGCATGCGGCGCAGCTCGTGCTCGTCCGCTTGGAGCGCTGCGACCAGGCGCGTGGCCTCCTCGGTGCCGAGCTCGCGCATGTCGGCATCCGCATCGGCAGCGAGCGCGCGGACCGCTTCGAGTTCCTGCTCATGGCTGAGGAAAGTCCGCCAAAGCTCGGCCAACGGGGTCAGGCGCGAGTATTCGACGGAGGCCTCCCGGAACTGCGTCGACCCCCCCTCGATCGATGGATCGGCGAGGGCGCGCCCGAGCTCTTCCCAGCGCTCGGCCTGCACCTCGATGCGGCGGCGGATCGAATCCTTCATGCGGGTGAGAGCGGTTGGCGGGGCATTGTGCCGCGATTGTGTGTGCCGGGTCCCAGCCTGACAAGCGTGTCCGCACCGGTCGATGGCAGTTCCGTTATATAGTGGTACCACAATGTCTTTCTTGCACCGATCGCCTGCCACCCTTGCCGCCGCGATGCTGCTGCTCGCCGCCGCACCTTCTTTCGCCCAGCAGGCGCCTGCCCCGCAGGTCGAGGCGCCGAGCATCGACCCAGCGGCGGTGGCGCCGCCAACGACCCGCCCCGCGAGTGCGGGCGAGCGCGGTCTCGCCGAGGGCGATTGCCGAGCTGCCGCCGAGGGTTTCCGCGACGAGGCTCAGGCCTCGCGTGATCCATCCTTGGCGTATCGCGCCACCGAGATCGGTCAGGCCTGCCAACACCTGCCGGCGGCCTGGGCTTCCGCGCAGCGCCTTTTGGTGTTGGACCCGGAGAATGTCGAAGCCTTGCGGCTCGTCGGCAATGTGGCGTTGGCGAGCGCGCGATACGCCGATGCGAGGCAGATCTTCTTCGGTCTGCTTGCGAAGCCGGATGTGGAGCCGGATCGTGCACTGCGGGAGATCCTGCCGCCGCTCGCTGAAGGCGATCTGGCCCCAGCCGCGTGGCAGGTCTTCAAAGATATTCCTGGGCGCGACGCGTTATCGGCGCCGGTGCTCTCCTCGCTCGCCCGTATGGCCTGCAACGCCGATGATCTCGCGCGTTGCAGGGCGCTCATCGGCGAGGCCCGTGCCAAGGGTGGCGGCAACGATGCCGCGACCATCAGGCTCGCGGCCGCGGAGGCCGCAGCATCGGGTGACGCCGAGCGCGCGCTCAGCGAGGCGCAATTGGTGGCGCAGGGCGATCCGCAGGGCAACCGCTTCGCCGTCGTCGAGACGCTGCTGACCCTCGATCGGCGCATCGAGGCGCGCGCCGAGATCGAGCGTATCGCCGCCGAGCCCGACCACGCGGTCGAGGCGGACCGTCGTCTCGCGTTGCTCGCCTTCAACGAGGGTGACTACCTCGACGCGGAGCGGCGTTTCTCTGCGCGCATCCAGCGCAACGAGGGTACGGGCGAGGGGCTTTTCTATCTGGCGATGATGGCCGAGCGATTGGGGCGCACCGATGCCGCGTTACCCGGCTACGAGGAACTGGTTCGTGCCGGTGCCGGGCTCGCGCCACGCAGCCGTGCAGCGCGGTTGCTGGTGGCGCGTGGCGAGGCACCCAAGGCGATGCGCCTCTTCGATGACTGGCTGCGCAGCGGTCGCGGAGACTTCATCGACACCGAGCTCGCGCGCGCCCGAGCGCTGTCGGAGGGCGGCATGCGCGCCGAGTCCTTGCAGGGCATCGATCTTGCGCTCGAGCGTCATCCTGAACATCCCGAGCTGCGCTATCAACGCGCCGTGGAGCTCGACGGCGCGGGTCGGAGCCGCGAGGCGATCAAGACTTTCGAAGCCCTCCTCAAGGAACGGCCGGAGGATGCCAATGTGCTGAACGCGCTCGGCTACACCCTCGCCGACCGCAAGAAGTCGCTGCGCCGCGCGGAGAACCTGATCCGTGCTGCGCTCGAGCAACGCCCCGACAACGCGGCTTTCCTCGACAGTCTGGGTTGGGTGCGCTACCGCCGTGGCGACAAGGCGGGGGCGTTGCCGCCGCTCGAACGGGCATGGCAGCTCTCGCGGGAAGGCGAGATCGCGGCGCATTGGGGCGAGGTGCTCTGGTCGATGGGCGATCAGGCCGGGGCGCGTAGCATCTGGGCGCGTGCACTCGTCGCCGCACCGGAGTCGAAGCCGCTGCGTGCCACGATCGATCGCTTCACCGGGACATCCGATCGCAAGCCCTGAGGACGCCGCGTTGAGGCTGCCCGCGCTGCTGCTGGTCCTGTCGTGCTCGCTCGCGCTGCCGTTGTTGAACGGCTGTGCGGTGCTCGACGGCCGCGATGCCGTGCCGGCTTTGCCTGACCTCGCGTTACCGGATGGCTGGGAAGCACGCCGCGGCACGCTGCAGGGCTGGCCGGGCTACGAACTGCGGGGTCGGGTGGCTGTGGCGAGCGGGGAGGACGGTTTCTCGGGAAACCTGCGTTGGCTGCAACGCCCGACGCTGACGCGTCTCGAACTCGACGGTCCACTCGGCGTCGGCGGCGCACACTACGAATTCGCCCCGGGTGCCGACCCTGCGGCGTTGGAGCAGGCGCTCGGCGCCCCGGTACCGCTCGCGAGCCTGCGTTACTGGTTGCTCGGTGTGCCCGACCCCGACCCGACACTCGTCGCGGAGGAGTCTTTGGAGCACGGCGAAGCCCGGCTCGCGACCTTGCGGCAGGCGGGGTGGGAGATCGCCTATCCGCGCTATGCCCCGGTCGCCGGCAGTCGCCTCGAACTGCCGCAGCGCATCGAGGTGCGCCGCGAGGGCTTGCGGTTGCGCGTCTGGGTGGACGCTTGGCAGGGGATGCCGCGCGAGGAGACGCGGTGAGCGGGCTCGATCAGAGCGCCGCCGACCTGCCGTGGTGGCCTGCGCCGGCGAAACTCAATCTTTGCCTGCACATCACTTCGCGCCGCGCCGATGGCTATCACGAGTTGCAGACCGTGTTCCAGCTCATCGATCTTTGCGACCTGCTGTCCTTCGAGGTCGACCCCTCCGGCAGGGTCACGCGTCTCGACGACGCGGCAGCCGCGCCCGGGCCGCTTGCTGAAGTCCCCCCGGCGGAGGACCTCATGGTGCGGGCAGCGCTCGCCTTGCAAGCGGCCTCCGGCAGTCCGCTCGGTGCACGGATCCGCATACGCAAGCGAATCCCCCTGGGCGGCGGTTTGGGCGGTGGCAGTTCCGATGCCGCCACCACGCTGCGCGCCCTCAATCGGCTATGGGGTACGGGTCTCGGTGTCGATGAACTCGCGCGCCTCGGTCTTGCGCTCGGCGCTGATGTGCCGGTGTTCGTGCGCGGTCGTTCGGCGGTGGGCGAGGGCGTCGGTGAGCGGCTGACGCCCATCGCGTTGCCGCCGCGCTGGTTCCTCGTGCTGCATCCCGGGGTGGCCGTACCGACCCGCGAGATCTTCCAGGCGCCGGAACTGCGACGAGACACCCCCGTCCTGCCCGTTTCGGCCTTGCTGGCGGGCCCCAGCCGCAACGATTGCGAGCCTGTGGTCCGCGCCCGCGTGCCTGAAGTCGCGGCGGCACTCGACTGGCTCGACCGCCATGCGCCGGCGCGGCTCACGGGCACCGGCGCCTGTCTGTTTGCGGCCTTCCCGAGCGCCGCTGCCGCCGAGCGGGTCGCGGGCCGTGTGCCGGATCGCTGGCGTGCTTGGGTGGTCCCCGGCCTCGCCGCGGTGTCCGAGGAGACTGTCCGGGCTTAGAACCCTGAATTGACAGGAAAATGCGCTGTCCTCACAATACCGCCCCCTCCGCCTTGGGAGTCCCAGTGACCTTTCTCGGCATCGGGAGACCGCATCGACTGCTGGGGTGTCGCCAAGTGGTAAGGCAGCGGGTTTTGATCCCGCCATTCGGAGGTTCGAATCCTTCCACCCCAGCCACTCGGGCTCAGCCACTCGGGTTTTTTGGAGTTCCCTTTGGATAGCCAGACACTGGCGCTTTTCACCGGCAACGCGAACCCCGCGTTGGCGCAGGACATCGCGCGGCACCTGATGGTGCCGCTCGGGCGTGCTGTGGTCGGCCGTTTCAGCGACGGTGAGGTCAACGCGGAACTCATGGAGAACGTGCGCGGTCGCGACGTCTTCATCGTGCAGCCGACCTGCCCGCCGGTGAACGATCACCTCATGGAACTGCTGATCATGGCGGACGCCTGTCGTCGCGCCTCGGCGCGCAGCGTCACCGCCGTGGTGCCCTACATGGGCTATTCGCGGCAGGACCGCCGTCCGCGCGCCACGCGCTCGGCCATCTCGGCGAAGCTCGTCGCCAACATGATGTCGGGTTCGGGCATCTCGCGCGTGCTCACCGTCGATCTGCACGCCGAACAGATCCAAGGTTTCTTCGACATCCCCGTCGACAATGTCTACGCCTCACCGGTGCTGCTCGGCGACGCCTGGAAGCAGGGCTATCAGGACATGATCGTGGTCTCGCCCGATGTCGGTGGTGTGGTGCGCGCGCGCGCGCTCGCCAAGCGGCTCGATGACGTCGAGCTCGCGATCATCGACAAGCGCCGTCCGCGGCCCAATGAATCCAAGGTGATGAACATCATCGGCGAGGTGGTCGGCAAGACCTGCGTGCTGATCGACGACATGGTCGACACCGCCGGCACCCTCTGCATCGCCGCCCAAGCCCTGAAGGACGAGGGCGCGGTGCGCGTCGTCGCCTACATCACCCATCCGATCCTCTCCGGCAGCGCCGTCGAGAAGATCTCCAAGTCCGCGCTCGACCAGTTGGTGGTGACCGACACCATCCCGCTGTCGCCCGCGGCACGCCGATGCCCGCAGATCCGCCAGCTCTCTGTGGCGGGTCTGCTCGGCGAGACGATACGACGGATCCGTGACGAGGAGTCCGTGAGCTCGTTGTACGTCGACTGAACCCGTCCTGGTCGCGGGACGGGTGTCCTCAACCCACTGGAGCCATAGAAATGAAGATCTCGATCGAACTCGCCGCCGAGTTCCGCAACGACGAAGGCAAGGGTGCGAGCCGCCGCCTGCGTCACGCGGGGCGCGTGCCGGCCATCCTCTACGGTGGCACGCAGCCACCCCGTATGCTCTCGCTCGACCACCAGAAGCTCGTGATCCTGGTGGAGAACGAGAAGTTCTATTCCACCATCATCGGTGTGAAGGTCGGTACCGAGACCCAGGCTGCCGTCGTCAAAGACCTGCAGATGCATCCGGCCAAGCCGCAGGTGTTGCATGTCGACCTGCAGCGCGTCTTCGACGACGAGAAGATCCGCCTGCGCCTGCCGATCCACTTCAAGGGCGAGGCGGGAAGTCCGGGTGTGAAGCTTCAGGGTGGTCTCATCTCTCATCGGCTCGCCGATATCGAGGTGCAGTGCCTGCCGAAGGATCTGCCGGAGGAGATCGTGCTCGATCTCTCGCAGATGAAGCTCAACCAGACCAAGTATATCTCCGATATCCCGCTGCCCGACGGCGTCGTCGCGACCGCGGTGGTCCAGGGCAAGGACCAGGTCGTGGTCTCGATGAAAAGCCCGCGGGTCGAGGAGCCCGAGGCGAAGGCCGCCGGAGCCGCGGCGGCGCCTGCGGCCGATGCCAAGAAGGTCGACGCCAAGAAGCAAGAGCCCAAGAAGGACGCTGCGAAGAAATAATCGCGCGTCGTCGCTGCACCAGCAGAGGCCGCCCGTCGGGCGGCCTCTGTCTTTGAGGAGATCGGGTGACGGGAGTGGCCCTCAAGTTGGTCGTCGGTCTCGGCAATCCGGGCGGCAAGTACGCCCGGACGCGCCACAACGCCGGTTGGTGGTTCGTGGAGGCCTTGGCGCGACGCCATGGCGCCGAGTTCCGTGCCGACCCACGCCACCAAGGCGAGGTCGCGAGGCTGCGTCTGACGCTGCCGGGCGGCGCCGTGAGCGAACTTTGGTTGCTCAAGCCCACGACCTTCATGAACAAGAGCGGCGGTGCGGTCGCCTCCCTCGCGCATTTCCACCGGATCACCCCTGCGGAGATGCTCATCGCGCACGACGATCTCGACCTGCCGCCCGGGATCGCACGCTTCAAGCTGGGCGGTGGCCACGGCGGCCACAACGGTCTGCGCGACACGAGCCTCACGATGGGGCCGGACTACTGGCGGTTGCGGCTCGGCATCGGCCATCCCGGCCACAAAGATCTGGTCGTCGACTATGTCCTGCAGCGCGCTGCGATCGAGGATGAGGGTGCCATCGAGGCTGCGGTCGACCGATCGCTCGACGCGCTGCCGGTGCTGCTCGTCGAGGGCGCCGAGAAGGCCATGAACCGCCTGCACACCAAAGATTGACACCGAAGGACACATAGCATGGGAATCAAATGCGGCATCGTCGGCCTGCCCAATGTCGGCAAGTCGACCCTCTTCAACGCGCTCACGCGTGCGGCCATCGCGGCCGAGAACTACCCGTTCTGCACCATCGAGCCGAACATCGGCATCGTACCGGTGCCCGACCCGCGGCTCGATGCGCTCGCCGCCATCGTCAAGCCCGAGCGTATCCTGCCGACCACGGTGGAGTTCGTGGACATCGCAGGCATCGTCAAAGGTGCCTCCACCGGCGAGGGTCTCGGCAACAAGTTCCTCGCCAACATCCGTGAGGTCGATGCCATCGCGCATGTCGTGCGCTGTTTCGTCGATGAGGACGTGGTGCATGTCAGCGGCCGCATCGACCCGCTGTCGGACATCGAGATCATCAACACCGAGCTCGCGCTCGCTGACCTCGAGACCGCCGATAAAGCCCTGCAGCGTGCAGAGAAAGCCGCCAAAGCCCAGGACAAGGACGCCATCAAGGCCCGCGAAGTCATCCGCCGGGTCCGCGAGGCGATCGACGCCGGCACGCCGGTGCGCGCCCTGTCGTTCGACGACACCGAACGCCCCATCGTGCGCGGCCTGCAATTGATGACCTACAAGCCGGTGCTCTATGTCGCCAATGTCGCCGAGAGCGGCTTCAAGGACAACCCGATGCTGGAGGCCGTGAAGGCGCTGGCTGCGAAGGAGGGTGCGCAAGTGGTCGCCGTCTGCGCGGCGATCGAGGCTGAGATCTCGCAGCTCGAGGATGCGGACCGCTCGGAGTTCCTCAAGGATCTTGGCCTCGAAGAGCCCGGTCTCAACCGCGTGATCCGTGCCGGCTACGCGCTGCTCGGTCTGCAGACCTATTTCACGGCGGGCCCCAAAGAGGTCCGCGCCTGGACGGTGCGCGAGGGCGCGACCGCGCCGCAGGCTGCGGGTGTCATCCACACCGATTTCGAGCGCGGGTTCATCCGAGCCGAGGTGATCGCCTTCGACGATTACATCGCGCTCAAGGGCGAGCACGGCGCCAAAGAATCCGGCAAGCTGCGGCTCGAGGGCAAGGAGTATGTGGTGAAAGAAGGCGATGTCATGCATTTCCGTTTCAATGTCTGAAACGGCCCCACCCGGCGCGCCATCGACATGACGGATGCCCTGCAAGCGCTGCTCGTCTCCACGGGGGTGGTCGCGCTCGCGGAGATCGGCGACAAGACGCAGTTACTCGCGTTGGTTCTGGCGGCGAAGTACCGCAAGCCCGTGCCGATCATCCTCGGCATCTTCGTCGCAACCTTGCTGAACCACGCCCTGGCCGGCCTGGTCGGTGCCTGGGTTGCAGCCACGGTCGGCCCGGAATGGATGCGCTGGATACTCGGGGTCTCGTTCATCGCCATGGCCGCCTGGATCCTCGTGCCCGACAAGGTGGACGACGGGGAGGCCGCTGCGAGCCCGCTGCACGGGGTATTCCTCGCTACTTTGGTCGCGTTTTTTCTGCTCGAGATGGGGGACAAGACCCAGATCGCGACGGTCGCATTGGCCGCCCAATACGCGAGTCTCTGGGCGGTGGTCGCCGGGACCACCCTCGGCATGATGATCGCCAATGTGCCGGCGGTGCTGCTCGGGGAGGTGGCTGCGACCAAGCTGCCGATGCGGCTTGTGCGTGGCATCGCCGCCGCGCTCTTTCTCTTGCTCGGGGTACTGGTGTTGGCTGGGGCGGGGGTGGGGGTGGGGGGCTGAGTGGTCGAACCTCCGGATGTTGACCTTAAGTTCAATCAGCCTAGGCCGTCACAAAACGGGCAGAAACCGTGATATCATTGATTGGACTGTCCTTATCGCTCTCGAGGTTTCTGCCATGTTGGATTCCCGTCCGGCCGTTGCGGCCGCCGTTTTGTTGGCCGCCGCGTTGCTCGCGCCGGTCGCCTCCGCCGAAGCTCCGTGGGAGCGTACCGACTGGATCGTCCGCGGTGGCGTGAGTCAGGTCGACCCGAAGTCCGGTGACCTCTCGCTGTCGCCGACCACCACGCTCGGCATCGATGACGACACCGGCTTCTCCTTCGATGTCACCGCAATGGTGTCGCAGAAGTGGGGCGTCGAGCTCTTCGCAGCACCCGCGCAGAACCACACGACCACCGCCATCACCGGGCGCTCGGTCGCGCAGTACGGCAAGGTCGAGCCGACCATCCAGACCCTGACCGGTCAGTATCACTTCAACCCGCTCGGGCGCATGCGTCCCTATGTGGGTGCGGGCCTCGGTTACGCCCAGTTCTCGGGTGAGCGCCCCGCCGGCTTGTCCCTCGGCAGCTCCTGGGGCCCGGCCGCTGTGGCCGGTATCGACCTCGGCGTCACCCAGCGCTTCTTCGTGAACCTCTCGGCCCGCTGGGTCGACATGGAGTCGAAGGTCAAGCTCAACGGCAACCGCGTGGGTGATGTCGCCCTCGATCCGATGATCTATTCTCTGAACCTCGGCTACCGCTTCGGTGCCACCGCGGCGCCGGCCGTGGTCGCCGTCGCAGCCATCGCGCCTGCGGTGGTGGCGAAGCCGGTCGCACCGTTGGACAGCGACGGCGATGGCGTCATCGATGCCAACGACCTGTGCCCGGACACGCCGCGCGGCACGCGCGTCGGTGTGCAGGGCTGCCCCTGCGACCTCACGCTCAAGCTGAACTTCGCCTTTGACTCGTCGGCGCTGACCGACTCAGACAAGGCCCAGCTTGATGCCGCAGTCGCGGAGCTCAAGCGCCTCAACTGGACGAGCGGCGTCATCGAGGGCCACACGGACTCGATCGGCTCCGACGCGTACAACCAGAAGCTCTCAGAGCGTCGCGCTGCGACGGTCCGCGAGTACCTGATCTCCCAGGGCATCGCGGAGTCGCGCATGTCCCCGACCGGCTTCGGCGAGAGCCAGCCGGTGGCCGACAACAAGACCGCCGAGGGCCGCGCGGAGAACCGCCGCGTCGTCCTGCGCCGTACGGACTGCGAAAAGCCGCAGTAAGTCCGGTCTTCGACCGATCCCACCGCCGGTGTCGCGCAAGTGGCACCGGCGGTGCCGTTTCTGGGGGGCGGAAACCGGGATCAGTCCGGCTCGAACTCCACGAGCGTGATGCCTTCCGCCACCTGTGCACCCTCGTGCGCGCGGATCTCTGCCACCACGCCGTCCGCGGGCGCGGTCAGTACATGCTCCATCTTCATCGCCTCGAGCGCGAGCAGGGGCGTGCCGCGTCGGACGCGATCGCCCGGTTTCACCAAGAGGGCGACCACGCGGCCCGGCATCGGCGCACGCAGTCCGTGATCGATCGATTCGGCGGCGCCCGTCGGATCGCGCGGATCGACGAGGTGCACGGTCGCATCAACGCCCTCGACGCTCGTGTGCACCGTGCCGCCGTGTCCTCGGCTGGTTTGCACGACTACGGACGCCATGACCCGGCTGCCGTCGATGCTCACCCATAACCGTCCGGTGTCCTCGGTCGTCGCCTGCAGCGCGCAGGGGGCGCTGGCGCCGTCCCAATGCAGCTGCCAAGCGTCGCCCTGCGGCGTGAGTGACGCCCCGCGTCGTTCGTCGCCGACCACGACGGTCAGTCGGCGGTGAGCGCGGCCGACGAGGCGAAAACCATCGGTCGCGTCCCAGGGTGAGCGGGCGCCTGTCCTGCTGCGAACGCTGCGATCCCGCTCGTCGAGCAGCCACGCGGCGAGTGCGGCGCACCAGATCACCTCGGGCACTGTATCGGTCGCGTCGAGCAGTGCGTGTTGCTCGCGCTCGATGAGCGCGGTGTCGAGGTCAGCCTCCCGCACAGATCGCGTGCCGAGCAATCGCCGCAGGAAGCCGAGATTCGTACGGGGGCCTGCGACCACAGTCTCGCGCAGCGCCTTCTGCAACCGCCGGAGCGCGTCGTCCCGCGTCGGGCCATGCGCGATGATCTTGGCGATCATGGCGTCGTAGTGTGGCGTGATCTCATCGCCCGTCTCGACGCCTGCATCGATGCGCACGCCCGGTAAGTCGCGAGGAGCATGCCAGGCCGATAGTCGACCGGGCGAAGGCAGGAAGCCGCGTGCCGGATCCTCGGCGTAAAGGCGCACCTCGATGGCGTGACCCTCGAGACGGACCTGCGCCTGGGCGAGCGGCAGTGGCTCACCGCCGGCGATTCGCAGCTGCCACTCGACGAGGTCGAGCCCTGTGATCATCTCCGTGACCGGATGCTCGACCTGCAGGCGCGTGTTCATCTCCATGAAGAAGAACGCACCGTCCGGTGCTGCGATGAACTCCACCGTGCCCGCACCGACATAGCCGACGCGTTGGGCGGCAGCGATGGCCGCCTGACCCATCGCGGCGCGGCGCTCGGGGGTCATGCCAGGCGCGGGCGCTTCTTCCAACACTTTCTGGTGCCGTCGCTGGATCGAGCAGTCGCGTTCGCCGAGGTGGACGCAGCCGCCGTGGCGGTCGGCGAAGATCTGGATCTCGATGTGACGCGGCCGCTCGATGAATTTTTCGAGCAGCACCCTTGGATCGCCGAAGCTCGACTGTGCCTCGCGCTGGCAGGCGGCGAGCGCCGCCGCGAAGTCCTCGGTACGATCGACGCGGCGGATGCCTTTGCCGCCACCGCCGGCGCTGGCCTTGATGAGCAGCGGCCAACCGATCCGCGTCGCCTGCGCGGCCAAGAACGGCAGGTCCTGTCGTTCGCCGTGGTAGCCGGGTGCGAGCGGTACGCCTGCCTCTTCGAGCAGGCGTTTGGCTTCGGATTTCGAGCCCATCGCGCGGATCGCTGCGGGCGGTGGTCCGATGAAGACCAGGCCGGCGGCTGCGCAGGCCTCTGCGAAGGCGGCGTTCTCTGAGAGGAATCCGTAGCCCGGGTGCACGGCGTCAGCGCCGCTGCGTCTAGCGGCGGCGAGCAGTGCGTCGATGTCGAGATAACTTTGCGCCGCCGCGGCCGGGCCGATCCGCTCGGCGCGGTCCGCGAGCCGCACATGCCACGCACCCGCATCGGCGTCGGAGTGCACCGCGACCGTCTCGATGCCCAGCCGCCGGGCCGTGCGGATGATGCGGCAAGCGATCTCACCGCGGTTGGCGATCAGCAGTCGCCGCGGCAGCTGCGGCGCGGCGCCGGTCATGGCGCGTCCCGTCGTGCTGCAGCCGCGGCCAGCACCGCACCGATCCGCTCACGCGCCTCATCGGAGGCGCGCGCGTCGGCGATGCACTCGGCGGTGTGCCGGGTGAGGGTCTCGTCGATCGGTCGGCCGACGATGCCGCGCAGCAGCCGCTTGGTCTCCGCCAAGGCGCGCGGACCGCAGGCCTTCAGCGCGGCGACGAGCGGCGCGATGGCCTCATCGAGGGCGTCCGCAGGCACGGTCTCGCTGACCAGCCCGATGCGCAGCGCGGTCGCGGCGTCGAAGGGCAGGGCGGTGGTCATGTAACGCATCGCCTGACGGTAGCCGACCCCCCGCAGCACATACGGCGAGATCATCGCCGGTACGATCCCGAGCTGGGTCTCGGTGAAACAGAAGCGGCTGTCGTCGGCGGCGATCGCGATGTCACAGGCGGCGGCGAGGCCGATGGCGCCCGCGAAGCAGGCCCCGTGCACGCGCGCGAGCGTCGGCTTCGGGCAGGTGTCGATCGCCTGCAGCAGCCGGGCGAAGCGGCTCGCGTCGTCGATGTTCTGGTCGCGATCGAAGCCCGCGGCGCGCTGCATCCAACCGAGGTCGGCGCCGGCGCAGAACGCCTTGCCACGGCCGCCGAGCACCACCACGCGCACGCTGTCGTCCTGCGCGATCCGTCGCAACGCGTCGGTCAGCGCCTCCATCAAGGGCTCATCGAGCGCGTTGCGTTGTCCGGGGCGTGCGAGCCAGAGCCGCGCGATGCCGTCCTCGCACTCGATCTCGAGCCCTGTTGCGTGCTGCGTCATCGTGTCGTCCTCACATGCGGAACACGCCGAAGCGCGTCTCGGGGATCGGGGCGTTGAGCGCTGCGGCGAGGCCGAGCGCCAGCACCCGACGCGTATCAGCCGGGTCGATGATGCCGTCGTCCCACAGCCGCGCGCTCGCGTGGTACGGGTGTCCCTGGCTCTCGTACTGCCGCCGGATCGGCGCCATGAAGGCCTGCTGTTCATCGTCGCTCCAGCTGCCGCCCTTGGCTTCGAGCCCGTCGCGCCGCAGGCGCGCGAGCACCTGCGCAGCCTGCTCGCCACCCATCACGCTGATACGCGCGTTGGGCCACATCCAAAGGAATCGCGGCGAATAGGCGCGGCCGCACATGGCGTAGTTGCCGGCGCCGAAGCTGCCGCCGACCACGACGGTGAGCTTCGGTACTTTGGCGCAGGCGACCGCCATCACCATCTTTGCGCCGTGCTTGGCGATGCCCTCGTTCTCGTACTTGCGGCCGACCATGAAGCCCGTGATGTTCTGCAGGAAGATCAGCGGGATGCGACGCTGGCAGGCGAGCTCGACGAAGTGCGTGCCCTTGAGCGCCGATTCCGAGAACAGGATGCCGTTGTTGGCCACGATCGCGACCGGCATCCCCTCGAGGTGCGCGAAGCCGGTGACGAGTGTCGTCCCGTATCGCGCCTTGAACTCGTCGAACTCGCTGTCGTCCACGAGACGGGCGATCACCTCGCGGATGTCGAACGGCGTACGCAGGTCCGTCGGTACGATGCCGCAGAGGTCCTCGGTCGGATAACGCGGCGGTCGCGGCTCGCGCAGCGCGACGCTCGGTGCGGGCTTGGCACCGAGCCGCGCGACGATGCCGCGCGCGCGGGCGAGGGCTTCGGCATCATCGGCAGCGAGATGATCGACCACCCCGGAGAGCCGCGTGTGGACATCACCGCCACCCAGGTCCTCGGCGCTCACCTCTTCGCCGGTCGCCGCCTTCACGAGCGGCGGTCCGCCCAAAAATATCGTCCCCTGCTCACGGACGATCACCGACTCGTCGCTCATCGCCGGGACATAGGCGCCGCCCGCGGTGCAACTGCCGAGCACGACCGCGATCTGGGCGATGCCGAGGGCGGAGAGGTTCGCTTGGTTGAAGAAGATGCGCCCGAAATGTTCGCGGTCGGCGAACACCTCGTCCTGGTTGGGCAGGTTGGCGCCACCCGAATCGACCAAGTACACGCAGGGCAGACGGTTCTCGCGGGCGATCTCTTGGGCGCGCAGGTGCTTCTTGACCGTCATCGGATAGTAGGTGCCGCCCTTCACCGTGGCGTCGTTGCAGACGATCACGCATTCGCGCCCGGCGATGCGACCGATGCCGGTGATGAGCCCGGCGCAGGGCGCCTCGTCGTCGTACATCCGCAGCGCGGCGAGCGGTGAGAATTCGAGGAACGGTGTCCCCGGATCGAGGAGCAGCTCGATGCGCTCGCGGGGCAGCAGTTTGCCGCGGGCGAGGTGGCGTGCGCGGGCGGCTTCGCCGCCGCCGGCAGCGGCTGCATCGAGCTTGGCTCGCAGGTCGTCGACCAACACACGCATCGCGGCCGCCCGCTCGATGAACGGCGCCGCGCCAGGGTCGATCACGGACTCGAGGATCGCCATGCCACCTCCTTCAAACCTTGCGGCGCGGTCCAACGCGCTTGCATGGATCTATCGTGTTGTCGGACAATCCTACCATCATCAAGGTCGGAGGCAAGGTATGCCCGGGCTGGAAGCATTCGCGATCGATCCCGTCGAGGGTGAGGCGGCCGCTGAGGTTCGTGAGGCGGTGCGCCGGTTCGCGCAGGCGCGCATCGCGCCGTTCGCGGCCGACATCGACCGCAGCAACCAGTTCCCGGCGGGTCTCTGGCGCGAGCTCGGATCGCAGGGCTTGCTCGGAATCACGGTCCCCGGGCGTTGGGGCGGGGCGGATCTTGGCTACCTCGCTCATGTGGTCGTGATGGAGGAGATCTCGCGCGCCTCGGCCTCGGTGGGCCTCAGCTACGGGGCGCACTCCAACCTCTGCGTGAACCAGATCCGTTTGAACGGCAGCGACGCCCAGCGCGAGCGCTATCTGCCCAAGCTGGTCACGGGCGAATGGATCGGTGCGCTCGCCATGTCCGAGCCTGGCGCCGGATCCGATGTGCTCTCCATGCAGACGCGCGCCGAGCGGCGCGGCGATGCGTTCGTGCTCAACGGCCGCAAGATGTGGATCACCAATGGCCCGGATGCCGATGTCATCGTGCTCTACGCGCGCACCGACCCGGCGGCGGCGCCGCGTGGCGTCAGCGCCTTCATCGTCGAGGCCGGGTTCCCCGGCTTCTCGCGTTCGCCCAAACTCGACAAGTTCGGGATGCGCGGCTCGAACACCTGTGAGCTCGTGCTCGAGGACTGCGTGGTCCCAGCCGAGAACCTGCTGGGCGAACTGCACGGCGGTACGCGGGTGCTGATGAGCGGCCTCGATTACGAGCGTGCCGTCCTGGCCGGCGGGCCGCTCGGCATCATGGCCGCAGCGCTCGATCTCGCCTTGCCCTACCTGCACGAGCGACACCAGTTCGGCGCGCCGATCGGCAGCTTCCAGCTGATGCAGGCGAAGGTCGCCGATATGTATACCGAGTTCGCCGCCGCCCGTGCGCTCGTCTATGCGGTCGCGCGCGCCTGCGACGCGGGGCGTTGCCGGCGCCACGATGCCGCTGCAGCGATCCTGTTCGCCGCCGAGAAGGCCACCCGCATCGCGCTCGAAGCACTGCAGTGCCTCGGCGGCAACGGCTATATCAATGATTACCCGGCAGGCCGATTGGTGCGCGACGCCAAGCTCTATGAGATCGGCGCGGGTACCCAGGAGATCCGCCGCATGCTCATCGGCCGCGAACTCTTCGCGCAGTCGGCCTGACGGGCGGCGGCGTGGTCGCGCGTTTCGCCAAGATCATGGTGGAGCCGGCTTACCGCAAGGTGGCGACGGCGCTCACCGCGCGCATCACGGCCGGTTCGCTCGGCCTCGGTGAGCGCCTGCCGAGCGAGCTCGAACTCGCGCGGCAGCTCGGCGTGCACCGCTCCACGGTGCGTGAGGCGCTGCGCGAACTCGAGTCGTCAGGGCTGTTGCGGCGCGAGCGCGGCTCGAAACTGATGATGGTGAGCCGGCCGGATCCGGAGCAGGTGGCGACGGGCGTATCGCGGGCGCTCACGCTGCACCACGCGACGGTCGCGGAGGTGTGGGAGACGATGACGATCATCGAGCCGCCGGTGGCTGAGATCGCGGCTCGACGACGCGATACGGAGACGCTGGCGGCATTGGCAGCCGTGGTCGCCGCCGCCGAGGATCCGCAGATGCCGCGGGCTGCCGCGCAGGCGGCCGATTTCTTCCGGGCGCTGGCGCGCGCGACGGGCAACGGCGTGCTGTCGCTCACCCAGGAGCCGCTGCTGCAATTGCTTGATTCATCGCTGCGCAGGTTGATCGAGGCGGTGCCGCAGTCGCGCTCACGCATCGCAGTCGCCCAGCGCCGCATCCTCGCCGCGGTCGAGTCCGGCGATGCCGCCGCCGCGCGCAGCTGGTGCGATAAACACATCCGCGATTACCGCCGCGGCTTCGAGGTCGCGGGCATCGATCTCTCCCTGCCCATCCCCTCCGGTATCGAATAAAATATTGGGGTGACCATGAGCGAGCCACGTCTGCATGTGCCCGAAGTCCCCGCCCGCCCGGGCGAGGAACCGGATTTCAGTTATGTCAGGATCTCGCCTGCGGGAGCGGTGCCGCGTCCGCCGATCGGCGTCGCGGTCCGCGAGACCGTGCCGCTCGCCGAGGATCTCATCCGCGTCCTCGACGACAACGGCACCGCGATCGGGCCTTGGGACCCGAAGCTCCCGCCTGACACGCTGCGCGCCGGTCTGCGCGAGATGCTGTTGACGCGGGTCTTCGACGATCGCATGCAGCGTACGCAGCGTCAGGGGCGCATCAGCTTCTATGTGCGCTCTTGGGGTGAGGAGGCGGTCTCGGTCGCCGCGGCGCATGCGCTGCGTCCCGGCGATATGTTGTTCCCGTCCTACCGCAACCAAGGGCTCTTCATCGGTCGCGGTACCCCGGTGCTCGATCTCATGTGCCAGCTGCTCTCCAACACCCACGACATGTGCAAGGGACGACAGTTGCCCGTGATGTACCACGATGCGCCGCGTCGTCTGTTCTCGATCTCCGGCAATCTTGCGACGCAGTACCCGCAGGCGGTCGGCTGGGCGATGGCGGCGGCGATCAAGGGCGAAGACCACATCGCCGCGGCGTGGGTCGGCGAGGGCAGCACGGCGGAAGCCGATTTCCATCACGCGATGCTGTTCGCCAAGGTCTATCGCGCGCCGGTGGTGCTCAACGTCGTCAACAACCAATGGGCGATCTCCACCTTCCAAGGCTTTGCCGGCGGCGAACAGCGTTCATTCGCGGCACGCGGTCCGGGTCTGGGGCTCGCCGGTCTGCGCATCGATGGGAACGATTTTCTGGCGGTGTACGCCGCCACGGCTTGGGCGGCGGAACGCGCCCGCGCCGGATACGGTGCGACCCTCATCGAACATGTCACCTACCGCGCGGGTGCCCACTCGACCAGCGACGATCCGTCCCGCTATCGCCCGAAGGACGAGTTCCCCGCGTGGCCGCTCGGCGACCCGGTCGAGCGTCTGAAAAAACACCTGAGCGGCCTCGGCGAATGGGACGACGCCCGTCATACCGCGCTCCTCGCTGAACTAGAGACCGAGGTCGCGGCCGCCTGGAAGCAAGCGATGTCTTACGGCACGAACAACGACGGCGCGAGGCTCGACCCGGCGCTGATGTTCGAGGATGTCTTCAAGGTGCTTCCGCCCCATCTCGAGGCGCAGCGAGCCGAACTCGAGGCTGAACTGGCCGCCGCGCGCGACGCCGGAGCGGCGACATGACCGCGATGAGCATGGTGCAGGCGCTCAACTCCGCGATGGAGGTCATGCTCGCGCGCGATCCCCGGGTCGTGATCTTGGGCGAGGATGTCGGCTACTTCGGCGGCGTGTTCCGGGCCACCGAGGGGCTGCAGAGCCGCTATGGTGCGCATCGCGTCATCGATACCCCCATCGCGGAGGGCGGCATCGTCGGTGCCGCGATCGGCATGGCGGCCAACGGTCTGCGCCCCGTCGCAGAGATCCAGTTCGCCGACTACATCTATCCCGCCTACGACCAGATCGTGAGCGAGCTCGCCCGCATGCGTTACCGCAGCGCCGCCGCCTTCACCGCGCCCGTCACCATCCGTACGCCCTGTGGCGGTGGCATCCGTGGCGGCCAGACGCACTCCCAGAGCCCGGAGGGGGTGTTCGCGCATGTCAGCGGCCTGAAGGTCGTCATGCCGTCGAACCCCTACGACGCGAAGGGCATGCTGATCGCCGCGATCGAGGACGACGACCCGGTGATATTCTTTGAGCCCAAGCGCGTGTACAACGGACCCTTCGATGGCGATCCGCAAAAGCCCGCCGAGTCCTGGGCCGGTCATCCTATGGGCGAGGTGCCCGAGGGCCATTACACCGTCCCCATCGGCAAGGCCGCCGTGGTCCGCGCGGGCAACGCCGTCACGGTCGTGACCTACGGGACGATGGTGCATGTCTGCCTCGCAGCCGTAGCCGATCTCGGGCTCGACGCCGAGGTGGTCGATGTGCGCAGCATGGTCCCGCTCGACATCGACACGCTCGCCGCCTCGGTCGCCAAGACCGGTCGCTGCCTGATCGCCCACGAGGCGACCCGTTTCGGCGGCTATGGTGCGGAGCTCTCCGCATCGCTGCAGGAACGCTGCTTCTGGCATCTGCAGGCGCCCATCCAGCGCGTCGCCGGATGGGATACCCCGTATCCGCATGCCTTCGAGTGGGAGTACTTCCCGGGTCGCCTGCGCGTGCGCCGCGCGCTCGAGGCGCTGATGCAGGTCTCGGCATGACGCGTTTCGTCATGCGTGTGCCCGATCTCGGTGAGGGCTCGGTCTCCGCCGAGGTCATCGCGTGGAAGGTCGCGGCGGGCGATACGGTGCGCGAGGACGCGCCGCTCGTCGAGCTGTCCACCGACAAGGCCGTGGTCGAGGTGCCCTCGCCGGTGAGTGGCCTCGTCGTCGCCGTGAGCGGCAAGCCGGGCGACACGCTCGCCGTGGGCAGCGAATTGGCGGTGTTCGAGGTCGAGGGCGCACTCGAGGGGGCGGGCGTGCCGAGCGCAGCCCCGTCTGCGCGGCCTGCATCGCCTGCACCGCCTGCGCCCCCTGCGCCGTCTGCGCCGCCCGCCGCCGTGGCGGCCCCGGCACCCGCCACCCAAGACTCATTGCTTCCGGCGCGCGTGATGGCCTCGCCTGCGACCCGCCGCCGTGCTTCTGAGATAGGGCTCGATCTGGCGCGCGTGCAAGGCACCGGACCCGGCGGACGCATCGTCGAGGCCGACCTCGAGCGTGCGCAGCGCGGCACGCCCGGCATCACCGAGATCCCCGTCATCGGCGTGCGCCGGGTCATCGCGCAGCGCATGAGCGATTCCAAGCGCAACGCGCCGCATTTCGCGTATGTCGAAGAGGTCGATGTCACCGACCTCGAGGCGCTGCGCGTCCGACTGAACACCGCGCGTAAAGCAGCGGGCGGCGAGTCCCTGACCTACCTGCCGTTCATCGCCCGTGCGCTCGCCGCCGCGCTCGCCGGGTTCCCGCAGTGCAACGCCCACTACGACGCCGCCCGCAATGTACTGCTCCGTCATGCCGCCGTGCACTTGGGCATCGCCACCCAGACCCCGGACGGCCTCAAAGTGCCGGTGGTGCGCGATGTCGCGCGCCGCGACCTCGACGACCTGACGACCGAGATCCGTCGCGTCACCGAGGCCGCCCGCAGCGGCAGAGCTCGGCGCGAGGAGTTGAGCGGATCGACCATCACCCTCACGAGTCTCGGCAAGTTGGGCGGCATCGTCTCGACGCCCATCCTGAACGCCCCCGAGGTGGCCATCATCGGCATCAATAAAGCGGTCGAGCGCGTGGTGGTGCATCACGGTGAGATCGCGATCTGTCGTATCATGAATCTGTCGTCGTCGTTCGATCACCGATTCGTCGACGGCTACGACGCCGCAGCGCTGATCCAAGCGTTGAAGGCCCGCATCGAGACGCCGCAAGATATCTTTGGAGACCTGACGACATGACGACCCCCGACACCGCGTCCACCGCTGCCGCCACGGCCGCCGCCGCCGCCACCATCCAGCGTGCGAAGTCCTCGCCGTTCGGCAGCGTGCTCGCCGACTCCATGAGCGTCGCGCATTTCCGTGCTGGCGCCTGGACGCCTGCGGAGCTGCTGCCCACCGGTCCGCTGCCCATCCACCCGGCCGCTCACGCGCTGCACTACGGCAGCGAGTGCTTCGAGGGCTTCAAGGCCTACCGTCATGCGGACGGTTCGGTGCAGATCTTCCGGCTCGACCGCCATGTCGCGCGTCTGCAGCAGAGCGCCCGTGCGCTGATGCTCCCCGAGCCCGATGCGGCGCAGGTGTCCTCGATGGTCATCTCCCTCGTCGATCGCGTGCGTGACATCGTCCCGGAGGCGCCGGGGTCGCTGTACCTGCGGCCGCTGCTCTTCGGCACCATGCCCAACATCGGCGCCGCCGCGCAGCCCTCGAACGAGGCCTGCCTCGTGGTGCTCGCGAGCCCTGTGTGGGATTACTTCGCGGGCGGCATGAAGCCGCTCAAAATATTGGTCGAAGAGCAGGCGCAGCGTTGCGCGCCGCACCTCGGTCGCGTGAAGACCGGCGGCAACTACGCCGCGGCGATGGGCCCGACCCTCGCCGCGCGCCGCGAGCACGGCGTCGACCAGGTGCTCTTCTGCCCGGGCGGCGAAGTGCAGGAGACGGGCGCCGCCAACTTCATCCTGCTGCGCCCCGGTCGGCTGCTCACCCGCGGCCTCGACAGCACTTTCCTGCACGGCGTGACCCGCGATTCGCTGCTCACCATCGCCCGCGATCTCGGTTACACCGTCGAGGAGCGCGTGTTCACCGTGGAGGAGATGCTCGAGTGGGTGCGCGACGGCGAGGCGGCGCTCTCAGGCACCGCTGCAGTGCTCGTGGGCGTGGGTACGCTCGTGCGCGGCGGCAAGGCCATCCCGGTGGGTGACGGCGAGATCGGCCCCGAGACCCTTCGCCTGCGCGAGGCCTTGGTCGCCCTACAGCAGGGCAGGGCGCCCGACCGGCACGGCTGGCTGACCCGGGTTTGACGGCCCGAACTTGACAGCCCCGCGCCCCGCGAACACACTCCCGGCCCGCTGTCCGGGCCGTAAATGACCGCTTGGAAAGGTAGCTCAGCTGGTTAGAGCACGGCACTCATAATGCCGGGGTCGAGGGTTCGAGTCCCTCCCTTTCCACCAACTCCTGCGGAGGTCTCCATGTCCGTGCCGCCCAAGTGGT
>CALGVD010000052.1 GCA_937920275.1 uncultured Pseudomonadota bacterium
ATGGGCGCAGATGGTATCGTTTGAGGTGAGTAGCTGTCTCAAATGATACCAGAAGTCCGGCTTCGCCGATCTACAGGGTGGCATTTAGTGCTATTTGAGTTGAAGATGCTGTGACGCAGGGCTGCTGCACCCCTCTTATCCGCGATAGCCCACTGAGGGTCAAAAATTGAGCCTTTGGGGGCGCAGGCTCCTTGTCGGGCGGTCCACTATCCCCGCCCCGAGGAAACCTCATGCGCGCTCTGTCCAAGCCAATCGCCGCGTTGCTCGCGGCCGTCATGCTGCTCCATCCGATAATCGCCCTTGCCGTCGAGACGAAGGTGCTGCCCGCCGGGACGCGCATCTATCTCGTCACGGACCAGGAGGTCTCGAGCAAGCGCGGCGAAGCGGACACCGGCATGCCGGTGATGTGCCGGGTGTGGCGCGATGTCGACGTCAACGGCACGGTGTTCATCAAGGGTGGCACGCCGGCGAGCTGCCGGGTCGATAAGGTCAAGCGCAGCAACATGGGCGGCGTCGAAGGGAAGGTGTCGATCGGCGGTATCGAGACACAGTCCGCCGACGGCCGGTCGGTGATGCTACAAGGCGGGTACAACAAGGAGGGCAGCGGACGCAAAGCGGTCGTCTGGACGGTCGGGCTGTTGCTGTTGTGGCCGGTGCTGTTCGTGCCGGGCGGTGCCGCAGTGTTGCCGCCAGGGACGGTGTTTGATGCGTCGACGGTCAGTAACCTGTCCATGGACGTGGAGTCGGCCTCGCGGCCACGACTGAACCTCGGCAGCGTGATGGGCGGCGCCTCCGCCGAAATACTGCTCGATGACTTCCTCGCGCAAAGCAAGCCCGAGACGCTGAAGGTGCGCCTCAAGATGCCGGGTGAGAGCATCAGGCTGGATTCGGTGAAGATCGACTCGGTCAACGGCAAGCCTGTGGAGCCAATCTCCATGAAGGTGCTGGAGTCGAAGGTCGAGGATGGCGACGTCACCGCCATCTGCGAAGTGAAGATCAAGCCACTCGCCAAGCATTTCCAGAAGGGGATCAACCGCTTCGAGGTGGCTTACTTCGGCGGGCCAGAGCGCGTCGGGACCGAAGTCGTGCTTGATGTTCAGATGTAGAGGTGCGTTAGTAATTCGTCAGCGCTTTGTGTAGACGGCCGACAAAGGCCCGCGGTAACGGACTCTGCTGCTTCCTACCGGTTCACGGCGGCACGCGCCCGTCTCGATTCCTTACCAACCCACGCAATACGGTGGTCACCTTATAGACGGATCCGCGGGCGCATTTATGGGGTGCCGAAAGAATATTTTTCGGCCGGGTGCAGTCGGCCGGGACCGGTGATACTTTGGCGGCAGCCGTATGCCCGGCGACCCTCAAATACTCGCTGACAAGGCGCTCGCAGCCGGCGAGCTCACGGAAGACGCGCTGGCGGAATGGATCGGGAGCAACCTGCGCAGCCCGACCGCGCCGCCTTAACCCACCGCCCTCGCCCTCGTGGTCACCCAGTAGCGCCCGAGGCCGGCGGGGAAGGCTTGGGTAGCTACTGGGGCGCGCAGTCGATGGGCTCGACGGTGAACCGCTCGCCCTTGATCAAGGCCTCAAGGAGGATGCGCCAGTCGCTCGGCCGGTGTCCCCCGAAAAGATCCCGGTGGGTGCGCCGATGCGAGAGCGAGCGGCCATCAAGCTCAATCAAGGCGTCGAGCAGCGCCTTGCGCTCGTCCTCGGTCAACCCTGGCGTGGACAGCATGCGCTCGACGATGTGCGGGTTGTAGGTACTGCCGGCCGCCTCGCCCAAGGCATCGATGAGCATCATCCGGCGTGCGCCGCCTTGGCAGAACACTTTAAGGACGGCGGCGTCACGCTCTTTTCCCAACCCGCGCACCAAGACGCGGATCGGCAGGCGTGCGGGGTCTTCCGCCGTCTCGCCGTCTTCGCGACCCGAAGCCCCCTTTGCCGGCGGCGTTGCGGCAGGTACGAGCGCGGTCAGTTCGGCGATCGCCCACTCTTCCACCCGCGATCTGTATGCATTCGCGGCTTGGAGGGTCAACTCCGGCGAGCGGCGATAGTCGTTCCCGATCAGCTCTTCGGCATATTCGTTGCTGGCGAAGCCGGGGGACATGGCCCCGCCTAGGTAACGAGCGAAAAGGAACGAGACGCGCGGCCAACGCGCGGCGACCTCGGGATCGGAGCGCCATTCCTCCTTCTCGTCGTAGCCGTCGCCTCGCATGGCGAGGACCAGATCGGAATACAGCGCCTCCGCATCGGCAGGGTCGAACTCGATCACCTTCGGCAATACCCTCGTTTCCGCCACATCGAGCGCCCGTTTCAGCTGGCCCTGCGAGCCGAAATAGCGGATCACCGCGCCCAGTCGCTCGGCGGACACATCGGGCGCGGCCAACAGGCGCTCGAACAGCGGGGCGGCATCGGGATGGTCGCCTTCGATCAGCGATCGGAGCACGAACGACTTTTGCGCCTCTACCGACAAGCTGTCCGGTGCGCCACCACCGACGATCGCATCGGTCATGGCTTGCGCAAAGGACTGCTCGGCGTCGGCGGATGGCGGTCGCAGCGGGTACCGCAGCGGCTCGCCACGCTCCAACTGCTCGTAGGTATCGACCAAGTATCGCGTCGGCTTGTAGGGCGACCGGGAACGAAGATGGTTGCGGATGTCATCGATGACGGCGTCACGGCGCAACGAGGGCTTTTCGGCCATCTTGGTCGCCATCAGGCGCTCCAGGCCGTCGAACTGCTCCATCGGTCCGAGGCGGTTTTGGATATCGAGGTAGCTCTTGATGGTCGTGACCCAGAGCGAGTCATCCCCCGAGTAATCTTCGCTGTCCCTGGCGAAGGCGTAGCTGAGACGCTCCCACTTGCCCTCATCCGACTGTTTGAGGAACAGCACATATCGGCCGCGTTGCGAAAACGTGGTGCGATTGCACATTCCCGCATGTGCCTCGGGATGGGAGGCATCGAGGATGCGGGGATCGCTTGGGCGAGTCTGACCGAGACGAGACCACGAGTACTTGAACACTCGCGGGGGTGAGCCCTTCAGGGCTTTGTCGACCCGGAAACGTACGTCGCGCGTTTGCGGGTCCTTGTCGTTCGCATCAACGGCGTCGTCGATGGCCGTGGCGATCACGATGGCGTCTGCCATCTGCACCAACTCGAAATTGGTCGGGATGACGTAGTGCCCGAAGATCGAGCATGCACTGGCCGGTCTCGCTGCCAACAACGACAGGGCGCAGATGAACGCGAGAGAAGGGAAGGCGCGGAGCCGGCGGCGCGGCACGGCCATCTGCCCATGATGCTGCGACATATTCATAGGAGCACCGCCTGATTCCGGCATGGCGATACTGTAACCCTACACCATTTCCGATAGTGCGCATCCAAGCGAGCGCCAGTGTGGGGGTGGCGGCGTACTGTGGACGCGTTAGTACTTCGTTAGTACCGGGTTCATACGCCGCGACAGGTGCGAGAAAAGAGGTTCGCATGCAGGCTCTCGGGCGGCGCTGCCCCCGGGAGTCCCCATGACCTCCATCAGCTTTCGCCGCTCGCTCCCCTACGCCCCCGTCCTCTCCTTCTTCGCCTCCGCCTCGATGCGGCGGTT
>CALGVD010000053.1 GCA_937920275.1 uncultured Pseudomonadota bacterium
CGCTGGTTGCCAGCCGGAAGCTTCTCGCGCACTTCGCGATCACTGATCTTCGGCACGTTCTGCGGGACCTTGCTACCGGCAGCGCCGGCGGCGGCCGGACGCGCACCCTGATAGCCGCCCTGGCCCTTCCAGTCAGCGCGATCGTCACGCCGCTCACCGGGCTGCATGCCAGCCGACCGACTCTGCGCGTTGACCGCGCCCGCAGGCATGGGCCGCGACGGGGGCCGATAGCTGGTGTCGACCTGGTTACGCACCTTCGGCGACACCAACTGCGGGCGCTGCGCGTCGGCGACACGCAGGTTCTTCTTGTCGTCGAAACGGTTGTAGTAGTTGTTCTGATTGTTGACGTTGATGAAGACGTTGTTGTTGTTGATCCCAGGGCGGGTGTAGATGGGCGGCCGCGACCAGCTACCCGGGCGGTTCCAGGCGTTCGGATAGTTCACCGGCGGACGATAGCCATAGCCCGGGTTGTACCCGCCACCATAACCACCGTGGCCGTAGTTCGGGCGGTAGACATAGCCACCGCCGTACCAGGCAGAGCCGCCGTAATACATGCCGCCGTAACCCCAGCGCGGATACGGATACGGGTAGCGGTCGTCGTCATCATCATCAAAGATGTTGGCGAGGATCGCGCCAGCGGCGAAGCCGAAGATGCCGGCAGCGATCACATCACCCGTCGACGGACCGCTCTTCTCGGTGACGGTGGTCGTGGTGGTGGCGACCGCCGGTACCGGTGCGACCGTCGTCGCGACGGCGGGCTGGTACACCACCTGCGGGTCGTACTGAGGGACATACACCACTTTGGGCTCAGGGGACTCGACCACGACGACTTTCTGCGTCTCGACGACCTGCGTCGAGACCTTCATCTGTGGCGAGGACTTCAGGTTGCCGGAATCGACCGCCTGACCGCGAAGACGCTGCACGGCGGCGAGCACTGCGGTCTGATCGGTGTTCATCGCCGAACCGAGCTGCTGCGTCCAGTCGAAGTTCTGGCACATCATGTCGACGACGGTCGGGAACTGCAGCAAGGCACGCACGCTGGGGCCGAAGCCGGCCTGCTGGGCCTCGGCATCGAGCGCATCACCGGTCGCTTTCTGCTGCAACAGCCAATTGCCGCCGTCCATCACTTCCTGGGGATGCGTCGCAGAGCTCAGCAGCACCCCGAGCAAAGAATCCGGATACAGCGCGATCGGCGCGAGCAGCTCCTCGAGCGCCGCGGGCGTCATGGCCTCGGGCAACGCAACCGGCGCGAGCGCGCTCGCATCGGCGGGCGCAGCGGTCGGCATGGGGGTCGCCACAGTCGCGTCGGCGGGTACGACGGCAGGCGCGGTGGCAGCATCCTGTGCGACCGGTGCCGGCGCCGGGGCCTTGCTGCAGGCAGCCAGCAACGCCATGCAGGCGAGACCCGCGATGGCAGGGCCGACCAAGCGGCGGTTCGAAAGATGTTCGTGTGTCATGGTCTGATCCCCGTTCGTTCAAAAAAGTCAGTAGATCCACTGGATGCGGCCGAGCCAGACTCTCCATCTCTCCGCCGTCGCCGCGGCAGATGTACAGAGCGATTCGTCCTCATGGATTCAATGCCTTTCAAAAGGAGTACCCAAGCGAGGTCGCGAGTCCCCAATCGTTGGACCGGGAGCCTGCGACCGTACGGTTGTCGTAGCTGTCGTAGAGACTCACCTCAAAGAACAGGTCCTCGATCATCTCACGCCGCAGCCGCAGCGTCGCTTCGCCGCGCACGCGGCCCGAGTCGCTGAGGCTCGGGAACACCATGAGTGTAGCGGCGAGGTCCATCTGCGGTGCGTCGAAACGGAAGATGTTGAAGGTGGTGCCGAACAGCAACTCCACGCTCTCACGGCGGGAGCCGTCGGTCAGTTCCTCGGCAGACGCCGCGAGACCGACACCGGCCCGCCACTCCGTGTCGGAGTGCTGCAGGATGTAGCGACCCACGCCGACGCCGACCAGGCTGCGCAGATCGAGACCGAGCTCCTGGTTCCGGGTGAAGGACAGCGTGGCGTCGCGATACCAGCCATCGCGTATGAAGCGCTCACGGGTACCCGCCAGCGTGGCGCGTTGGCTCGAGGGCGCTTGCTGCTGGCTGGTGAGCTGTGCATCGAGCGACGCCCGCCAGTGCAGACTCGGACTGCGCGAGCCGACCGAGGTGCCGAGGTTTAAGACCTGGACATCGCTCGCTTGCGTGAAACTGTAACCGACGCTGAGGCTGCCATAGAGACGCTCGAGGCCACTGCCGGTGTCGAGCGCCGTGATCCGCGCCACGGCGGCAAGCGGCACCTCTTGGGGTGCATCGCCCGACAACCGCAAGGTCGAGGGTGCATCGCCACGCGCCGCGCCGTTGCCGAGCAGACGCCGCCCATCCAGCATTTCGACCTGCAAGGTCCGCGTGGTCGTGAGCGAGGCGATCTTGGTCCACTCTATGTATACGGTGCCCATGTCCTCGGTTGCGAACTTGAGCTGACCATAGGCGAGTTCTTTTACCTCGCCGGTGATGCGATCGCCGTTGAGCAACATCACGATATCGGTCTTGGCGGCCCACGCAGGAAAGGGCAGGACGAGCAGCGACAACGCAGCCGCCCACAGTTCAGCGCGCATCGGCTGAGTGTTCATCGCGTCATCCTCGCCGTTTAGGCTTCGCCGCCCATTGGCCTTTCGTACAACCTCCGGCCAACGGGTGCCGCGCTAAAGTTCGCTCCTCTTTTGACCTGAGCGGATCTCTAGCCATGCGCAACACCCTTGCCCGTCCCTTTTCGGTCCTCGTCACAGCGGTCGCCGTCGCGATCGCCGCCCCCCCGGGGGCCGCTGCGGACTGGTCGCACACCGTCACGCCGTACCTGTGGGGCTCGGGGATGTCCGGCAAGACCGCCGTCGGTACCGCCACCCCGGCCGGTCCCCTTGAGGCCGACGTCGATGTCGGCTTCGACGACATCCTCAGCAACCTCAAGTTCGGCATCATGGGCTCCTACCGGGGCGATCGCTCGGACGGCTGGGTGGTGATGGCCGACTACATCTACATGAGCCTGGAGGCCGACAAACGGTCGGCCATAGGCCCAGTGCAGATCGACACCACCGTCGGGGTCAAGCAGACCGCGCTCGAACTCGACCTCGGCTACCGCGTCAACGACCAGGTCACGGTGTTCGCCGGTCTGCGCTACAACGATGTGGACGCCGACCTCGACGTGGTCCGCACCGGCCCCGGCGCGGGCGCGAGCCGCGCGGCGAGCAAAGGCGACTCCTGGATCGACCCGGTGGTCGGCGTCACGGCGCGTTACCCGATCAACGACACCTGGACGCTGGGCGTCCGTGGCGATGTCGGCGGCTTCGGCATCGGCTCGGACCTCACCTGGCAGATGATGGCGACCGTGAACTGGAAGGTGCGCGACAACCTCGAGGTCGTCGCCGGCTATCGCTACCTCGATGCCGACTACGAAGACGGCAGCGGTGCCGACCTCTTCAAGTACGACATGGTCACGAGCGGCCCGGGGATCGGCGTCAGCTTCAAGTTCTGAGCGCCGCCCCGGACGCAGACCTTACTTGCGGTCGCTACCGTGCGCGGCGTCGAGACGCTTGCGCAGGATGCGGGCCCAAGACGAGGCGATGATGCTGGCTTCCTGCCGGTTCACGACGCTGTTGGTCAGGGTCATCATGCCGCTGCCCTGTGCCTCACGCCGGTCGACGACGCGCGCGATCACTTGGCCGCTCTCGGAGTCGACGAGGTCGCCCACAAGGGTCATCTCGCCCGCCGACACGGTGTAGGTGCGCGTACGACCGGCCGTCATCGTGTCGGGCGCGTTGACATAGAGATCGGCGATGCTCGCGCGCAGGCGGAGCACATCAGGACCCGCCTCGGTCACGACCTGGTAGGTGCCACCCTTACCGATCTCCTTCGCGAACTCTTCCTGCACGACCTGCGCCACGCCCGTGCGGATATCCTCGCGCTCCTTGGTATCGAGCTTCATGCGGCTGCCGGTGCGGTTCGGATCCCAGTCCTTGCGGAAGGCCACCTCGACCGGGTCGATGATCAGCTTGTTGTAGCCGGCGAGCGAGGCCCCCGGCCGTGAATAGGCGAGGTCGATGCCCTTGACCTTGATCTTCTCGAGGCCATCGTGGCTCATCCCTTCTTCGAGCGCCGCGCGTGGCGACTGGGCGACGGTGACCGCCGGCAGCAGGGCTGCGCATGCGAGCGCTGCGGATGCGGCGATGGTGGTGAACTTGTGCATGACGATTCCTCAGACGAAAAAAAGACCTTAGAGATTCTAGACGACGGCGCCGACCAACCGAGCGACCTTGCACTTTCGTACAATCCGCGACCTAGCTCCACCCGAGTAGGATGACCTGTCCCCTCACCCGAGAGTTCCCCATGACCACCCGTTCGTCCTTGCTCGTCGCCCTCGCTGCTCTCACCGCCCTCACCGGCTGCGCCGCCGCGCCCAAGCCGTTCGAGATCGGGGACACTCTCGAGGTCAAGGCGACCGTCACCCAGATCGATCTCGCCACGCGCCTCATGACGCTGCGCGGCCCGGCTGGCAACGAATTCACCTTCGAAGTGGACCCCGCGGTCCGCAACCTGCCGCAGGTCACGGCCGGTGATGAGGTCGTCGTGCGCTACTACGAGACCATCGGCGCCGCCATGCGCAAGCCGGGTGACTCCACCGAAGCCTCGGTCGCACTCGCCGACGGCGTCGCTGGTCCGGGTGACCGTCCGGCGGCTGCGATGGGCACCCGCACCACGCTGCCTGTCACCATCGTCTCCATGGACAGCAAGACCAACGAAGTGCGGTTCTACGGCCCCGACAAGCGCGTGCGCACCGTCGAGCTCGAGACGCCGGAAGCGCAGGCCTTCGCCAAGAAGCTCAAGGCCGGCGACGAAGTGATCGTCACCTTCACCGAGGCACTCGCGGTATCGGTCGAGCCCGTGCGCTGAGGACTGGGTCGGTCGTCTAACCGACCGCCTCGAGGCGGTAGCGCGGCGCTAGACGAGCGCCACCACCGTAAACCCCTCCTTCCGTGCGGCGTCAGCGAGCCGACGGTCGGCCGTCACGAACTCCAGCGCTGTCGGGCGCATCTCGGCGGCGACGACCGCAGCGGCGAGCTGGACGGAGTCGGCGGCCCGCAGCGGATGCACGCGTAGCAGACGGACCGCGCACTCGCGCAGCATGTCGCTGGCGTCGATCTCGTGCCAAGCATCGGCCAGCGTCGAGAGGTTGTCGAACGCGCGGGATGCGCCGACAGCGTCGAGACCGCCATCGCGCTCCAGACGCGCGAGCGCTGACGCGCATTCGATGCGCGTGCCCCACCAGACGATCATCACGGGATCCGCCGCCAGCGATGCGCGGGCCGACGAGGTGGTCGGCTCGCTGACGATGAGCGGCAGCAACGCGGAGGAGCCCCAGAACTTCATCGCCCTTCCCGACGCTCCTCGAGCAAGGCCGCGACAGCGGAAGACCGGACCGCGCGCGGCAGCTCACGCTTGAGGAACTCAGGCGGCAGAGCGCGACGACCCCGACGCAGCACTCCGGCGCGTTCGAGCCGCGCCAACTGACCCTCGGGATCAGCGCTTTTGATGAGACCGCTGACCGGCTCCAAGCGCGCCACCGGTCGGCCGCGGTCGACGATCAACAGCGGCGCGCCACGCTGTACGCCGTCGATGAGCGCGCTCAGCTTGTCCTTCAACTCTGAAATACTGGCCTTTTTCATATGGCTATTATAGCCATAACCGATGACGACCAGCATACGCATGACTCCGGCCCTGGGCAGGCAAGAGGATGCCCAACGGTCAGCCGGGAAGCACATCGCATTTCTCGCCGGATCCCCGGAAATCGGGATCGGTCAGACAGCGGCGGCCGTACGCCCCTGGCTCCACCCATACACCGGCATCAGGCACGACAGACCGCTCAGGCAGCCGGGAGGATGTGGGGCGCGGACGGTCGCCAGACATCGAACAGCGTGCCGCCGACGATGGCGGCCAAAACATCCCGATCGAGCGGTAGAGCGTGAACACGCCGATCACGGCGCCGCGGCCGCGCGCCGGCGCCACCTGCCCCACCAAAGCCAGCGCCGACGCGACCGGCATGAACGGCACGCGGTCGATGCGATCGAAGAAGCTGATGACGGTCACGGTCCACAGCGTCGCGGTGATCCGCATGACGACGAAGATGCCGCCGCTGCGCTCCATGGCCTCGGCGGGCGACATGCCCTGCCCCTTGCCGGCCTGTACCATCCACAAAAAGAGGAACGCGCTGATGATGTAGAACGATGCGCGCGACGCGGCAGGCCGATTCGTCCTCTTTCGGCGTGGCCATCGACCCTCCCCTGCCGGGAGGATGCTATGCGCGGGTGGTGATCCGCAGGCCGACGGCGCCGATCAGCACCAGGGCGATGCACAGATACTGTATGGCACCCAACTTCTCGTCGAAGGCGAACACGCCGATGGCGGCTGCGGCGACGATGCCCACGCCCGCCCAGATGGCGTAGGCCACGCCCACCGGCAGCACCTTCATGGCCGGTGCCAATACCCAGAAGCAGGCCGTGTAGCAGGCGATCGAGAGCGCACCCCAGTGCCAGCGCTCGAAGCCGTGTGAGAGCTTCAGCAAGAAAGTGCCGGTGATCTCGAGCACGATGGCGAGACCCAGATAGACCCATGCGTTCATGGGGATGAGGATATCGCGCCCTCGCCTGGGCGGCATGCCAGAATCCTCCGGTGGATCGACCCGACTCCCCCACGACCTGCACCGCCCCAGACGGCCTGACCGTGCTCTACGACGGCGCCTGTCCGTTGTGCCGTCGCGAGATCGGCGTCTACCAGGGCCTCGCGCCGACGCAGCCGCTTGAGTTCCGCGACATCAGCGACCCAGCCGCGCCGCTGCCGGCGGACCTGCCCGCAGGACTCACGCGCAGTGGGCTGCTCGCCCGCTTCCATATCCAGCACGGCGACGGCCGTATCGAAAGCGGTGCCCGCGCCTTCATCGCCCTCTGGGAGCGCCTGCCCTACTGGCGCTGGCTGGCGCGGCTCGGCCGGCTGCCCGGCGTGGCGTCGCTCATGGAGCTCGCCTACCGCGGCTTCCTGCGGGTGCGACCGACGCTGCAGCGCTGGGCCGTCCGACGCGGATGACGGGTTTTCCTGCCCGGATGTCGGGTTGACGCAATCCCCGATGTCGCATCTGACTCACCGTTAAGCATGCTTATCGATATCCGGTCACGGTCATGAGACCGGGCAGCCGCACCCGCCGAAGCGGCGGCACTCGTCTGCCGCAACTGCCCTGGACGCGCGTCGTCAACCCTTACGCGCCGCTCGAGATCCTGTCGGCGGACCAGGTCGAGGCGATCCATCTCACCTCGCTGCGCATCCTCGAGGAGATCGGCATCGAGTTGATGTCGCCGACCGCACGCGCCGCGCTGCGCGCGGTCGGTGCCGACGTGGACGACGCGAGCGGCACCGTCAAACTCGATCGCGCCGTCGTCGAACGCGCGCTCGCCACCACACCCGAGCGTTTCACGCTCACCTCGCGCAACCCCGCCAAGCAGCTGCACATCGGCGACCGTGACATGGCCTTCGGCCTCGTGGCCGGCCCACCGTTCGTGCACGACTGCGAGCGCGGTCGTCGCGCCGGCAACCTCGCCGACTACCGCGACTTCATCAAGCTCGCGCAGCACTTCAACGCGATCCACATCATCGGCAACCAGGTCTGCGCACCGGTCGAACTGCCCGCCAACTCGCGGCACCTCGACACCTACCGCACCAACCTCGTCTATTCCGACCTCAGCTTCCACTGCACCGCCATCGGCGCGGGCCGCGCGCGCGACGGCATCGAGATGATGGCGATCACGCGCGGCCTGACGCCCGAGCAGATGGCGGACAGCCCCGGCGTCCTCACCATCATCTCGGTGAACAGCCCGCGGCGTTTCGACGAAGCGATGGCTGACGGCCTGATGATGATGGCGCACTACGGCCAACCGGTCGTGATCACGCCGTTCACGCTGATGGGCGCGATGGCGCCGGTGTCGCTCGCCGCGGCGCTCGCCCAGCAGAACGCCGAGATCCTGTTCGGCCTGACGCTCGCGCAGGCGGTACGCCCCGGTGCGCCGGTGATGTACGGCGCGTTCACCTCGAATGTCGACATGCGCTCCGGCGCGCCGGCTTTCGGTACGCCCGAGAACACCAAGGCCAACATCGCGAGCGGTCAGCTCGCGCGGCGCTACCGCCTGCCCTATCGCACCTCGAACGCCAGCGCTTCCAACGTCGCCGATGCGCAGGGCGTCTACGAGACCGAGATGTCGCTGTGGGGGGCGGTGCTCGGCCACTGCAACCTCGTGTACCACGCCGCAGGCTGGCAGGAGGGCGGCCTCGTCGCCTCCTTCGAGAAGCTGGTGCTCGATGTGGAGATGCTGCAGCTGATGATCGAGTTCCTGAAGCCGATCGTGGTCGACGAAGCCGAGCTCGGCTTCGAGGCGCAGAAACAGGTTTCGCCCGGCGGTCATTTCTTCGGTGCACCGCACACCATGCAGCGCTACGAACACGCCTTCTACCAGCCGCTCGTCTCCAATTGGCAGAACTACGAGAACTGGCAGTTGAGCGGCGGCAAGGACGCGACGCAGCGCGCCACCGAGATCTGGAAGCGTGCGTTGACGGAGTACGAGCAGCCGGCGCTCGACCCCGCTGTCCTGGAATCGCTCGACGCCTACATCGCACGTCGTCGCGAAGCGATCGGCGGCGGAGAGCCCTGACCGTCCGGTCCATCGTGCGCTACTCCGCCTTCAGATTGTTCACCGAAGCGCTGCGTGGCAACCGCGGTTGGCAGCCGGCGTGGCGCGATGCCGCGCCGCGCCGCGCGTACGACGCCGTGATCGTCGGCGGCGGCGGTCACGGTCTCGCCACCGCGTACTACCTCGCCAAGGTGCACGGCCTGCGGGACATCGCGGTGCTCGAGAAGGGTTGGATCGGCGGCGGCAATATCGGCCGCAACACCACCATCATCCGCTCGAACTACCTGCTGCCCGGAAACACGCCGTTCTACGAATGGTCGCTCAAGCTCTGGGAAGGGCTCGAGCAGGACATCAACTACAACGCGATGGTCAGCCAGCGCGGCGTGCTCAACCTCCACCACAACGACGCACAGCGCGACGCCAACGTGCGGCGCGGTAACGCCATGCGCCTGCAGGGCGTGGATGCCGAGCTGCTCGACGCGCAGGACGTGCGCCGCATGCTGCCCTTCCTCGATTTCGACAACGCGCGCTTCCCGATCCGCGGCGGTCTGCTGCAGCCCCGCGGCGGCACGGTGCGGCATGACGCCGTCGCCTGGGGCTACGCGCGCGCCGCCGATCGGCTCGGCGTCGACATCATCCAGAACTGCGAGGTGACGGGGTTCCGCATCCAGGGCGGCGCCGTCACCGGCGTCGAGACCACGCGCGGCCCGATCGCCGCGCGCAAGGTCGGCCTCGCCTGCGCCGGCAACTCCTCGCGCGTCGCGGCGCTCGCCGGCCTCAAGCTCCCGATCGAGAGCCATGTGCTGCAGGCCTTCGTCACGGAAGGCCTGAAGCCGCTGATCCCCGGCGTCATCACCTTCGGCGCCGGACACTTCTACATCAGCCAGTCGGACAAAGGCGGCCTCGTGTTCGGCGGCGACATCGACGGCTACAACAGCTATGCGCAGCGCGGCAACCTCGCCACCGTCGAGGATGTCTGCGAAGGGGGTATGGCGCTGATGCCGATGATCGGCCGCGCGCGGCTGCTGCGCTCCTGGGGCGGCATCATGGACATGTCGATGGACGGCTCGCCGATCATCGACCATACCCCCGTCGAGGGTCTCTATCTCAACGCCGGCTGGTGCTACGGCGGGTTCAAGGCGACGCCCGGCTCGGGCTGGTGCTTCGCACATCTGATGGCCCGCGACGAACATCACCCCGTGGCGACCGCATACCGGCTGGACCGGTTCGCGGCCGGCCGCGTCATCGACGAGAAGGGCCAAGGCCCGCACCCCAACCGGCACTGATGCGCATCCACTGCCCCCATTGCGGACCCCGCGGCCACGACGAGTTCGTGCATCACGGCGATGCCGCACCGCGGCGTCCGCAGGCAGACGCGCCCGATGCCGCGTTCCATGACTATGTCTATCTGCGCGACAACCCTGCCGGGCCTTACCGCGAGCTGTGGTTCCATGCGGCGGGTTGCCACAGCTGGCTGGTCGTCGAACGCGACACGCGCACGCATGAGATCCGGTCGGTGACCTTCGCGCGGGGCGACGCATGAGCGCGCGCCTTCCGAGCGGCGGTCTGATCGACCGCACGCGCACGCTGCGCTTCAGCTTCGACGGACGCCGCCACGAGGGCTTCGCCGGTGACACGCTCGCGGCCGCGCTGCTCGCCGACGGCGTACGCCTGGTCGGTCGCTCCTTCAAATATCACCGACCGCGCGGTGTGCTGACCGCGGGCCCGGAGGAGCCGAACGCCCTCGTCGAACTGCGCTCCGGCGCGCGCCGCGAACCGAACACGCGTGCGACCGTCGTCGAGCTCTACGACGGCCTCGAGGCGCAGAGCCAGAACCGTTGGCCGTCGCTGCGCTTCGACCTGCTCGCCTTGAACGGGCTCTTTTCACCGCTGCTCGGCGCGGGCTTCTACTACAAGACATTCATGTGGCCGTCGGCGTTCTGGGAGAAGGTCTACGAACCGCTCATCCGCCGCGCTGCCGGACTCGGGTCGCTCTCCACCGCGCCCGACCCGGATCACTACGAGAAGGCGACGGCGTTCTGCGACTTGTTGGTCGTGGGGTCAGGCCCTGCCGGGTTGATGGCGGCGTTGGTGGCTGCGCGCAGCGGCGCACGGGTGATCCTCGCCGAACAGGATTGCCTGTTCGGCGGCCGCTGCCTGAGCGAACGGATCGTCCTCGGCGACGGCTCGGCGCATCGATGGGTCCAGTCGGTGGTGGCCGAGCTCGCCGCGACCCCCGGGGTGCGCCTGCTGCCGCGGACCACGGTGGTCGGGACCTACGACCACGGCGCGTACACCGCGGTGGAACGGGTCAACGACCATGTCGCCGCGCCACCACCCTTCGAGCCGCGTCAACGACTCTGGCGCATCGTCGCGAAGCGCGCCGTGCTCGCCGCCGGTGCGCTCGAGCGTCCGCTGGTGTTCGGCGACAACGACCTCCCGGGCGTGATGCTCGCGAGCGCGGTCAGCACCTACATCAACCGCTACGCCGTCAGACCGGGTGAGCGTGCGGTCCTCTACGCCGACAACGACCACGCTTGGGCGACGGTGGCCGACCTACGCGCCGCCGGCGCCGAGATCGTCGCGATCGTCGATCCGCGCCCGGACGCGCGCGCGCGCGCAGCCGTCGTCGCGCGCGATGCGCCGCTGCTGACCGGCGTTGTACGGCGCGCACTCGGTGGTCGAAGTCTGCAGGGCGTCGAGGTCGTGGGCGCCGACGGTCATGTGCACCGCCTCGACTGCGATCTGCTCGCCATGTCGGGCGGCTGGGCGCCCACCTTGCATCTCACCTCGCACCTCGGTGCCAAGCCGCGCTGGGATGCCGAGCGCTCGATGTTCCTGCCGGAGCAGTTGCCGCCGTGGTTGCTCGTCGCCGGCGCCGCAGGGGGTGAGCTCACCACCGCTGCAGCGCTGTCGACCGGCATCCGTATCGCCGAGGGATCCTTGCAGAGCCTCGGCATCGCGCCGCGCGGCGTCACGCCGCCTGTCGCCGGCGAGGAAGCGGATGCGTGGACTCCGCTGTGGCGTGCGCCCTCGGGCCGCGGTAAGCGATTCATCGACTTCCAGAACGACGTCACGACCGCCGACCTCGAACTCGCGCATCGCGAGGGTTTCGGCGCGTCCGAGCACGCCAAGCGCTACACGACGCTCGGCATGGCGACCGACCAGGGCAAGACCTCAGCGCTCAACGGCCTCGCGACGCTCGCGGCGTTCACCGGCAAGTCCATCGGCGAGGTCGGCACGACGACCTATCGCCCACCGTACACGCCGGTCGCCATCGGCGCGCTCGCCGGCCATCACCGCGGGCCGGATTTCCGACCGACGCGGCTGACGCCCTCGCATGAGTGGGCGCGCGAGCAAGGCGCGGTGTTCATCGAGTCGGGTGCCTGGTTGCGTGCGCAGTATTTTCCGCGCGCGGGCGAGACCGACTGGTTGCCGCCCGTGATCCGCGAGGTGCAGGCCGTGCGCTCGACGGTCGGCCTCTGCGATGTCTCGACGCTCGGGAAGATCGAACTCAAAGGCCCCGACGCGCTGCGTTTCATTGAGCGTCTGTACGCCAACGGCTGGCAGACGCTCGCCGTCGGCCGCGCACGCTACGGCGTGATGCTGCGCGAGGACGGTCGCGTGATGGACGACGGCACCGTCGCGAGGCTCGGCGAGCAGCACTGGTTCATGACCACCACCACAGCCAACGCGGTCGCGGTCTACCAGCACATGCAGCATTGCCATCAGGTACTGTGGCCGGAACTCGACGTGCAGTTCACCTCGGTCACGGAGCAGTGGGCGCAGTTCGCGGTCGCTGGCCCGCGCTCACGTGAACTGCTGCGACGGATCCTCGCCTCCGGCGAGGACCTCTCCAACGACGCGTTCCCGTACATGGCCGCTCAGGCCGTGACGCTCACCGACGGCCTGCGCGGGCGTCTGTTCCGGCTCTCGTTCTCGGGCGAGCTCGCCTACGAGATCGCGGTGCCGGCGCGGCACGGCGATGCCGTCATCCGTCGGCTTGCGGCCGCCGGGGAGGACCTCGGCGTCGTCCCCTACGGAATCGAGGCACTCGGCGTGATGCGCATCGAGAAGGGGCATGTCGCCGGCAACGAGCTCACCGGTCGTACCAGCGCACAGCAGCTTGGGCTTGGCCGCATGCTCTCCACCCAGAAGGACTACATCGGCGCGCGCCTCGCACGGCTGCCGGCGCTCGATGATCCCGCCGATACCCAGCTCGTGGGGGTCAGACCCGTGGACGTCAAGACACGGCTCATGAGCGGCGCGCACTTCCTGCCGCTCGCAGCACCGACCACCTTCGAGCATGAGCAGGGCTATGTGACCTCGGTCGCCTACTCGCCGTCGCTCGGCCACTGGATCGCGCTCGGTCTTCTGAAGAACGGTCGACACCGTCATGGGGAGCGGCTGCGCGCCGTCGATCTGCTGCGCAGTCAAGAGACGGAGGTCGAGATCTGTGAGCCGGTGTTCATCGACCCGCAAGGAGCGCGCCTGCGTGGCTGAGACACTCCCCACTCACTTCGCACCCGGACGCTACGGCAAGGCCGACGGCCGTCCCGGCGTGCAGGTACGCGCGCGGCGCATCGGTCTGTTGGCGAGCGTCATCGCACGGCGCGGCGCAGCGAAGACGCTCGCAGCGACCCTCGAGCGTGAGCTCGACGGCGACACGCTGACCGTACTCGGCATCGCTCCGGGGCACTGGTGGATCGAGTCGGCCTCGTCCGCTCGATCGGCTGACGATCTGCAGACGATGTTCGTAGGTTCGGCTTCGGTGTTCGACCTCACGGACAGCCGCGTGGTGTTCGAGGTCAGCGGACCCAGGATCCGCGACGCGCTCGCCAAGATGCTGCCGATCGACCTGCACCCCTCGGTGTTCAGGCCCGGCGACGTCGCGGTGACGATCGCCAGCCATATCGGCGTGACCCTGTGGCAGACATCGGACGCGCAGACAGCGGGCGCGCCGCAGTACCGGCTCGCGGTGGCGCGCAGCTATGCGGCGAGCTTCTGGCGCGGCTTCGTGGCCTCCGCGGCCGAGTACGGCTGCGAAGCCAGCCCCGAAGTCAGCCCATAAGCCGCTTGGCGTCGGCGTCGAACAACGGCTTCGGCTGCAACCGCGCCGTCCGTCGGACACCGAGGATCTCGATGGTCCAGCCCTCCGCCTCGTCGGCGAGTTCGCGCGACACATAGCCCATCGCGACCGAGAGCTTCGAGGCGTGCGCATAGCCGCCCGAAGTGACCCAGCCGACGACCTTCTCGCCGTGCCAGATCGGCTCGTCGCCGATGACATCCGCATCCGTGACATCGACCACGAAGCAGCGCAGACGCAGGCGACCCCCAGTCTCCCTCTCGCGGCGTGCGGACTGTTTACCGATGAAGTCGGCAGGCTTGTCGTAGGCGACGAAGCGGTCGAGGCCGGCCTCGAGCGGACCGTAGATCGGCCGGTACTCGCGGGCCCAGGAGCCGTAGGCCTTCTCGAGACGCAAAGAATTCAACGCGCGCGACCCGAACAGCCGGATGCCATGCGCCTCGCCGGCCGCCATCAGCACATCGAAGATGTGCACGAGAGACGCGGGCTCGCACCAGATCTCATAGCCGAGATCGCCCGTGTAGCTGACGCGTCCCACCAACGCCGAGGCCATGCCGACCGGGATGCGCTTGATGTCCATGAATCGGAACTTCGCCGTGGAGAGATCCGCCGTGGTCACCGCCGCGAGCACCTCGCGCGCGCGCGGACCGGCGATCGCGAGGCCCGCAAGGCCGGCGCCATGGGCGACGATGGACACCGAACCGTCGGACGGCAGATGCTGCTGGAACCAGCGCATGTGGTAGTCCTCGGCGAGCCCTGAGCCGATGATCAGGAAGCCCTCGGCACCGAGATCGGCGAGCGTGAAATCGCCGATCAGGCGCCCATCGTGCTTGAGCATCGGCGCGAGCGTCATACGGCCCGGCGCCGGGATCTTGCAGGCGAGCAGGCCGTCGAGCCAAGCGCGTGCGCCCGAGCCGCTGACGGTGTACTTCGCGAAGCCCGTGGTCTCGATGAGACCGACCTGCGTGCGTACCGCGGCGACCTCTCCCGCGACGGTGTCGAAGTCCGTCGATCGGTACCAGCTGAACTCGTCGCGGACGCCCTCAGGTGCATACCAGAGCGGCACCTCGAGCCCAGCGGCCGCACCGAACTGCGCGCCGCGC
>CALGVD010000054.1 GCA_937920275.1 uncultured Pseudomonadota bacterium
TGGATGAGCGAATGCGAGTGTGTTAAATCATCAACAGGAGAGAAGTCATGAGAACCTTGGATAGCAATGAGATTGATACCGTCAGCGGCGGTGCGTCAGTCGGGGAAGGCGCTGCGGTCGCTGTAGTGGGCGCTGTAGCGGTAGCGGCTGCCGCGCCTGCCGTTGGTATGGCTGTGGCCGTCGGATTCGCTATCGGCCTAGTGGTGGCTGCAGTTTCCTACACGGCCGGGGCGCTGATGAAGGATTGACCAATGTAGGGGGGGTTCCCCTCGACGGAAGGCTCCCGTGGAGTGCGCTGTGGCGGTCAGTGATTGATTTATCGATCCGCCCGCCGGACGCAGAAGGCAGTTCGGGATGGATCTACTACCAGACAGTGTTGTTCATCCATCGCACTTCATTGGGAGCGCTCTCCGGTCAGGCCGGGTCGCCAATCTGGTTTATGATGAAACGCTTGTATTCGACTCCGGGCGTTGACCACTCTCGGAATTCGACGATGGCCTCGCAGAAGTCGTCCTTTTTAGCGGTAACTCGGTGGTGTGAGGGATTAGTTCAGATGCCGGCAAAGATTGTAATCCTTGCGTGAAGGCGTACCGGACGAGATTGTGGGGGGCACGCGGTGAGAGCTTACGGTACTAGTGATGCAGATGGCGGCGAGACGCTGCGGCCGCACCGTCACGTAATCAAGGTCGAGAATTATTCGAAGGCGTACGACCGGGTGCTCGCGGTGGATGGTCTCGACTTCGCTGTAGATCCCGGACAGATTCTCGGCATGCTGGGCCGCAACGGTGCCGGTAAGACCACGACCTTGCGGGCCTTGGCGGGGATCGTGACGCCGACCCAGGGTCGGCTGTGGATCGCAGGACATGACCTCCGCGTCGATCCGGTGTCGGCCAAGGGGCGCCTGGCATACATCCCCGACGAGCCGCAGTTGTTCGAGGCCTTGACGGTTGGGGAACACCTTGGGTTCACGGCGATGACCTACGGTGTCAAGGAGTTCGGTGCGCAGGCCGAGGCGCTCCTACGGCAGTTCGAGTTGACGGAGAAGCGGGACGAGGTCGTGCAGGAACTCTCGCGCGGGATGCGTCAGAAGTTGGCGATCTGCTGCGCGTACCTGCACGCGCCGTCGGCCATCTTGTTCGACGAGCCCTTGACCGGCCTCGATCCGCGCGGCATCCGCACCGTCAAGGATTCCATACGGGAGCGCGCTGCGGCCGGCGCGGCGGTGGTCATCTCCTCGCATCTATTGAGTCTCGTCGAAGACCTCTGCACGCACCTGCTGATCATGGAGCGCGGGGAGCGGAAGTTCTTCGGTCCGATCGATGAAGCGCGTGTGCAGTTCGCAGGGGAGGCGGGACCGGGGAGTCTCGAGGACGTGTTTTTCGGCGCGACCGAGGGAAAGCCGGCGGAGTGGGGATGAGCAGGGAAGCAGTGTTACCGCCGGCCTTGTGGCACCTGCTTGGTCTTCAATGGCAATCGCAGGCGAGGTCTGCGTGGCGGGGTTTGCAGACGGGCCGTGGGCAGCTGTACGGCGCCATCATGATCGGACTCGCCGGATTGTTCCTCTACGCCGTGCTTTCCCGGGACGCGGAGTCGTCGCAGCCGCTCGCCTCCGACATGAGGGTGTATGCGGCTCTTGGCTTGTTCCTGTTCTGGGTCCTCTGGTTGCCTGCCGTGGCGCGAGGGGGGGGATTGCGGTTCGACCGCGCAGAGACCGACCAGCTGTTCCCGTCGCCTTTCCATCGGCGGGAGCTGCTGCTTTATCACATCATCCAGTCGACGCTCGGCACAGCCTTGTTGTCGCTGGTGGCTTTCTGGGTTGTCCTGCCCGTCGGCGGAACCGCTGTTGCTGTCCTCCTTGGCGTGTTCCTTGGACTGTCGATGTTCTCGCTGTCGTTCATGTTGGTCGGCATGCTGGCGACCTGCGCAGCGTTCGCACTGTCTCGTCGAGCGAGAACCGCTCTCACCGTCGGCGCGGTGTGGGGGGTGGGGCTGGGACTCTATTTGGCATGGTCGTCCGCCACCTCGATCGACGGGGCGTTGCAGGGGCTGTCCACTCTCGGTCCTGTGCAGGTTCTCTTGTTCCCGTTCCGGATGATCGTCGAGACCGTACTGGCGGAGCGAGTGTTACCCGATCTGCTGCTGTGGGGTGGCGGACTGCTGTGCGTCGATGCTCTGCTGGTCTTCGCGATCGTGGCCCTTGACGCCGATTTCATGGAGCGATCGCTGGCTGCCGGAGAGCGTGATTTCGCAAGACTTAAGCAGTTGCGTCGGCAACAGTCGGCCTTCATCATTGTTGGTAAGGTTCGTGGCCGATGGCGGCCACCTTCACCGCCCTATCTTGCCGGGGCCGGACCGATCGCGTGGCGGCAAGCGGTCTTGGCTGTACGCAGCGAGCTGTTCTGGAACGCTGTAGCGATGGTGTCGACCGTCTCGATCGGATTCATTGTATTGGCGCGCACCGGGGTCATGCCGTCGGCGATAGTTCCGGGAATGGTCGCGGTTGCGTTGGTGCTGCTATTCCCGGCGATGCTGCAGAGCGATTTCCGTTCGGACCTCGGGCGCCTGGATGTCCTCAAGAGTCTTCCGGTCGGCGCCTCCGCGGTGGTGGCGGGGCAGCTGGCCGTCCCGGTCGCGGTGGGCGTGGCCCTGTGGTGGGTCTTTGCGATTCTCTTGGTGATGATGGGGATGATACCGCCCCGCCTGTTCTGGCTTGTGTGCGCGTTGGCGCTGCCGGTGAACGTCTATCTCTTCGCCGTCGAGAACCTGTTCTGCCTCGCGTTCCCGTTCACCATCACAAGAGGAGGAGTGGGGCAGTTACACCAGCAGGGGCGGGCCGCGATGGTGGCGATCGGCAAGATGCTCGTGGGGCTGCTCGGTGTAATGCTCACTGCAGCGATCGGCGGGGCGCTGTGGTGGTTTACGGGTGCGCCGATGCTGGCGGTCATCGTCGGCGCCGTGGTCGGTATGTCGTTGGTCGCGGGGTTGGCGGTCGCGGGCTGCGAGTGGGCCTACGAGCGGCTCGAGCCGACGCAAAGCGAGTGATTGGTCGTAGACATGTCGACGCTAAAGCTCTGCTAGACTCCCATCGTGAATCTTCGGAAGTCCAATCCATATCTGCGCGACCTCAACGATGACGAGGTTGACGCAGCGCTGCTGGTGGCGGCGCGCAACTCCAGCGCGGTCGAGGGCATCCGCGGCGTCTTCCGGCGGGCGCCTCCGCAAGGTCGGGTCGTGACATCGGGTGCGCCCATAAAACGCGAGGTCGATCGCGTCGCCGCGCAGCGGCGATGACCATGGCGAACACCGCCTGCATCGGGCGGTAGTTCCCGCTCAGCGCGGCGTGTATGCCCGCGATGTAAGCGTCCGCGCCCGACGGATGCCGAGGTGGTTGCGCAGCACCCTGCGACGGGAGCCCGGCTCGAACTCCGCCTCGACCTCTGACGCGTCGTACCGTCCCATTGCGACCATGCCAGACGATGATCGGGTGCGGGACATCGCCTCGTCGACGGATGATTCCGTTCGAATATCGAGATATCCGAGCGGATCGATCACACCGCGCGGGCGCTCTATCGCCGGCCCCGGATCCTGATCCTCGACGAGGGCACTTCGCACCTCGACGTGGAGACCGAGAAGGCGGTCAACGCCGCCCTCTCGGAGCTCGCCATCACCCGTCTCGTCGTCGCCCACC
>CALGVD010000055.1 GCA_937920275.1 uncultured Pseudomonadota bacterium
TCGTGGCCCGCAACCGCCTCGCCGTCGCGGCCTCCGCCGCCGCCGTGCTCGCGCTCGTCGCGGTGAGCGTGGTCGCCGTGCTGCAGGCGCAGCGCAGCGAATCGACCAAAGATCTGATCCTCGCGGTCATCCGTGACGCGGATGCGAAGCGGGACTCGGACCCCGGGATGAGCGTCAAAGACATCGTCACGGCGCAGCTGGATGAGCGGCTAGCCGACCAGCCTGCGCTGAAGAGGGAGATCCTCGCTCAATTGTTGGCGGTTTATGACGCAGAGGGCGATCTTGTCGGCAATGATGCCGCCACCGTACAGTTCGCGAAGACCGCGTTGGCTGAAGGCGATGTAGCGTTTGCAATCCAAGCGCTGATCCAGGCCGGCTACTACGCGATGTCCCGGAGCGACCTCGATGGGACGCAGCGGAAGCTTGACGAGATCCGTGCGCTGGTCGGCGGTTCCGTGCTCCCCGCCGGGCCGCGTGCAGCCGTGTACGATCTCGAGGGGCAGCTTCTGGCGGCGAAGGGCGACCGCGCGGGAGCTTCTCGCCGATTCGGACTAAAGATTGATGCGGCCCGCGAGGCGCAGGACGACGCGATGGTCTTCGTCGGACTGGTGGATCGGATGAGGGTCGGCGACGGGCTGGAAGGGACTGCCGAGCGGGGTCGTCAGATCGCGGCGATGCAGGATCTGCTTCTGCGCCTGCCGGAGAAGGGGAGGGCCAGGAACCGGATCATGCTTGCCTCCGTGCTGCTGCATATCGGCGCGTACCGGGAAGGTTGGTCCGAGATGATGCGATTCATGTCGGGTGATGGCGCCGTTTTCGCGAACACGGATTATCTCTCTAGGGAGTCGCACGAGGTCTGGCTGCGGTATTGCATAAAGGTCGGACGGCCTGGGTTCGCCCGGCGGTGGTTGCGCGATTTCGAGCGGCCTGCGCTCTCGCATGTGTTGCGCGGTTTCGAGCGGGATCCTGATTGGCACCTGCGTGTGGCCGAAGTGCTCACCGCCGACCGCGACTGGGATGGCGCTCGGCAGAGTCTTTCCCGTGCACGCGCGCTGCTCGGCTCGTCGGATGCCGGCGTGTCGTCGATTAAGCGACGTGTGACGGACGAGCTGGCCCTGGCAGAGGCCGCGTTGGTGATCAAGGAAGGTTGGGATGGTCGGTCACTTGTGCCGGTCGCCGCCTTGGCGAGCAGCTTTGGCGACCCGGGCGACATGGCAGTGGACCGAAGCCATCGGTGGGCATGGCTGCGGGGTCAGGCGGAGATGGTCTCGGGGCGTTACGACACCGCCGCCGGCGATCTGACAGAGGCCTCGAGGCGCGCCCGAGCGGAGATCGGGTCGCAGCATCCCGACCTGGCACGAATCGACATGGCCCTTGCTGTGGTGCGGACCCGGGCGTCAGATGGGAAGCCCGGGGGCGATACGGTCGCGCTGTGGCGTGAGGCGGACTCGAACCTGCGGATGGCTTTGCCGCTCCCGCACCCGATTCTTCGATACCTCGACGAAATCGGCGGTCCGGCGCGGAGCGACGAAGATGCGATCCGCATGTTGGCTCGGGCGGCATCCGGTCCCTTTCCGGGCAACTTATTCTTCCCCTGATTTTTTCATCCCAACACAACAGCCTAGGAGACTGCCATATGGCCGACTTGACACTGATACTTACCGCGCAGGGCTCGATGATCCTCTCGCCTTTTCCCCAGCCCCCACCTCCGATCATCCACAACAGCGTATGTCTCAAATGCACTACCGATGGCGCATCTGTCAGCGCCGTATCGCTGATCGTTCCCAGCCTGTCCAAAAAACAGGCTGTGGAATTGGCTGAAGCTTTTCGTAAAGCGGCCGACACGATCGTCTCTCCGGCGGTGGTGCGTCGCGCCGGTTCGACCAAGGATCCCGGCGTCGTGATCGATCTTCTGCCCGTGGTGAGGCCCGTGAAGATGAAATAGTCGTTCCTCAGCCGGTACCCCGCCGCCCTCTCCCCGAGGGCGGCGGGGTCTCGCGGCGTTCGGGCAGTCGCCGGCGCTGACGGGGCATCCGCTCGGGCGTCCGATGCGGTATCTTTGTCCCCATGAGATCCCACACCCGAAATGTTCTGATCCGTCCCGTCGCCACGGCGGCCTCTCTCATCCTCGCGCTGCTGGCCGCCGGTTGCGCATCGACGCAGGGTGCAGCACCCGCCGCGAAGCCCGCAGCCGCTGCTGTTTCGACCGCGCCCGCCGCTCCCGCGCTCGCACCGGCCACCGCCGCCGCGCTGCGCGAGCGTCGTATCTGGGCGCACGAGGCCTCGGAGCTCAAGCCCGACCCGGCCGTCACCTACGGGCAGTTGCCGAACGGGCTGCGCTACGCGCTCATGCGCAATGCGCTGCCGAGCAAGACCGCTGCGGTGCGCATGCGCTTCGGGGTCGGCTCCATGATGGAAGCCGACGATCAGCGCGGCCTCGCGCATTTCCTCGAGCACATGGTGTTCAACGGCAGCCAGAACATCCCGGAAGGCGAGATGGTGAAGCTGCTCGAGCGGCTCGGGCTCGCCTTCGGTCCCGATACGAACGCGTACACCAGCTTCCTCGAGACGGTCTACCAGCTGGACCTGCCTGATACCCGCGACGAGTTGGTCGACAAGTCGCTGATGCTGATGCGCGAGACGGCGGACCGTTTGCTGCTCTCGCCCGCGGCGATCGACCGCGAGCGTGGCGTCATCCTCTCCGAGAAGCGTACCCGTGAATCGCCACAGTTCCGCGCGTTGGTGGCCCGCTTGAACTTCCTTTACCCGGACAGTCCGATCGGTCAGCGCTTGCCGATCGGCACCGAGGAGGTCATCGAGCGCGCGCCGCGCGAGCGATTCCTCGACCTCTATCAGGGTTGGTACCGGCCCGACAACGCGTTGCTCGTGGTGGTGGGCGACCTCGATCCCGTGGCGATCGAGCAGAAGATCCGCGCACAGTTCGGCGATTGGCAGCGCCCGGCGACGCCGATCGTCCAGCCAGAGCTCGGCAAGGTCACGCCGTCCAAGCTCGCCGCGGGCTATTTCCAGGATCCGTCGCTGCCCACGGTCATCAGCTTCGGGCCGCAGCGGCCCTATGAATTGACGCCCGACACGGCGGCCGACCGCCGCCTGAACCTGGCGCGCGATCTCGGCTTCTCGATGTTGTCGCGCCGCTTCGATACCCTGACCCGCAAGCCGGGTACGGTGCTGATCAACGGCGGCGCCGGTTACTCGGGATCTTTTGATATCGCCGAGGGTCCCTCCGTCAGCGTGGTCTCCAAGCCCGAGAACTGGCAGGCGGCGCTCGCCGTCGGCGAGCAGGAGTTGCGCCGCGCCCTGCAGTACGGTTTCAGCGACGCGGAGCTGCAGGAGCAGTTGAGCAATCTGCGCACCGCCTACCGCAACGCCGCCGAGGGCGCCGCGACGCGCCGCACCCGCAACCTCGCCAACGCCTTGGTGGGGGATTTCGATGGCCGCACGGTGTTCACCACGCCCGCCGAGGACCTGCGCCTCTTCGAGGCGGCAGCGTCCGGCATCACCCGGGCCGAGGTCGAGGCGGCGTTTGCTGCCGCCTGGGGCGAGGACCCGCCGCGCATCTTCATGTCGAGTGCCGCCACGCTCGGCAAGCCTGAGGCCGAGATCCTCGCCGCCTACGGCGCAAGCCGCGCGGTTGCGGTGACCGCGCCCGAAGTGGCGAGCACGGCCGCGTTCGCCTACGCGGATCCGGGCACGCCCGGACAGATCGTCGCGCGCACCGAGGTCGCCGACCTCGGTGTGACCCAGGTCAAGTTCGCCAACGGTGTGCTGCTGAACCTCAAGCCGACGCCTTACCAGAAGGATCGCGTGTCGGTGCAGGTGCGCTTCGGCGACGGACAGCGTGCGATGCCGAAGGACCAGCCGGGGCTCGAACTCTGGATCGACAACGCCTTCGGCAACGCAGGCCTCGGCAAGCACTCGGTGGACGAACTGCAGCGCATCCTCGCCGGGCGCAACTGGTCGCTCGGCGTCAGCGTCGACGAGGACGCGTATCTCATGGGATCGACGGTGCCGCCGGCCGA
>CALGVD010000056.1 GCA_937920275.1 uncultured Pseudomonadota bacterium
TGATGGCGTGAGAACGGCTGATCGAGACGGGGCAGGAGCCTCCGCATCTCGGCGACGCTTTGCGCTTCGGCGGCGTCAGCGGGTACATGGGCGTCGAGCAGCGCTTGCAGGCTGGGTGGCATCACTTCAGGCGAGACTCTAGCGGAGATGCCGACCGGGCGCTCTTGTCCGTGCGCTGTCGAAGCATTACCGTCATGGTCACGGTGGTCGGTGGCGCGTGGGAAGCGCGTTGGAGGCGGACATCATGAACGGTGCGGAGAGTCTGCTTCGGACGCTGGTCGCCTCGGGCGTCGACACTCTGTTCGCCAATCCGGGGACGTCGGAGATGCATCTCGTGGCCGCGGTCGACCGTGTCCCCGGCGTGCGGTCGGTGCTCGGGCTGTTCGAGGGCGTGGTCACCGGGATGGCCGACGGCTACGGTCGCATGGCCGGGCGTCCGGCAGCGACGCTGCTGCATCTCGGACCGGGGCTCGCCAACGGGCTTGCCAACCTCCACAACGCCCGACGGGCGGCCACGCCGATCGTGAACATCGTGGGCGACCACGCGACCCACCACCGGCAGTACGATGCGCCGCTCGCTTCCGACATCGCCGGCTTCGCTCGGCCCGTATCGGCTTGGCTTCGCTCGTCGGACCGCGCGGATCAGGTCGCCGCCGACGGTGCGCGTGCGGTGCAGGCGGCCCGTAGCGCTCCCGGTCGCATCGCGACGCTGATCGTGCCGGCTGATGTGGCGTGGTCCGAAGCCGGGCAGCCCGCAGCGCCGCTCCCGGTGGACGCGAGCGCGTCGGTCGCCGAAGAGGTCCTCCGCTCGACGGTCGAGTCGTTGCGGAACGGGCGGCGGACGGCCCTGCTGCTGCGCGGCGCTGCATTGCAGGGGGAGGGATTGGTGGCGGCAGGTCGCATCGCGGCGGCCACCGGCGCTCGCCTGCTGTGCGACACCTTTGCGCCGCGCCTCGAGCGCGGTGCCGGCCGCTGCCGTGGCGATCGTCGACCATCCCTCGGGCGAGGTCGTGGCGCTCAATGTACGCGGAGCGGAGGAGGAGGGCACGCCGCCGGCTCGCCGCTTCCCGTTCCTCGTGCTCGGGCAGAAGCACGAGTCCGTCCTGCAAGCGGCCGCCGCGAGCCGTCGGACCGTGCGGCTCACGATGACCGGGAAGACGACCCCGTCGAGCGACCTCACGCTGATCGCCGAGTCGGGGTCGCCCGGGCAGAAGGCGCTCGTCATCACGACGCCGCGCAACGGCTGGTTCTTCTCCGGCGGCGAGCGCGGTCCGGGCATCGCGGTCGCGCTCGGTCTCGCCGAGTGGCTGCGCCGTCACCGGCCGGAGATCCCTGTGCGGCTCGCGTTCACGAGCCACCACGAACTCGGCGGGGCGGGCATGAAGAAGGTCCTCGCCGATCCGGAGTTCGCGGTGGACCGGGTGACGCTCTGGATGCACCTCGGAGCCAACATCGCCACGCGCGAGGCCGTCGTGCGCGACGGTCGGTTCGGCTTCACGCCGGGTCCCAACGCGCAGCGCGGCATCGGCGTCTCGCCGGCGCTCTTCCCCGAGCTGCAGCGCGCGTTCGCGGGACGCGACCCGATCCGCATCGATTCGCTCGCCGATGCCCGTCCCGTGGGCGAGATGGCGCTGATCGCGCGGGGCGGCGCCTATCCGCTCGTGGGTGTGGTGGGCTACCAGCTCGCCCACCACACGCGGCTCGACACCGCCGACTCCACATCCCCGCAGGTGCTCGGTCCGATGGCCGAAGCGCTCGCCTGCTTCATCGACGGGCTGCGATGACATCCGTCGGGATCGCCCTGATGGCCATGGCGCCGCTCGCGGCGCAAGGCTGCTTCTGGACCTATCCGCGCAACCTGCCGATCGTCGAGACCAATGCGCGCTACTGGATCGGCGAGGTGGTGTTGTCGCCCGGCGAACGCGTGACGATCGACGGGCATTTCCCGCACGCGCGTCAGATGAGCTTCAACATCCACCGTCGCAGCGACAACGCGGTGATCGCCTCGATGACGGACCTGGACATCACCCCCGAGAGCGGCTCCGTCAACCCGTTCCGACCGGGCGCGCGGCGCGACGCCGCGCAGCGCCGTTATTCGGTCGCGGTCGCCGCCGATGACGGCGACCGTCCGGTCCCCAACACCGTATCTTTGAAGATTCCCGCCGGTGGCGATGCGCTCGCGCTGCGGATCCTGTACCGCATGTACCTCCCGGACCGCGCTCATCCGGGTGGCGGATCGCCCTTGCCCGTCGTCCGGAAGGTCGCTGCCGACGGGTCACGGTCGTCTTTGGGAGGCGATTGTCCGGATCCCGCGGGCGTGAGCCCGGAGCAGACGATCGGTCAGACCCGGATCCCGCCGGCGGTCGGGGTCGTGAGGGACCCGATCGAATGGATGGTCTCTGGGGCCACCGACGGCAAAGCCTCGGGCGACATGCTCGTCAACCGCGACAATGCCTACGCATATGCGCTCACCGACTTCCGCCTCGGCGAGGTGCTGGTGCTGCGCGGTCGAGCGCCGCTCGCGCCACGGACCTTCGACGGTGCACCGATGATGACCGATGGGCAGGTGCGCTATTGGTCTCTCTGCACCTACCGTCACCCTTCCGAGCGTTCGGCCGCCTGCGTCGCCGACGAGCAGATCATCACCGACGCGGGGCGCAACTACGCCGTCGTCATCAGCGCGGCCGCCGACCGTCCATCCAATGCGCTGCCGGAATGCGGCGTCACCTGGTTGGATGCGCTCACCGAAGGTGAGGGCGCCATCTTGCTGCGTCATCTGGCGCCGTCGCCGTCCTTCGTCAATTCGCCGGTCGATGTCGCCGAAGCGGGACCCGCGGGTCCCACACTCGGTCCCTACGAACCCGTCGGTCGCTACATGACACGAGAAGGCTTCGAGGAGCAGGGATGCTCGCCCCGCGTCGTGACCGGTGGCTAGGTCCTTGGAACGTGCTCCCGGCGTCGATCCTGCGAGAGCCCTGAAATTTTTGGCGCTCGCCGTCCTCGTCGCGTCCTGCGGCGGTGGCGTGTCCTCCTCGCCCCCGGCGCTGGCGCCGCTCCCCGCACCTGCGCCGGCACCCCCGCCGCCGCCGCCGGCAGCGACCGGCCCGATGGAATGGCATTGGGCGGTGAACCTCACCGGCGATGAGGTCTTGGCGAGAGGGGTAGCTCCTGCGCCGGGCGACGGCGCTTATGTCGTCGGCAGCTTCGACGCACGCGCACCGCTGCGCATCGGCGGGACCACCGTGCCCGCCCGCGGCAGCGGCAAGGACCTCTTCATCGCCCGCTTGGATGGCGAGGGTGCCGTGCTCTGGGCGCGGGCTTTCGGCGGCGCGGGCGATGACCTCGCGCTCGATGTCGCGACCGATCCGCAGGGCCGACCCGTCCTGACCGGGCGCATCGTCGGCGCGGTCGCATTCGACAGCACGATCACCACCTCGACCGATGCGGATGCCGTCACGGTGGCGTTCGATGCTGACGGAGCCGTCCGCTGGCTGCGGCTCGTCTCGGGCGGTGGCGCCTCATTCGGCAACGAGGTCGCGGTGGATGACGACGGGCGCATCGCGGTGGTCGGATCGTACGCGGATGCCGCCTCCTTCGGCCCGGGGATCACGCTCCCCGCGCCTGCCAGCGGTGGACAGGATGCGTTCACCGTGCTCTACGGTGCCGACGGGCAGCCGCTGTGGGTCCGCAGCTTGGCCGCTCCGGACAGCGGCGCCACCGCTGCCGAGAGCGCTCGCGGCGTCGCCTTCGACGGACAAAGTCGGGTCCTCGTGACCGGAGCCTTCGCGGGGCGCCTCACCATCGGTACCCAGTCGATCGACTCGGGCGGCGGCTCGGACTGCTTCGCAGCATCTTTTTCGGTCGCGGGCGAGTTGCGCTGGAGCCGTCGGTTCGGCGGTCCGGGGGACGACGTCTGTCGCGGCATCGGCGGGGACTCCTTCGGCACCGTCTCGCTGGGCGGGAACTTCACTCAGTCGCTCACGATCGGTACGACAACGCTTTCGGCGGCGGGCGACGCGGACCTTTTCGTCGCCAGTCTCGACGCCGACGGCGCACCGGCATGGGCACGCCGCATCGGCGGTACGGGCGATGAAGAGGGCGTGGAGCTCGACATGTTGGCTGATGGCGAGGTCACCGTGGTCGGCGACCTATCGGGCGTAGCGGCGCTGCCAGGCGGTGGGACGGTCTCCTCCGTGGGGAGGCGCGATCTGCTGCTCGCCCGCTTCGCCACCGACGGGGCCCTCGAGTGGCAGCTCACGGCCGGCGGTCCCGGTGACGAAGTCAGCTATGCACTGGCGGTCAGCCCTTCCGACCGGATCACGGTGGTCGGCACCTACGGTGCGAACGGCAGTCCCTCGGTCTCGTTCGGTAGCGCTACGCTCTCCGCGGCTGTTCCGTCTGCGTTCATCGCCCGCGCGCGGCCGGTCGCAGGCGCGGCTCCGCCGCCGACGCCGCCTGGCTCGGGCGCGCTCCGAATCGCAGCGGCTTCCGACTACGCGATCGCGAACGGCACCCGCGCCTTCCTCGTGATGCAGAGCGGACAGCTGCTGCACGAGCGCTATTCCGGCCTTGGCTCCGCGACGCGCTCGGAGGCGTTGGCCTCCGGCACAAAGAGCTTCGCGTGCGCCCTTGCCGCCGTCGCCGAGCAGGAGGGACTGCTCGATCTCGATGGCTTGGCGTCCGCCGGCATCGCCGCTTGGCTTCCGGGCGGCGCAGCGCCTGACAATGCGAGCAAACAGACCATCCGTGTGCGCGACCTCATCGCACTTTCCCACGGTCTCAGCGCGGCCGGTGCTTCGGGCAACGCGCTGAACGGCGTCGACAGCTATGCGCAGGCGATCGACGCGCGCAGCCTCTTCCCGCCGGACCAGCAAGCGGTGTACAGCGCCAACGGCTTCCAAGCGTTCGCGGCGTTCTTCGAGTATCGCACGGGCGGGACCAATGCTTCCAACGGCGCGGTCACGGGCGGTCTCGATCCGCTCGGGTACCTGCAGGAGCGGGTGCTGGGTCCCATCGGTGCTACCGTCGGTGCGTGGAGCCGCGATATCAACGGCAAACCGAACTTCGGTGGCGGTGCCTCGATGACCGCGCGCTCGTGGATGCTCTACGGCCAGCTCATCGAGCAGGAGGGCGCCTGGAACGGCGCCCAGCTGGTCTCGGCGGCACGCATCCGGCGTTGCGGCGAGTATCGGACGCCCGCCTTCCTCGGGTATGGACTCGGGTTCTGGCTGAACCGACCGGTCGAGTCGAGCTACGACCCGACGCTCGATCAGATCCCGTTCGATTCCGCGACCCGTACGCGGCTTGCTGCAGGCGGACGGATACTGCCGGACGCTCCCGCCGACACCATGTTCGCTTGGGGCGCCGGCAACATGAAGATGTTCGTCATCCGCTCCGAGGATCTGGTCGTGGTCAAGCTCGGCGGCAACGCCGATGACAACGAGGTGCTCGGACGGCTGCTCGGCCGCATACCGTGAGCGGCATGCTGCGAAGCTGTCTGGCGTCCATGATCGCCGCGGCGTGGATGCTGACCGCGTCCGCGGCCGCCTGGGATCCGGCGGTGGGCTCCTTCGAACATGCCGGCTCCGACCGGACGGGTCTCTTCGCCGCCGCGTCGCCCTTCGTCGCATCAGTCGGGGAGCCGGCGGGCCGGAAGGTGGCGGAGCTTCCGGGCGTCTGGAGCACCGCGCTCGATTCGCAGGGCAGGGTGTTCGTGCTCGGTGGCGTCATCGCCGATTCGCCCGATCTCACGCCGTTCGTCAGCCGTCACGATCCTGGACAGCAGCGCGAGGTGTGGCGTGCGCGTCTGCCCTTGCCGGGCGGCGCAGAGTACTGGAACTACCCCGGCGGCATCGGCGTGCATCGCAACGGCTTCGTCTATGTGGCTTACGCCACACGGCTCGCCAAACTCGATCCGGTGAGCGGCGAGGTGCTCGCGTCGGTCGATCTTCCGGCGCCCAACGGGGTTGCAGACACGACCTATAACGGCTTCATCGTCCTGTCGGACGGTGCCCTCGTCACGAAGTCGCACCATCGCAAGGCGGATTGCGCCGTCCAGGGATTCCGCGCGTTCATCGTCTGCGGAGTCGAGGGATTGCCGCCTTCGGCGGTGGTGATGGTCGATCCGGTGGACCTGAAGATCCGCTGGTCCGGCCGGGCCGAGGAGCTCATCGGTGGGCGCATCACCGCCACCCGCTTCCGTGGCCGCGAGTACATCTATCTGGCGGGGGTCGACAAGCTCCACCGCATGAGGGTCGCGGGCAGACGGCTCGTCAAAGATACGCGCTGGGGTCCGGTGGCGTACCGCGAGGGCCGGGAGACCGGTGGTACGGCGGCGGTGGGTTTCGGCGACTGGGTGATCATCCAGACGAACGCGCTGCCGACCCCGGCGCCGATGCGGCTGGTCGCGGTCTCGCAGGCGGACGCGGCCCGTCGCCACGATATCCACCCGTTCCGCGAAAACTCGGTCGCGGGCTGGTCCTTCATGCCCTCGAAGGCCTCCACCGACTGGGAGGCGCGTCGGGTGTACACCAGCGATGCGTACGGCGGCTTCGCCGCGCTCGACTTCGATCCGGAGCGCGGGTTTTCGATCGCTTGGCGCAGCGGACAGTACACCGGTTCGTTCATCACCCTGCTGGGTGACCGAGCATCGCGGGTGGTGGTCGCCACCGACATCGGTGCGGCACGCCCGGATGCGTACGGTTCCCCGCGCTATCCCAGCGAGCAGCTCGTCTGGCGACGCGCCGATGACGGTTCAGAGATCGGTCGGGTGCGGGACCTGCCGCGCAACTTCGGACTCACGCTGGTGCCGACCGAGCGCGGCGCGGTCTACTACGCGACCGGGGCGAACGGTCTCTGGTATGTGACGCCGCCGGGACGCTGACCGTCAGACGACCCGTTGCGGCATCGTGCGTCATCACCGTTCATGCTCTCGCCCGCTGCGATGGCAGCGGACGCAGCGCGCAGGTCGGGCTGAGCAGGAAATCAGTGGGTCATTACAG
>CALGVD010000057.1 GCA_937920275.1 uncultured Pseudomonadota bacterium
TCGTAGGCGTTGGTGGCGCCTCCCGGGCCTCTACAGGCCTTGCTGACGGCGTTTGGAATTCCTATGCTCCCACCAGGCGCTCCCGCGGTCGGCCGTGATCTCGTCGTCGCCACGTCTGTCATTCGACAATCCGGAGTAGTCTCGATGAACAAGTCCATTGCCGCATCACTCGCCGTGCTGTTGCTGAGTCCCGCGTTGCTGCTCGCGCAGGCACCGCCTCCACCACCGAGCGGCCAGCTCGCGATCACGCCGCTGAAGGGCCAGAACGAGGAACAGACGCGGAAGGACATCGGCAGCTGCCAGGCCGATGCGCAGGCGCATGCCGGGGCCAACCCGGCCGATGCCGTGCGCAGCGGCCAGGCGCCGGCGGCGCAGACCGCGACGACGACCAAGGGTGGTGCGGGCAAGGGTGCGCTCGGTGGCGCCGCGGCGGGCGCCGTGATCGGCGAGATCGCCGACAATGACGCTGGCAAGGGCGCGGCGATCGGCGCCGGCGTCGGTGCGATCACCGGCGGCGTGCGACGCAACAAGGCCGAGAAGGAAGCCGAGGCGCAGCGCCAGGCGGCCGAGAAGGAAAAGGCCGCTCGTCAGCAGGTAGCCGCGCAGCAGGTCGAGCAGTACAACCTGGCGTTCAGGAACTGCCTCGAATCGCGAGGCTACTCGGCGAAGTAGCGGCGGGCGGCCGCCGGGCGGATGCGGCGGCACGACCACTCGAAACCGAGCGATATGCTTCCGGAATTGCAGGGACGCCTGCCCATCCGGGTCGAATTGCGCGCGCTGGAGCGTGCCGAATTTGCCGCAGCAATACAAAGCCCTGATGGCAACGGAAGAAGTGTCGCTGGATTTCACTGACGACGCCATCGACGCGATAGCGCGGATTGCTGTCGACGTGAACGCGACCGTCGAAGATATAGTCGCGCGTCGGCTGCAGACAGTAATGGAAAAGCAACTTTCTGGAAATTTGAAGGAGAAAGAGCATGGTCTATGAAGGCGGATGCCATTGCGGCGCTTCACGCTATAAGGCTAGTGGCACGCCGCAGCATGTTTCCGTCTGCCATTGCGACGACTGCAGAAGATGTGCAGGTGCGCCTTTTGTCAGCTGGGCAGCTTTCTCATCCTCTGATTTTGAATTTAGTGGCGACATAAAGACTTATATGTCGTCAACCCACGCCGCCCGCTATTTTTGCGCGCGGTGCGGGACTGGTCTTTACTATGTGAACGAAGAGGCGTTGCCGGGGTTGGTCGACATCCAGACCTGCACATTGGACAATCCCGAAGCTCTGACGCCGCGCTTACAAGTGCAAGCGGCAGAGCAATTGGGTTGGACTTTAGAAATGGCAAACCTGCCGAAGTTCGACCGTTTCCCGGAGTAGTCGCTGTAAAGTCGACCTCCGCGCGTGTCGCCGTCGTACTCGTCGAGCGGAGTGCCCGGGGGCTGGTATGATGGAAGAATTGGCCACGCCGAGACATCTGAGCGCTGCGCGTGGCTATGGAGGTCGTTAGTGACGATTGCAGCAGGGTCTAAGGTCATCACATTCATCCACACGCGCGATCGAGAGCGGTCGAAGGCGTTCTATCGGGATGTTCTTGGCTTCAGCGTGACGGCCGAGGATCCCTTCGGGACCGCCATCGACCTGAACGGCATCAGGCTGCGCATCACGCCCATCGAGGATCACACGCCGCACCCCCACACGGTGCTCGGTTGGCAGGTGCCCGACATCGACGCCGCGATCGATGCGCTCGCGGCGAAGGGCGTGAAGATGATCATCTACCCGGGCTTCGGGCAGGACGAGAAGGGCATCTGGACCTCGCCCGATGGCAAGGCGAAGTTGTCTTTCTTCCACGACCCTGATGGCAATGGATTGAGCCTGACCCAATCCTGATCCGAAGCCACGCCGCTGGCTCGAAGATGCATTGGGTTGGGGTAGGGGAAGGGACGTTTTCGCTGCGGACGAGCCTTGCCGCGATAAGGAGAGAAAAATGATCGGAATGGAAATCCTGAAGCCGGTCGCGGTGCTCGCGGCGTGGACCATGGTGATGTTTCTTTGGATGTACTTCACCCGCGTGCCGGCGATGAAGAAGGCCAGGATCGATGTCGGCAACCTGACCGGCGGGACCGGCAGAGCGCTGGATGACCTGCTGCCCGGCAAGGTCCAGTGGATCGCGCACAACTACAACCACCTCCACGAGGCGCCGACCGTGTTCTATGCGGTGGCGCTGTCGCTGGCGATGATCGGTCAGGGCGACGGACTGAACGCCATGCTCGGCTGGGCCTATGTCGGCCTGCGCATCGTCCACTCGTTGGTGCAGGCGCTGTGGAACCGCATCCCGGTACGGTTCCTGCTGTTCGTGCTGTCCAGCATCGCGCTGATCGCGCTGGTGGTGCACCTCGTGCTCGCGGTGTTCGGGCGCTGAGGGAAGTCATAGGGAATGCCAAACCCCGATGGCGACCTCGCTCAGATGCGTTGCTCATGGCGCAATGCACCGACGGCGGCAATCGCGTGCCACCCGAAGATGTCGGCAAGGCGCCAAATCTGCATGAAGACACCGGATTGAGCGGTGGTTCCCCGAAGGCTGTCGCCGTAACTTATGGAGCCTTTTAAGAGGCGCTGACAAGCGGGGCGATGGTGATGTATATTGAACATAGTGAAATAAACATCCGGGGATTCGACATGGCACTGCAGATCGCCAACCCGAGCGTCGTCAGTAAGGTCGAGCGACTGGCGCGACGCACCGGTCTCAGCAAGACGGCGGCCGTCGAGCAGGCGGTCGACCGGATGCTGAAAGAACTCGCCGCGCCCGGCGAAGGGTCCGCCCGGATGGCGGCGCTGCTGGCGCAGCTCGACCGCATCCCCGACCGGCCCGATGCCACCGACCCCTTGCCCTGGGACGAGCACGGGCTGCCGGCGTGATCGTCGCCGACACCTCTGCGATCCTCGCGATCGTGTTCGCGGAGCCGGAGCGCGACGCCTTCGTCGCAGCGATCGAACGCGCGGAGCGCACCTTGGTCAGCAGCGTCACGGTGGTCGAGACGCGCATGGTGGTGCACGCCCGGCGCGGTCAACGCGCGGTGGTGCTGGTCGATGACCTCTTGCGGCTGCCGTGCTTCGAGATCGTCCCGCCCGGCGCTGCCGAGATGGAGGCGGCCTATGCCGCGTTCGTCGCCTTCGGCAAGGGCAACGGGCATCCGGCGTCGCTCAATTTCGGCGACCTGTTCGGCTACGCGCTCGCCAAGGTGCGGGGGCTGCCGCTGCTCTTCAAGGGCTCGGACTTCGCGGAGACGGACATCGCGAGGGCGGTGGGTGACCCCTGACGATGGACGGGGACGAGACGGGGCAACACGCATGATCAAGCGGCGCTCGACAAGCCAATAGCACCCGAGGCGCAGCGCGATGGCTAGGCCGGCGGCGGCGGCGCGCAGTGATCGCGGGCGTGTCCGCGCTCGCCGCCGTACTCGTCGACGACGCGGTAGAGGATCCGGTGCTTGCTCGCCGGTCGGGCAGGTACTCGCCGCCCATGAACGAGGGGTGCAGGCGCCCGAGCGTGCGGCGGTCGGCGTCGCTCCGGGTGGGGGAGAGACTCGGCATCGAAGGTGGCGCGGATCGCGCTGCGGCGCCGTTCGCCCCAGTTCCCGGGCCTCTACAGGCCTTGCTGACGGCGTTTGAAATTCCTATTCTCTTTTCTCAGTTCGATAACCTTGAAGGGGGGTAGGATGAGGAACTGGCTATTGATTCTGGTGGCGCTATCGCTGCCGGCTCAGGCATCGGCACAGAAGCCCATGTTGATCTGGTCGCACGATGCGGAGGCCTGCCGCAGCTTCCCCTATCGGGCTGCTTACACGCTCGAGGCCGTTCCGGGCGCTGATTCTCGCCAGCGGCGTGCCGCAGTGACGGCCGACGCAAAAGCGGCTGGCGTCGGCCATGTCTGGATCGACGATGTCCCCATGAATAGCTGTGTCGCTGTCGGCTACATGGACCGGCGGCTTGGTTCATGCGCTTTCCGCACTTACACGTGGGAAATAGGGGCTGACGAAACCACCGTGGTCGCCAAGATCGAACGCAAGATTAGATCGACGTCGGGGGTCGCGGGATCTGGGCTTGCGGAGGTGCGGTGTGGTGGCGTGCTGATGCCGCCCAAGAGCCGCGATGCGTCGTTTGGTGTGAGGGGCTAGGACGTCGGCGTGGGTCTGTCGAGGGCCGACATAGCAAGGCGCGGGGCGTGTCTGCTGCAACGTCGCCGACGCTTTTGGAGATCCCGCTGATCAGCAGCCCCGTTATCCACGAACAAGGATGATCCATGACGATTTCTCCAAGCCGAAGCCTGTTGCGTCCAGCATTCATTTCTCTCTTTGTGGCGCTGGCGCCATGTTCCGTCGCCATCGCAAGTCCGCCCGATCCCTTGGAGGCGTATCAGCCGGAAACGTCGATCCGGATCGAAGGCGCCACGCCGTGGGGCGCGGCGTTGGTCTCCGGGGGGCGCGAGTTGCTCGTCGCCGAGCCAAAGGCGGGGCAGACGAGTTTCAGCATCCGCGACGCGGTGACGGGCAAGGAACTCCGGCGGCTGAATGCACGCGAGGCCGGCTGGTACCCGATCTGGAACCTCTCCGGGGACAGATCCCGTCTTGTCCTCGGCACCATCGAAGCCGGCCAGCGCTACATCGTGGTCGTCGACGTCGCCACCGACCGGGAAGTGCGGCGGCTTCCGGTTCCCGAGAACAGGGGGATTGGGGGCGTCGCCTTGTCGAAGGATGGGCGTCGCGTCGCAGCCATCGGCGAGAACTTTCTGGTCCGAGTGCACGTTTGGGACGTCGAGAGCGGGAATGTCTTGCAGGAGATCAAGGTCGCCGCCGCGAGCGCCGTTGCGCTCAGCCCCGACGGGACGCAGGTTCTCACCACGGTCTCCCTGATGACGGGGCTGTTTGGGGGCGGCGTCGACGCGATCGCCGAGGTGTGGGACGTGGCCAGCGGCCGCCGCGTTTCCCAGGTCAAGGTGAAGGATGCCGGTTTCAACGCGGGCATCTTCAGCCCGGACGGCACACAGTTCCTCACCGCGAATCGCGGCGGCCCGGACTCGTCCGGTCGGCCGGCGTCGACGGCCACGCTATGGGACGTGACGACCGGGCGGCAGGTGAGGGCCATCGGTCCGGGAGAAGGTGCGGCCACGAGCCTGTCCTTCAGTGCCGACGGCGCGCGGATCGCGACGGCCTCCGTGGATGGAAGCGTCCGCATATGGGATGCCGGCAGCGGACGTCTGATCGGCGCGCTTCCGGCGCAGGGCGCGGCAGCAGGGGCGATCCGGCTGGAAGTGGCGCCTGGCTCCTTCATTGCGTTGCCCGAATCGGTCACGTCCCGAGTCGCGGCCGGGGTCGGGTTCGCCCCGGAGGGAACGTCTCTTGTTACGGCTGTCCCCGATGGCACCGTGAAGGTCTGGGTCGATGCCGCGGAGAAACAGGCAAGCGATCAGGCGGCGTTGAGTGCGAACCTTGCGGCGGCCCAGCGCGGCGATGTCGAAGCGATGCACAGCTTGGCCTTCGCCTACCGCGAGGGCCGGGGGACGGCGCGCAACGACACCCTGGCAACGCAGTGGCTCACCAAAGCTGCGGACGGTGGCCATGGATTGGCCAATCTCGAATTGGCGTCTGCAATGCTGTCGGGCGACGGCGGCCGGCAGGACTGCGCGGCCGGTGGCGAACGTCTTCGTAAAGCGGTGGCTTCAGGTTCGACGGAAGCCGCGGCGCGGCTTGATGCCGTGCTGTCGCCCCTGGGCGGCCGCGGCGGCGCGGCGGCGCTCACGCCCCAGATCCAGGCGGACCTGCTGGAGGCGCAGATCATCGAAGTGCTGACCCGGCAGGACTATCCGGCCTTCCTCGCGAATCTGTGCGCCTTGGAGGTCTTGGGCCACGCGGATCGACTGCCGGTCGAGGCGAGGCGCGAGTTGATCTACCACCGCGCTGCGGGTCTTCGCGCGGCGGGCAAGCCGCGCGCCGCGTTGGCGGCATTGAACCAGTACCTCAACGAGGCCGGGAGCACGGGCGCCAGCTACACGCAGGCGATCCAGATGCTGCGGCCGCTGCAGCAGGAGGCGAAGTGATGAACGTGTTCGACGTGATGCAGCGCCGGTGCTTGGCCATGGACGGTCGTCCCGACGGCGCGGGGTTCGACCGGCATCGACGCTCCATGGATAAGCCGGGCGTCTTGTCGCGCCTCGCCCTGTTGCTCCTTGTCGCCACCGGCGTGTCGACGGAAGCGATGGGGCGCTCGGAGCCGTCTCGCGAGCCACCCGAGACCCGCACCTTCGATCTCGCGGATCACAGCGCGGGGCAGATCTCGCAACCCGTGCCGATGCAGGGGCTGTGGGTCCGCGTCGAGATCCGCGAGGTGGGCATGGACATCGCGGGGCGCGGTCGCTCGAAGATCTGTGGGGTCTTCGAGAATCACACGGTTTTGGAGTGGCGTGGCGGATACCGCGTCACGGACGGGGGTGACACCACCGCGCATGCATCGATGCGGGTACCCGCCGAGGGCGTTGTAGCCCACTGCGAAACCCTCAATCCGCAGTTGCGATACACCGTGGTCGTTCGTCGCGACGGGAGTTCAACGGGATCGGCCGGGCCGGATGCGTCGCCACGTCCGTCGCGGTTGGCGGGATTCCTTGCGTCGGGTGGCTCGACAACGCCTGCTCCGAGCGAGGCAGCCCGTCCTGCGTCGGCCGGTGAAGCCCCCGAAAGCCCGCCGGCGGGCGCGTCCAATTCGCGCCTTGCCGGGTTCCTCCAGGAGGCTCCGAGGCCGCAGGGCCAGGACCGGCATGTGCCCTCGGGCGGTTTCTCCACGCTCGTGGATGGGCAACTGCAGAGGGCCCAGGCGAGTTACCAGGAAGAGCAGCGCATCCTTCGGGAACGGGAAGAAGCGCGGCGTCGGGCCGAGGCGGCACGCCTTGCGCGGGAGGAGGCCGCGCGGCGCGCGGAGCAGGAACGCATCGCGCAGATTGAGCGGCAAAGGGCCGAGCAGCAGAAAAGCCAAAGCAGCGGATTCTTCGGCGCGGTGCTTGGCATCGTCGCCGGCGCGGCGATCGGCGTGGAGATGGGCCTTGATGCCAACCAGGCGCTCGAAATGGCCAGCACCTTCGGCGACATCGGTAAGGCGGTGGAAACCGGCGATGCCTCCGATGCCATGGCGGCCCAAGCCTCGGCCAACAGCTTCGGGGCACGGCTCGATGCCGCTTCTCCGTCGGCGGCCTATGGCGCGGGATCCGGAGGTACGGGTGCTGTTGGGCAGAATAGCGGGGTCGCAGGCAGCGACGGGCCGGTCCAGAGGTACAGCCACACCTTCAGTTGCGGCCCCGGTGAGCAGAAAACCATCGAAATTCCTTACACCAATGCCAGGCAACTCGAGATCCGCAAGCGGATGGCCGAAGCAGGCGCGTGTAACGACATGGACGCTTTCAATTCGATGCAAAACCAGTGCATCGCCGAAACCGGCAAGCAGGCTTGCTGACAAGGTCGACGTGTCAGCGGCCCCAGCGATAGGCTCGGAGTCGCACCGAGTGACGCCAGACGTTCGTCTGTTCGAGAGCGTGACCAACGCCGGCGACGAGGCACGGGTGATACAGGCAGTCGCACTGCTCCAGGAGCAGCCCGGTATCGGTCGGCCGGACAGGGTGCCCGGCACGCGCGAGCTGCTCGAGCGCGCGGCGGAGGTCTCCACCCTGGCTTAAGGTCGCTTCTTCGGCGAGGCCTCGGCGATGAGTTCATCCCAGTCATCAGGTGGGTGACCGCTCTCCAGCATCCGGCGGAAGATGCGGTAAGCATCATCGCGGCTGTGGTACGCGCGTTTGGTATCTTCGTCGTTCACCCACGCGTAGACGATGACCTTGCTCGACGCGTGATAGCGGAAGAACAGACGATATTGTTGGAAGAACTTCGCACGGAACCAGTGACGGTATCCGTCGCCGAGCGCACCGCCTTGGCGGTACTCCGGTCGAGCCGGATCCTGCGGGATGACATCGAAGGCCAGCTTGCTGATCGCAGCGAGGCGCTTGCTGGCGTTTTTTTTGGTGTAGCCCGCGGGGTCCTTGCGTCGCAGCGCCTCGACCTCAGCCGCGAGCGCCTCCAACTGCGCGAGGAAGAGTGGATGGGCGAAGATCGTCCAGCCGTGGACGACCAGGGGCGCTGGCGTGCCGGCGGTCATTCATCGTCGGCCGAGAGGGCGGCGTCGAGATCGACCTCGACCTCGGCGGCGAGCGACCGGAGCCGTCGGGCGAGACCCGCGTCGATCGTCTGCAGCCGCTGCGGGTTGCGTGCGAGGTCGGCGGCGAGGAAGCCGAGGAACTGGCCGAGCACGGGGTCATCGCCGTCAGCGGGTGCGGCCCGGGTCAGCACCACCTCACCGCCGGGGCGGATGGTGTAGTGGATCTTGTCGCGTTTACCGAGCTTGAGCGCGCGGCGCACCGTCTCGGGCACCGTGGTCTGGTATCGGTCGGTCAGCGTGGACTCGGCTTCGAGTTTGGCGGCCATGGCGGGCATTTGTGCGTGGCGGTAGGGTTGAACGGGATAGTAATGCATTTGCATTGTCTCGTAAATACGCGTGGGTCAGGGTCGTCACGCGTCGCCACAAGCGTCATCGCTGACAAGCACGGTGATGGTTATGTCGTCATCGCTGACAAGCACGGTGATGGTTATGTATATTGAACATAGTGAAATAAACATCCGGGGATTCGACATGGCACTGCAGATCGCCAACCCGAGCGTCGTCAGTAAGGTCGAGCGACTGGCGCGACGCACCGGTCTCAGCAAGACGGCGGCCGTCGAGCAGGCGGTCGACCGGATGCTGAAAGAACTCGCCGCGCCCGGCGAAGGGTCCGCCCGGATGGCGGCGCTGCTGGCGCAGCTCGACCGCATCCCCGACCGGCCCGATGCCACCGACCCCTTGCCCTGGGACGAGCACGGGCTGCCGGCGTGATCGTCGCCGACACCTCTGCGATCCTCGCGATCGTGTTCGCGGAGCCGGAGCGCGACGCCTTCGTCGCAGCGATCGAACGCGCGGAGCGCACCTTGGTCAGCAGCGTCACGGTGGTCGAGACGCGCATGGTGGTGCACGCCCGGCGCGGTCAACGCGCGGTGGTGCTGGTCGATGACCTCTTGCGGCTGCCGTGCTTCGAGATCGTCCCGCCCGGCGCTGCCGAGATGGAGGCGGCCTATGCCGCGTTCGTCGCCTTCGGCAAGGGCAACGGGCATCCGGCGTCGCTCAATTTCGGCGACCTGTTCGGCTACGCGCTCGCCAAGGTGCGGGGGCTGCCGCTGCTCTTCAAGGGCTCGGACTTCGCGGAGACGGACATCGCGAGGGCGGTGGGTGACCCCTGACGATGGACGGGGACGAGACGGGGCAACACGCATGATCAAGCGGCGCTCGACAAGCCAATAGCACCCTAGGCGCAGCGCGATGGCTAGGCCGGCGGCGGCGCACTGTGTAGGCCGGCGGCGGCGGCGCGCTGTGAACGCGTTAGTACCTCGTCAGTACCTGGTACATACGGCGCGACAGCTACGCGGCCAGGGGCTCGCCTGCAGGTCCTCGGGCAGGCGAGTCCGCAAATCCGGCATATCTGCACGAACGCAACGGATTGACCGATACCCGCACCGGTCCGGGCGCCCCCCATCACTCGTCTTCATCCTCCGGCTGTTCCTCTTCCGGATACCACCCATCGATCCTCGCCCGTATCGCCGCCTCGAACTGCGGATAGAACTCCGATGACGGCCGCGTGAAGTCCTGCGCCCCCTCCCGGTCGAGTTCGTTCATCTCGAGCACTTCCTTCAGCGGCCACGCGCCCAGAAAGAACTCGATAAGCTCACCGAGCGACAGCGGCCGCTTCGAGCTGCGGGTGCGCTTCTCGGTCAGCGTGTCGCCGTCGTACTCGTCGACGACGCGGTAGAGGATGCGGTCCTTGCCCGCCTTGGCGTAGACGCTCGTCACATCGCCCGTGGTCGAGTCGATGTTGATACGCGCGATCTCCACCTCGGTCTCCCGCCGGTCCGGGAGGTACTCGCCGCCCATGAACGAGGGGTGCAGACGCCCGAGCGCGCGCCGGTCGGCTTCGCTGAGCGTCGGGGTGGCGTAGAGCTCGTCGAGCGGCGTCACCCGGTCGGCATCGAAGGCGGCGCGGATCGCCTTGCGGCGCCGCTCGCCCTTGATGGCACCGATGAGGTGGGTGTCGTGGGTGATCGGCCAGAAGTAGCTCTGCGGCCGGTAGCCGAGGTCGATGCCGGGCTTGTCGACGGACATGGTCTGTCTCCTCTTTAGCGGAATGGGCGGAGCGCCCGGGGCCGCAATTCGGTGAAATCCCCCGGCCCGTGGGAGGGCCAAGCCGTATCTGAACACCCCGCGGGCTCAAAAAGTGAGACGGGGAGGGGGCTCCCACCGGGATGGAGGGGGTTTTTCTCGATTTTCCCTTGGTTTCGTGCGTTGTCCCGGCGGTCGGACGTCTGGAAGATGTAGCCCATCATGGAACGCCGTCAAAAGCCGGGGTTGCGCACGTTTTCACTACGATACAGAAATCTGTATCATTGGCTCGTGAAGACCACCCTCGACCTCAACGACCAGCTCCTCATCGAGGCCAAAGCACTCGCGGCGCGCCAGCGTACGAGCCTCACGCGCCTCATCGAGGAAGGTTTGCAGCTGCGCTTGCGCGTGGAGACCGCCGCCACGCCGCGATCGCGGGTCCGGCTGCCGGTGTTCAAGGGTCGCGGCGGTCTGGTCGCGGGTGTCGACCCGCTCAGCAACCGCTCGCTTCTCGAGGCCGCGGACGATGACGCCTGATGTGAACGTCCTGGTCGCCGCGTCGCGCCTCGACCATCCGCATCACGCCGTCGCAAGCCGGTGGCTCGAAGAGGCGTTGGGCGCTGCAGCGGCCGGAGGCGTGTTCACGCTGATGCCGATGGTGCTGGTCAGTGTCCTGCGGCTCGTCACCAGTCCTAAGGTGTTCCGACAGGCGACGCCCATCGAGGACGCCGTCGCCTTCGTCGATGCGCTCGTCGCGTCGCCCGGTGTGCATCTCGCCGCCGTCGGCCCCGAGTGGCCGACGCTGCGCGCCGTGTGCCTCGATCGGCGGCTCACTGCCAACGATCTCCCCGACGCATGGTTGTCGGCCGCGGTCTCGCAGGCCGGCGAGCACCTCGTGAGCTTCGACCGCGACTTCCGCCGGCTGCTGCCGCGCGGGCAGTTCACGCTGCTCGCGCCGGGGTGAGGCGCCGCGGCGCTCGCGGGCCGTGTACGAGGCGGAGGCGAGTGGACGGCGAATCTGCCTCTTCCCGCCAGATTTGGCGCATCCGGCATCCAGAGGGCGCGGGCTAGCATCGGTACCTGGCCGGTCTCCTCAGGGTGGGTGCCATGGATCATCCGCAGAACACTGGCGGAGTCTTTTTCTGTAACTATATTTCAGTTACTATCAACTTCGGTCGGCGATGATCCGTGTCCAAGCACCAGAAAGCCTTGGCGCGGTTGTCCACGAGCCGCACCCCCGCCCGATGGTCGACAAAGCCTGCATCGTCGATGTCGTGCGGCACCTCAAGGCGTATGGATTTCTCAAGTGACGCAATGGACCTGATGCACTGTAAAGGCTACGAAGGCACCGCCGAGGTCGACCTCGCGCGGCGGGTTTGCCGCGGCCGCATTCTCTTCATCGACGACCTCGTGACCTACGAGTCGCGCACGCCCGATCGGTTGCAGCGCGAGTTCGAGGCGGCGGTGGACGACTACATCGAGACCTGCGCCGCGCTCGGCAAGGAACCGCAGCGTCCGTTCAAGGGCCTCTTCAACGTTCGCGTGCCGCCTGCGCTGCATCGCGCGGCGGCGCTGCGTGCGACCCGCGACGGGGCGGCCTTGAACGAGGTGGTGGTGAGGGCGTTGAGCGAGTATCTCGGGATCGGTACGAAGGAAGGCAGCGTCGACGCCTCCTCATAACAACTTCGAAGTTATAAATTGCGTTGATAACTTCAGGGTTGTATTCTGTATGGGTGTACGACCTGACCCTCCAACTTCCCGAGCAGCTCGGCCCGCATATTCGCGCCCTGCGCCGCGCCCGGAAGCTGACCCAGCGCGACCTCGCCGCGCGCCTCGGCGTCACTCAGGCGCGCATCGCGGACATCGAGGCGAACCCCGCAGTGGTCAGCGTGCGCCAGCTCATGACGATCCTGGCGGCGCTCGGCGTCGACATCGCGCTGCGGCCGCGTGCCGTAGCCGACTCGGCGGTCAGGGAGCCTTCGCCGCCGACCGTGACCTGGTGATCGCGCATGCAACTCATCGTCTGGATGAACGGGCAGCGCGTCGGCGCATGGGACCAGACGCGCCGCGGCCGTGACACCTTCCGCTACGACCCGGCGTGGGGGGTTCTGCAGTCGCGGCATCGCGACGAATAATTCATAGAAGAAACAACACCTTGAAACAGATATCTCATGTCATCGGCGGCCAATCCGTCGAGGTCCAAGGCGGCCGTACCGCGCCGGTGTTCAACCCCGCGACCGGCGCCCAGACCGCCGAAGTCCAACTCGCGAACGCCGCCCTGGTCGACGACGCCGTCGCGGCCGCCCGCGCCGCGTTCCCGGCTTGGGCGGCGACGCCGCCGCTGCACCGCGCGCGGCTCCTGAACCGCCTGCGCGATCTCATCGAGACCCATGCCCAAGCGCTCGCCGAGATCATCAGCGCCGAGCACGGCAAGGTCATCTCCGACGCCCGCGGCGAGGTGACGCGCGGTCTCGAGGTGGTCGAGTTCGCCTGCGGTGCACCGCAGCTCCTGAAAGGCGAGATCACCGAGAACATCGGCGTGGGCATCGACAGCCACGCGGTGCGTCAGCCGATCGGCGTCGCCGTCGGCATCACCCCGTTCAACTTCCCGGCCATGGTGCCGATGTGGATGTTCCCGGTGGCGCTCGCCTGCGGCAACACCTTCATCCTGAAGCCCTCGGAGCGCGACCCCTCGGCGTCGCTCTTCATCGCCGAGCTCGTCGCGAAAGCGGGCTTTCCGCCGGGCGTGTTCAATGTATTGCAAGGCGACAAGGAAGCCGTGGAGGCGCTGCTCGCACACCCCGGGGTCGATGCGCTGAGCTTCGTCGGCTCGACGCCCATCGCGCGCCACATCTACGCGACCGGTGCCGCCCAAGGCAAACGCGTGCAGGCGCTCGGGGGCGCCAAGAACCACATGGTCGTCATGCCGGACGCCGACCTCGATGCCGTCGCCGATGCGCTGATGGGCGCGGCGTATGGCTCGGCGGGCGAGCGCTGCATGGCGATCTCGGTCGCGGTGCCGGTGGGTGAGCGCACCGCGGAAGGCCTGCGCGAGCGGCTCGTGAAGCGCCTCGCGACGCTCAAGATCGGCCCGGGCACCGATGCGGCTGCCGAGATGGGGCCGCTCGTCACGCGCGTCCACCTCGAGCGCGTGCGCGGCTGCATCGACCGCGGCATCGTCGAGGGCGCAGAGCTCGTGGTGGACGGCCGCGGCTTCCGCATGGACCGCGCGGGCTTCGAGGACGGCTTCTACATCGGCGCCTCGCTCTTCGATCGCGTGCAGCCGCAGATGGCCATCTACCGCGAGGAGATCTTCGGGCCGGTGCTCTGCATCGCGCGCGTGGACGACTACGCGGGCGCCGTGCGGCTCATCAACGCCCACGAGTTCGGCAACGGCACCTCCATCTTCACCGCCGACGGCAGCGTGGCGCGCGATTTCGCGCAGCGCATCCAGGTCGGCATGGTCGGCATCAATGTGCCGATCCCGGTACCGATGGCCTTCCACAGCTTCGGCGGCTGGAAGGCCTCGCTCTTCGGCGACCACCATGTCCACGGCCCCGAGGGGGTGAGGTTCTACAGCCGCCTCAAGACCGTGACCACCCGGTGGCCTGGGGCGACCCGCGAGGGTGCGAGCTTCGTCATGCCGACGATGAAGTGACCGTCTGGTAACATCCAGAGTCGCATTGGTTCCATGGTGTCCCGCATCGGTCCCTCCGCGACGACCAGCCGTCAATTCCGCCAGGCCCGGAAGGGAGCAACGGTCGCGGTGCGGTCGGGCGCCGGAGTCAGGCTGGTGCGGGCCGCCTCCCACTTGAGTCTCGTCCACCGAGCCCCCACGCGATGAGCTACACCGCACTCGCCCGTAAATGGCGCCCCAAGCGCTTCGAGGAGCTCACCGGCCAGGAGCATGTGCTGCAGGCGCTCTCCAACGCGCTCGCCACCAACCGCGTCCATCACGCCTTCCTCTTCACCGGCACCCGCGGCGTGGGCAAGACCACCATCGCGCGCATCCTCGCCAAGTGCCTCAATTGCGAAGTGTCGGCGGGACCTGCCCCTTGCGGGGAATGCGCCACCTGTCGCGAGGTCGATGAAGGCCGGTTCGTCGATCTCATCGAAGTCGATGCGGCCTCGCGCACCAAGGTCGACGACACGCGCGAGCTGCTCGAGAACGTGCAGTACGCGCCCACCCGCGGCCGGTACAAGGTCTACCTCATCGACGAAGTCCACATGCTCTCGGCGCACTCCTTCAACGCGCTGCTGAAGACGCTCGAAGAACCGCCGCCGCATGTGAAGTTCCTGCTCGCGACCACCGACCCGCAGAAGCTGCCGGTCACGGTGCTCTCGCGCTGCCTGCAGTTCAACCTCAAGCGCCTCTCCGTGCCGCTGATCAGCGCGCGCATCAAGACCATCCTCGGCGCGGAGGGCATCGCCTTCGACGACGCGGCGGTGCAGCTCGTCGCCGAGGCCGCCGACGGCAGCATGCGCGATGGTCTCTCCTTGCTCGATCAACTGCTCGCCTTCGGCGGCGGTAAGGTCGCCGAAGATGAGGCCCGGGCGATGCTTGCGACGGTCGATCGCCGGCAGGTGGCGCGGCTCGCGGGGCTGCTCGCCGAGGGCGACCCGGCTCCCTTGCTCGATTACGCGAAGAGCCTCGAGGAGTGGTCGCCCGATCACGGCGAAGTGCTCGATGCACTCGCGACCTTGCTGGTGCGGGTCGCGTTGCGCCAGGCCTTGCCCGCGTATGAAGGGGATGATCTCTATCCGTCCACATTGCTGGCGGATCTGGCCGCCCGCATCACCCCCGAAGATGTCCAGCTCTACTACCAGACCGCGATCCTCGGCCGGCGCGATCTCGCCTGGGCGCCCGATGCGCGCTCGGGGTTCGAGATGACGCTGCTGCGGATGCTCGCGTTCCGGCCGGGGCCCGTCGCAAGCGCGGCGGCGCCTGCTGCGCCGGTGGCGGCGGCGGCTGGGCCTGCGGGGGCGGGGGCAGTGGCGGGCGGTGGCGCAAAAGCACGCCCCGTCGTCGCACGCAGCACCCTCGATGATTGGTCTGCCACGCTCGCGCAGCTCGAGATCGGCGGCGCCGTGCGCCAACTCGCTTCGCATTGCGCCTATGCGGGGCGCGATGGTGCGGTGGTCCGCCTCTCTCTAGACCCAGCTCAACAGACCTTGCGCACGACGGCGCTCGTGGAGAAGCTCGCCCAAGCGCTGACGCGCCATCTGGGCGAGACCGTCAAGGTCGAGATCGGCATCGCGCAGTCCGAGCCGGACACGCCGGCGCGCGCCCAAGATCGCGACGCCGAAGCGCGTCTCGCGGCGGCACGCCGCTCGCTCGAGGAGGATCCGACGGTCCGCGCGTTCCGCGACAAGTTCGGCGCCACGATCAAACCCGATTCCATCCGTCCCACCTGAGGTAGACCTGATGTCCGGCGGTTTTGGCAACATGATGAAGCAGGCGGAAGCCCTGCAGCGCAACATGCAGAAAGCTCAAGAGGAGGTCGCGCGCCTCGAGGTCACCGGCGAGTCCGGTGGTGGCATGGTCAAGGTCACCATGACCGGCAAGCACGAGGTCCGCCGCGTGCAGATCGAGCCGGCGGTGGTGGGCGAAGACCGCGAGATGTTGGAAGACCTGATCGCCGCGGCGATCAACGATGCCGTGCGGCGCATCGAGAGCGAGAGCCAGCAGCTCATGTCTGCTGCGATGTCCGGCATGCGTCTGCCGCCGGGCATGAAGATGCCGTTCTGATGAAGCATGCCCCGTCGGTGGCGCGGCTGATCGATGCGCTGCGCACGCTGCCCGGCGTCGGTCCGAAGACCGCGCAACGCATGGCCTTCCACCTTCTGCAGGATGGCCGGGAAGGGGCGCGTCGGCTCGCCGAGGGGATCGACCATGCGCTCACGAATGTCGGTCGTTGCCGGTGCTGCCGGATGTTCACCGAAGCGGAGCTCTGTGCGGTCTGCGAGTCCCCGCAGCGTGACGCCTCGCTCTTGTGCGTGGTCGAATCGCCGGCGGATGTGGTCGCCATCGAACAATCGGGCGGCTATCGGGGGCGCTACTTCGTGTTGATGGGGCATCTCTCGCCGCTCGATGGCATCGGCCCCGAGCAGCTCGGCGTCGGCGAACTCGAGGCCCTGTTGAGCGAAGGCCTCGTGCAGGAGGTCATCCTCGCCACCAATCCCACGGTCGAGGGCGAGGCGACCGCGCACTTCCTCTCGGAACTCACCCGCGCCCGCGGCCTGCGCGCGACGCGGATCGCGCACGGTGTCCCGATCGGCGGCGAACTCGAGTACATCGATGGCGGCACGCTCGCGCACGCGCTAGCCGGTCGACTGTCGCTCGGTCAGTGACCTCCGCCCCGGCGCGGGGCGCGTCGTCCGCCCGGCGAGGCGGCGGCTTGCAGTTCTTCATAGAGCCGGCGCAACCGCCGATAGCTCTCGTAGCGCCGGGGGTCTAGGGCGCCGCTCTCGGTCGCTGCGAGGACGGCGCAGCCCGGCTCACGCAGGTGCCGGCAATCCTGGAAGCGGCACTCGACCGCGAGCCGTTCGACTTCGGGGAAGCCGAGGCTGCGCGGATCGAGCGCACCGATGGCGGGCGCGAAATCGCGCACCCCGGGTGAATCGAGCAACTGACCGGACGGTGCGAGGTCGTAGGCGCGCGCAGCGGTCGTCGTGTGGCGTCCTTCGGCGGCCCGATCGAGCGCCCCGACCGCCACGGTCGCCTGCGGCACGAGCCGCGCGATCAACGAAGATTTCCCGACACCCGACTGGCCGACGAACACGCTGCGGTGGATGTTGAGCGCCGCCTCGAGTGCGGCCATCCCGGCGCCCGTCGCCGTGCTGCAGGTCAAGGTGTCATAGCCCGCGGCGCGGTAGGTCTCGAGGGCGGCGGCGGTCGGCGCGGCGCCCGGCAGGTCGGATTTATTGAGCACCACCAAGCCCGCGAGGCCGGCGGAGCTCGCCGCACAAAGATATCGATCGACGACGAACAGGTCGGGCTCAGGCTGCGGGGCGACCACCACCACCAGCAGGTCGATGTTGGCGACCACCGGTTCGGCGCCGCCGCGCAAGGTCGAGCGCTGCAGCAGCGAGGTCCGCGGCAGCACCTCGATGGCGTGGACCTCGCCGTAGGCGGCATCGGATCGGCAACGGACGCGATCCCCACAGACCGCCTGCATGCGGCGTCCGAAGGGGCGTGCTTCGTGGCAGACACCGGCGTCGTCGCGCACCTGCAGATGGCGCCCGAACGCTGCGATCACCTGTGCCTCGAACTCCACTGCTGCCGCCTGACTGTCTGACCGATGGCGACTCTATCCTCTGCTAGACTCGTCCACAACCGGCGCCGTACAAGAGCGGGGCCCCCTGCAGCGGTGGAGTCCATGCCTGAAGCCTTGCCGAGTCGCGACGCCCTCATCTGGATCGATCTGGAGATGACCGGTCTGCTGCCGCAGTCCGACACGATCATCGAGATCGCCACCCTCGTCACCGATTCCTCGCTGCGTCTGATCGCCGAGGGGCCGGTGTTCGCGATCCACCAGGACGAGGCCACGCTCGCGCGCATGGACGATTGGAACCAACGCCAGCACGGCGGCTCGGGTCTGCTCGCGCGGGTGCGCGAGAGCCGGGTGACGCTCGCCGCCGCCGAAGCCGCGACGCTCGAGTTCCTGGCGCAGCATGTCGTCAAAGGGGCCTCACCCATGTGCGGCAACAGCATCTGCCAAGACCGGCGTTTCATGGCGCGTCTGATGCCGACGCTCGAGGCGTTCTTCCACTACCGCAACCTCGATGTCAGCACCGTGAAGGAACTCGCGCGCCGTTGGGCACCAGGGGTCGCCGAGGGCGTCACCAAAGAAAGCAGCCATCTCGCGCTCGAGGACATCCGCGACTCCGTGCGCGAACTGCAGCACTACCGCGATCACCTCTTCAACCTCGGCACCCGCGGCGCATGCTGAGACTCGCCGCGGTGGCCACCGGGTCACCGCCCACCGACCTTCCGGATTTCCCTCAGGTGGTCGCTGCAGCCGCGCGCCTACAAGGGCGGGTCGTACGCACACCGGTTCTCCGCTCCGATCGCTTGGACGAACGCTGCGATCGGAAGGTGTTCCTCAAGTGCGAGAACCTGCAGCACGCCGGGGCGTTCAAGTACCGCGGCGCGACCCATGCGCTGCTGGCGCTGGAGGACGAAGCGGTCGCCGGACGGCGGACGCGGGTCGTCGCCACACACTCTTCCGGCAACCACGGCGCGGCGCTCGCGCGTGCGGCAAGGCTGCTCGGCTGGCGTTGCCTCGTGGTCACGCCGCACGATGCGTCGCCCGTGAAGTTGGCCGCCATCCTCGCCGAGAGCGGCGAACTTCATCGCTGTGAGCCGGGGTTGGCGCCGCGCGAGGCGATGCTCGCGACGCTCGTGCAAGAGACCGGTGCGGCGGTGGTGCATCCTTTTGACGACTCGCGCGTGATCGCGGGGCAGGGGACCGCCGCGTTGGAATTGTTGACCGAACAGCCGCAGCTCGAGGTCTTCGCGGCGCCTGTGGGGGGCGGCGGGCTTCTGGCCGGCTGTGCGCTCGTGGTGCGCGGCTTGGCGCCCGGCTGCCGTGTGGTCGGTGTCGAGCCGGCCGCTGCGGATGATGCGGCGCAGTCGTTCCATGGCGGCCAGCGGCTCGGGTGGAGCGGTTCACCGCCGACCATCGCGGATGGTCTGCGGGGTTCGATCGGCGCCCGACCTTTTGCGATCTTCCGTGCCTCGGTCGATGAGGTCTTGACCGTGTCCGAGCCGGCCATCATCGCGGCGATGCGGGTGTTGCTCGAGGATGTGCGCCTGCTCATCGAGCCGTCCTCGGCGGTGCCGATCGCGGCGCTGCTCGAGGGTCGCTTGGGCGCGTCGGGCGATTCGGTCGGGATCGTGTTGTCGGGCGGCAATGTCGACCTGTCGGCCTGTCCGTTCCTGGCAGGACGCAGTCCGCGGAACGATTGACGACGGAACGGTGGATCTAGGCGCGCGGCGTCATCCGGGAGAGCATCAGCCAGGTCTCGACCACGGTGTCCGGGTTGAGCGACAGGCTGTCGATGCCCTGCTCGACCAGCCAGCGCGCGAGGTCGGGGTGGTCGGACGGTCCCTGACCGCAGATACCCACATACTTCCCCGCGTCGCGGCAGGCGCGGATCGCCATCGAGAGCATCGCCTTGACCGCCGGATCGCGTTCGTCGAAGTGCTTGGCGACGATCCCTGAATCGCGGTCGACGCCGAGCGTCAGTTGGGTCATGTCGTTGGAGCCGATCGACATGCCATCGAAGAACTGCAGGAACTCGGCGGCGAGCACCGCGTTCGAGGGCAGTTCGCACATCATCACCACCTTGAGGCCGTTCACGCCGCGACCGAGCCCGTTCGCCGCCAGCAGTGCCGTGACCTCGCGCGCCTCGTCGAGGGTGCGCACGAACGGCACCATGACCTGCACATGGTCGAGGCCCATCTCTTCGCGGACGCGCCGCAGGGCGCGGCACTCGAGCTCGAAGCAGGGCCGGAACGACGGGTCCACATACCGCGCGGCGCCGCGGAAGCCGAGCATCGGGTTCTCCTCGACGGGTTCGTAGAGGCGGCCACCGATCAGGTTCGCGTACTCGTTGGACTTGAAGTCCGAGAGGCGGACGATCACCGGGTGCGGCGCGAAGGCGGCAGCGATCTGTGCGATGCCCTCGGCGAGCTTGTCCACATAGAACCCGACCGGATCGTCGTATCCGGCCATCTGCGCGCGGATCTGCGCCCGGAGACCGACATCGAGCTTGTCGAAGTCGAGCACCGCACGCGGGTGCACGCCGATCATCCGGTTGATGATGAACTCGAGACGGGCGAGACCGACGCCGCAATGCGGCAGCGCCGCGAAATCGAAGGCGCGGTCCGGGTTGCCCACGTTCATCATGATCTTCACCGGTGCCGGCGGCAGCGCATCGAGCTCGACCTGCTGGCGCTCGAAATCGAGCGCGCCGTCGTAGACGTAACCGGTGTCGCCCTCGGCGCAGGACACCGTGACCGGCTGTCCCTCGCGCAGCACGCGCGTGGCATCGCCGCATCCGACCACCGCGGGGATGCCGAGCTCGCGCGCGATGATCGCCGCGTGGCAGGTGCGGCCACCGCGGTTGGTGACGATCGCCGCTGCGCGCTTCATCACCGGCTCCCAGTCCGGGTCGGTCATGTCGGCGACCAACACATCGCCGGGTTGGACGCGCGCCATCTGCGACGGGTCGTTGATGATGCGGCAGGGACCGGCGCCGATCCGCTGACCGATGCTGCGGCCTTCGATCAGCACCTTGGAGCGTTGCTGCAAGGTGTAGCGCAGCAGCGTCCGGCCTGCGCGGCTCTGGACGGTCTCGGGACGCGCTTGCAGGATGAAAAGCTCACCCGTCCCGCCGTCTTTGCCCCATTCGATGTCCATGGGGCGTCCGTAATGGTCCTCGATGACGAGCGCTTGGCGTGCGAGCTCTACGAGATCGCCGTCTGTGAGGCAGAAACGGTCGCGTTCTGCAGCGGGCACCTCCACCGTTCGGACGCGTTCCGCAGCGCCCGGTTCGCCGTAGACCATCTTGATGGCCTTGGCGCCGAGGTTGCGCCGCAGCACCGCGCGACGACCGGCGCGCAGGGCGGGTTTGTAGAGGTAGAACTCGTCCGGGTTCACGGCGCCTTGCACCACGGTCTCGCCGAGCCCCCAAGAGGCCGTGATGAACACGGCGTCGCGGAACCCGGAGTCGGTGTCGAGCGTGAACATCACGCCGCTCGCGCCGAGATCGGAGCGGACCATGCGTTGGATGCCGGCGGACAACGCCACTTGGGAGTGGTCGTAACCTTGGTGGACGCGGTAGGCGATCGCGCGATCATTGAAAAGCGAGGCGAAGACCTTCTTCATCGCCGCGATCACCGCGGGCCCGCCTTGGACATTGAGGAAGGTCTCTTGCTGACCGGCGAACGAGGCGTCCGGCAGGTCTTCGGCGGTCGCCGAGGAGCGGACCGCGACCGCGACATCGGCGCCCAAGCCGCCGTAGCACTCGAGCACCGCCTGTTCGAGACCCGGCGGGAGCGGGGCGTCCATGATCCACCCGCGGATGCGTGCGCCGGTCTCTGTGAGACGGGCGATGTCGTCGATGTCGAGCGTGGCGAGTTCATCGCGGATGCGCAGGTCGAGGCCGTCGCGCGCGAGCAGCGCGCGGTAGGCCGCTGCCGTGGTGGCGAAGCCGCCCGGCACCTTCACGCCGAGCCGTGTCAGTGCGCCGATCAATTCACCGAGCGAGGCGTTCTTGCCGCCGACCGTCTCGACATCGCGCATGGAGACCTGCTCGAAGGGAAGGACGAGTGCGCTCACGGGCGGATCCTCAGGGTGACGGAGGCGAGGGATGGCGGATGCGGGTGGATGGGGCTTGCCGTCAGCGGGTGTGGGTGGAAGACTCGGTGCAGGGCGTTCAGCCCCGGCAAGGGAGAGGGAAGGTGACAGCCAGGGCGGTGTTCTTCGTATCGGACCAGACCGGCGTGACGGCGGAGACCATGGGGCACAGCCTCCTGACACAATTCGAGGGCCTTGAGATCAGGGCCGCGACTTTGCCATTTGTCTCCAGCATTGACAAGGCGGAAGAGGCCTTACGCAAGATCCACGCGGCAGGCGCGGAGAGCGGTCTGCGGCCGATCATCTTCGGCACGCTGGTGCAGGATGAGATCCGCGAGGTCTTCAAGCGCAGCGATGCGCTGTTCCTTGATTTCTTCGATGCCTTCGTCGGGCCCATGGAGCGCGAGCTCGGCACGCGGTCGAGCCACAGCGCGGGGCGCGCCCACGGCATGGCCGACTCCGCAGCCTATGCGACGCGCATCGATGCCACGAACTACGCGCTCGCCAACGACGACGGCTCGAACCGCGACTACGGCCGCGCCGATGTGGTGCTGGTCGGGGTATCGCGCTCCGGTAAGACCCCGACCTGTCTCTATCTTGCGATGCAATACGGTGTGTTCGCCGCCAACTATCCGTTGACCGACGAGGACATCGAGTCGAACCGGCTCCCCCAAGCGCTGCAGGCGCACCGTCAGAAGCTCTATGGCCTGCGCATCGCGCCTTCCCGCCTGCAGCAGATCCGTCAGGAGCGGCGGCCCGGCAGCCGCTACGCATCGACGGCGCAGGTGCAGTTCGAGACCCGCGCTGCCGAGTCGCTGTTCCAGCGCCACGGTATCGCGAGCCTCGACACCACCGAGTGCTCCATCGAGGAGATCTCTGCGCGCATCCTCGAAGCGACCGGGATCGAGCGTCGTGTACGGCCGTGAGGCTCGGGTATAGTCGGACGATGATCGATCTGCGCGAAAGGTCGCCTTGGGAAGTGCTGTCGGGACTGGCCGCGGACGATGGCCGTCTGCCGGCGAGCTGGCGCGGCCGACCCGGCAGCTTTGCGGCGCTCATGGCCCTTTATGACAGCAACCACCTGCGCCTCGAGCGGCTGGCGGGCGATCTGCGCTCGCTCGCCGATCAACGACGCTCGCGGGTGGTCGATGATTGCGATCTCGAGCTGCGCGTGCTTGAGCGCTCGCCGTACACCACGCAACTCGAGCTCACCTATCTCTTCGGCGCCGAGCACGACACGCCGAGCGCGCCCGACATGCTGCTGTGTGTCTATCACGATGCTCGGCTGGTCGAAGTCCGCGGTTGGGCGCCGCGCCACGATCACCCGGTCCTGCGTGATTGGCGAGCCGCAGCAGGCCCGGCGCTCGATGAGCGTTGGGCCCGCAACATGATGCTGAACAAATGGCTCGAGTACTGTCTCGATCGCGGCCACCGTCTCTTCGGGCCTGACGCAGCCCCCTGACCCTCGTCCGACCCTCGACTCGACCCTCGCCGGCCTCAGCGCGGGTCGGTGATCGTCCGCGGCGCGCCGTTGCGCGCGGTCTTGCCCGGTGCGGGTTTCGGTGAGGCCATCATCGCGTTGCCCTTCTCGAGCATGTCGACCATCACCTGCGCGGATTGGTCGAGCTGTACATCGGGGAACTTGGCGCCATCGATGTCGCTGAAGGCGGCGAGCGGCGGTTCGGCGCGCGATGCGCGGCGTGCATTCTCGCGCGCCAGACGCTCGGTCTCGAGACGGGTGCGTTCCGCGCGGCGCTCTTCGAGGTTCAGCGAGATCGCCTTCAGGCTGCGTTGCTGGTCGAGGACATCGATGTCTTCCACCAACCAACGATAGTCGGCGTCGCCTTCTTGGCGTGCGCGTTCTTCGTAGGCGAGCAGTGCTACCGACGGCAGCGGGGGCTCTGGAATGAAGGGCGCTGCGGCGATGCGATCCCAGGGCAGTGCGTCAGGCAGGGCGCTCTCCCCGACATCCGTCAGGCTGATCGGTGAGGCGAGGGTGACATCGGGCTCGACACCGCGATGCTGCGTGCTCTCGCCGGTGACGCGGTAGAACTTGGCGATGGTCACGGTGAGCTGGCCGTTGACGGGCTTGCTGCTCCAGCGCTGCAGCGGGACCAGGTTCTGCACCGTGCCCTTGCCGAAGCTGCGCTGGCCGACCACCACGCCGCGGCGGTAGTCCTGGATGGCGCCGGCGAAGATCTCCGAAGCCGAGGCGCTGAAACGGTCGATGAGCACGACCAACGGACCGTCGTAGACGGTGCCTTCTACGGTGTCGTCGAGGACCTCTTTCGTGCCGTTGGCGAACTGGACCTGCACCACCGGCCCTTGGTCGACGAACAATCCCGTGAGCGATTGGGATTCCGGCAGGAAACCGCCGCCGTTGCCGCGCAGGTCGATGACGAGACCGTCGATCTTCTCGGCCTTGAGTTCCTCGATCAGGCGGCGCACATCGCGGGTGGTGCTGCGATAGTCGGCGTCGCCGGCGCGCTGACCGTCGTAGTCGGAATAGAAGCCCGGGACGTTGATGATGCCGACACGGTAATCGCGATCGCCGCGCTTGATGGTCTTCAGTTCGCGCTGCGCGGCCTGGGCTTCGAGGGTCACCTTGCCGCGCACCAGCGCGACGACCGTCTCGGCGGTCCCCGGCGCTGCGCCGGCGGGCAAAATCTGCAGGCGCACCGTGGTGTCGCCCTTGCCGCGGATCAGTTGCACGACATCGTCGATGCGCCAACCGACCACATCGGTGAAGCTGCCCTCGGTGCCTTGTCCGACCGCGGTGATCCGGTCGCTCGCCTTCAGCTTGCCGTCGGCGGCCGCAGGGCCGCCTTCGATCAGGTTCATGATCGTCACGTGATCGTCGATGAGCTGCAACGAGGCGCCGATGCCTTCGTAGTTGAGGCTCATCTGGATCTTGTACTCCTCGCTTTTGCGCGGCGAGAAGTAGTTGGAGTGCGGGTCGAAGGCCCGGGCGTAGGCGTTGAGGTAGGTCTCGAACACCTCCTCGGGCTTGATCTGGTCGACCCGCTTGAGCACACGCTCGTAGCGCGTGCGCAGCGTGTCACGCGCTTCCGTCCAGCTTTTGCCGGCCAGCAGCAACGAGAGCGCATCGTTCTTGACGCGCTGGCGCCAGATCTCGTCGAGCTCGGCGGTCGTGGTCGGCCAAGCGGCGCCTTCGCGGTCGAAGGCGTAGCTCTCGCGCAGGGTGAAGTCGGGCTCGGTGCCGAGCAGCGCGAGCGCATGCTGGATGCGTTCGCGGTTGCGCTGTTGGTAGCGCGCAAACATCGCGTAGGCGGGTTCGATGTCGCCGGTGCGGATCATGTCGTCGAAGCGCAGGCGCAGCGGCGCGAACTCTTCGATATCGCTCGCAAGGAAGTAGGCCCGCTGCCCATCCATGCTCTCGAGGAATTTGTCCATGACCCGGGGCGAGAGGGCATCGTCGATCCGGATGCGGCTGTAGTGGGCGTCCTGCAGCAGCGCCCCGACCTGCCGGGCGATCATCCGCTCGCGTTCACCCGGCGCGATCGCCCCGGGTGGCAGCGGCGAGGTGCTGGCGGTCAGTCGGGCGGACCCCCCAGCGATCGTGACGAACGCCACGAGGGCGACGGCGCCGACGAGCAGGGCGGGACGGGTCGAATGGGTCATGCGGTTCTTCATTCGGGTAGACTCGGTACAGACTAGTGGGATGAGGGGGCGCCTTCAAGTGCCGCCCCCATCTCATGACTCCTCACAGGGGCGCGTAGACAGATGCATCCGCTTGCCATGCTGCTCGGTATCGTGATGGGCTCCGCGGTTTCGATCACCGTGGCCCTCGTGCTCACGCTCGTCGTGTTCATGTTCCTGCCCGAGTACGCCGACCGCATCGGCGAGGAGTTCCCGCCCTTGCTCAGTGCATTGGCAGGGTCGGCCTTCCTGGCGGTGCTCGGCGGGGTCGCCTTCGTCGGTGAGTTGCGGGCGGCCCGTTGGCGGCGCCCCGTCCAGGGGCTGTTGTTCGGGCTCATCGCAGTGTTCCTTTGGTGGTATTGGCCGGATGGGAAATGACCATGAAATCTTCTGACCTTCTGTGGGCCCTCTGGGTTCCGGTTTTGTTGGCAGGCTGCGCCGCCGCGCCGACTGCGGCACCACCCGTCGCGATCTCGGCCGCCGAGTACGAACGCCACATCGTCACGCTCGCGAGCGACGAGTTCGAGGGTCGCAAGCCCGGCACCGCCGGCGAGCGCAAGACCGTCGAGTACCTCGTCAGCGAGTTCAAGAAACTGGGTCTGCAGCCCGGCAACCGCGGGGCGTGGACGCAAGAGGTCCCGATCGTCGAGATCACCGCCGGTTCCGACGCGGAGCTGCGTCTCGGCGAGGCGTCGCTCGCCTATGGCAAGGACATGGTCATCTGGACCAAGCGCGTGGCGCCGGAGGTTTCGCTGTCGGAGAGCCCCTTGGTGTTCGTGGGACACGGTGTGGTCGCGCCCGAGGCGGGCTGGAACGATTACGCCGGCGTCGACATGCGCGGCAAGACCGCGGTGATCCTCATCAACGACCCGGGCTTCGCCACCGGCGACGAGAAACTGTTCCGGGGCCGCGCCATGACCTACTACGGCCGCTGGACCTACAAGTTCGAGGAGGCCGCCCGCCAAGGGGCGTCCGCGGCGATCATCATCCACGACGATGAGCCTGCCGCGTATCCCTGGGACACCGTGCAGAACAGTTGGATGGGACCGCAACTCGACACCGCCTCACCGGACGGCAACGCTGGGCGCATCGCCATCGAGGGTTGGGTCACCCGCGCTGCGGGCGAGGCACTCTTGCAGGCGAACGGGCTGACCTACGCAGATCTCGTGCAGGCGGCGAGCCGGCCGGGCTTCAAGCCCATCGAACTGCGCCAACGCGCAGGCGGCCGTTTGCGCAACGCGATCCGGCGCGCGTCGTCCTCCAATGTGTTGGCGATGATCCCCGGCAGCAAGCGCCCCGACGAGGTCGTCGTCTACATGGCGCATTGGGACCACCTCGGACGCTCGCTCGGACGCAGCGGCGACAACATCTTCAATGGTGCGCTCGACAATGCGAGCGGCACGGCGGGGCTGTTGGCGATCGCGAAAGCCTTCGCAGAGTCACCGCGTCGGCCGGAACGCTCGGTGGTGTTCCTCGGGCTCACCTTAGAGGAGAGCGGGCTGCTCGGGTCGGCCTATTACGCCGCCAACCCGGTGTTCCCGCTGCGCCAGACGGTCGCCGCCCTCAACATGGACGCGATGTCCTGGGGTGGGCCGACGCGCGATGTGTCGGTGATCGGCTTCGGAGCCTCCGAACTCGAGGAGTATCTGGCCGCGGCTGCCAAGACCCAGGACCGCGTCCTGCGCGAGGAGCCGACGCCGGAGAAGGGGTTCTTCTACCGATCGGATCATTTCAACTTCGCCAAGGTCGGCGTCCCGGCGCTCTATTTCAAGATGGGCATCGAGGATCGCGAGAACGGCGTGGAGTGGGCGCGGGCCAAGCAGGCCGAGTTCACACTTCGCGATTATCACAAGCCCTCGGATGAATGGCGGCCCGGGACCGATCTGCGTGGCAGCCTCGAGGACCTCGAACTGCTCTACGCGGTGGGTAACCGCCTCGCAGGCGAGAAGCGGTTCCCGCAGTGGTACCCGACGAGCGAGTTCCGCGCGGCGCGCGAGAGGTCGTTCGCGGCGCCCTGAGCGGGGTGGACCTGACCGTCCGGGCTCCGCGTTCGGCGGTCAGCGCAACCTGCGCGACAGCGCGACGGCGCCTTGGAGCAGGGCGAGCAGCGCGCAGGGGGCGAGGGCGACGACCCACGCCGAGCGTGCGCCGCGGGCCAGCTCGCCGAAGAAATCGCCCCACAGCGAGAACAGCCCGCCGTTGGCATAGGGGCCGAACAAGGCGCGGCCGGTGAGCCAGATGAGCGGGGGTACGATGAACAGGCCGACGAAGATCGCGACGGCATAGAGCTTCATGCCGCCGGGCAGGCGGCGGGTGGGGTCAGCATCGGCGTTCGTGACAGGCATCGGTGCATAATAAGGCATGGAAGACATCCGAGCAGCAGTGGTCGGCGCGGGATACCTCGGCCGCTTCCACGCGCAGAAATATGCCTCCGAGGCGGGTTGTCGCTTGGTCGCGGTCGCGGATCCCCGGCCCGAAGCCCGCGAGGCTTTGGCGCTCGAGCTAGGCACCACGGCGGTCGCCGACCATCGGGAACTCCTCGGCAAGGTGGACGCGGTCAGCGTGGTCACGACCACCCCGGCGCATTTCGCGATCGCGCGGGACTTCCTCGAGGCGGGCGCGCATGTGCTGGTCGAGAAGCCCATCACCGAGACCGTCGCGCAGGCGCGCGAGCTGATCACGATCGCGGCGCGCTGCGGCCGGATCCTGCAGGTCGGGCATCTCGAGCGCTTCAACCCGGCGATCGTCGCCGCCGAGTCCGAGCTCGCCGGCGCACGCTTCATCGAGTGCCAGCGCCTCGCGCCGTTCAAAGAGCGCGGTACCGATGTCAATGTGGTGCTCGATCTCATGATCCACGACATCGACATCGTGCAGAGCATCGTCGGTCGCCCCATCGAGTCGATCGACGCGGTCGGCACGCCGGTGTTCTCGGGCGCGGTGGACATCGCCAACGCCCGCCTGCGGTTCGAGGGCGGCTGTGTCGCCAATGTCACCGCGAGCCGCGTCAGCCTGAAGATGGAGCGCAAGCTGCGCGTGTTCCGCGACGACGCCTATCTCTCCATCGACCTGCAGCAGCGCATCCTCACATTGATCCGCAAGCAGGCGACACCGCCTGCGCCGGGCGGACTGCCGGTCGCGATCGATGAGCGCAGCTTCGAGCAGGGCGATGCGCTGCGCGCCGAGATCCGTTCGTTCCTCGATTGCATCGCCACGGGTCGCGCGCCGGTGGTGGGCGGCGAAGACGGCCTGCGCGCCCTCGAGACCGCGATCCGCATCACCCGTCTGTTGCAAGGAGACCGACCATGAGCGCTGCTGCGCCGATGCCGCCCCATCTCGGACGAAGACCGCGCGAGGTCACCGTCGCCGCGACGCAGTTCGCCTGCGGCTGGGATGCCGCCGCCAACATCGCCGCTGCCGAACGCCTGGTGCGTGAGGCGGCCGCGCGGGGCGCACAGGTGGTGCTGGTGCAGGAACTCTTCGAGACCCCCTATTTTTGTGTGGAGCAGGACGCACGGCACACGGCGCTTGCGACCCCCGTCGAGACGAACCCGGCGCTGCAGCGCTTCCGTGACCTCGCGCGCGAGCTCGGCGTGGTGCTGCCGGTCAGCTTCTACGAGCCTGCGGGTCACGCGTACTTCAACAGCGTCGCGATGGTCGACGCCGACGGTACGGTGCTCGGCCTCTATCGGAAGGCGCACATCCCGAACGGCCCCGGCTATCAGGAGAAGCACTACTTCAGTCCGGGCGACACGGGTTTCCGGGTCTGGGACACGCGCTTCGGGCGCATCGGTGTGGGCATCTGTTGGGACCAATGGTTCCCGGAGTGCGCGCGTGCGATGGCGCTCATGGGCGCAGAGATCTTGCTCTATCCGACGGCGATCGGCAGCGAGCCGCCCCCGGCGCCGCCCGTCGATTCCCGCGGTCACTGGCAGCGCGTGCAGCAAGGGCACGCCGCGGCGAACATGATGCCCTTGGTCGCCTCGAACCGTTGGGGGCTCGAGCGTTCGTTGCAGGATCCGGACGGTCTCTTCATCCGCTTCTACGGTTCGTCCTTCATCGCCGATGCCACCGGCGCCAAGGTGGCCGAGGCCGGCGACGAGGGCGATGCGGTGCTCACGGCGACCTTCGATCTCGATGCGCTCGCGCTGCAGCGTGCGAGTTGGGGGCTGTTCCGCGACCGCCGTCCCGAGCTCTACGGTGCGCTCGTCGGCTACGACGGCGGCGGCGCACCGACCCGGTGAGCGACCGGTGAGCGGCCCGGTCCCCGTCTGGGTCGTCACCGGCCCGCTCGGCTGCGGCAAGACGACGATCCTCGCGCATCTGATGGCCGACAAGCCGCCCGACAAGCGGTGGGTCGTGCTGCTCAATGAATTCACCGACGCCGGCATCGACGCGCTGACGGTCGCCGCTGCGGCGCAGGGTGCCTACGATGTGCGGTTGGTGCCGGGCGGATGTCTCTGCTGTGCGGGTGAGGCGGATTTCCGCCGCACGCTGCAGGAACTGCTCGCGCCCGAGGGCAACCCACCGGCGCGCATCCTGGTGGAACCCTCGGGTATCGGTCACCCCGCAGGCATCGTCGAGGAACTGCTCGCACACCAAGCCGCCGGACGCCTCGTGCTCGAGGGCGTGCTGGGGTTGGTGGACGCTGCGGCGCTGCCGCCGGAGACCCCTTCATCGCCGACGAGCGCGCTCGATGAGCGTGCGGAACTTGCGCGGGCGAGCGCGGAGATCGCCGATGTGTTGGCGCTCGCCAAGGCGGATCTCGCGACCCCCGCCGAGCGCGCCGCGTTCGAGCGGTACAGCGCCTCGCTGTTTCCGAGCAAGCGTGCGGCAGGGTTCGTCGATCACGGGCGGCTGTCGCTGGATGT